>JAIRTO010000093.1 GCA_031254895.1 Deltaproteobacteria bacterium
TGACGTGTTCGTCAACGTGGCCGGCGGGGCGAAGATAACCGAACCCGCCGCCGACTTGGCCGTGGCGGCGGCCATTGCCTCCAGCTGGCTGGACAGGCCTTTGCCGCCAGACATGGTCATCGTCGGGGAAGTGGGACTGGCGGGAGAGATTCGACGGGTCGGTCGGCTGAAAGAAAGATTGACGGAAGCAGCCAGACTGGGGTTCAAAAAAGCTGCGGCTCCGGCTGAAGAGGCCTCCCAGACGGATATAAAAGGACTTTCCGTTCTTGGGGCGCGAAACGTCCAACAGTTTCTGCACGACATTTTGGACTTCAGACCAAATCAGCGTCGCCCGGAGACTGAGCATAACCGTCGCTTTGCCCCGCCATACGGAGACGGCTTTTCTTCATCATCGGATTGACCGCGACCGGCCGAAACCATAAACCCTGCCGACAATAAAATACTTAAATAAACAGATAATTTGAATACTCGCAGGTAGTCCGATATCGGAATAACAACTGTTCGTTTACGCCGACGCTTTGACCGCCATTGAGCGGACAAATTTCTCTCGCTTGACTGCGGGTCAGTTTTTTTAGACGATATGCCTGATCTCCGTTAGAGCCATGGGCTTCCAGCGCCCATGGCGCGGAACCAGTTCGCCAATAATCAGCCGCGCTCTGCTCAGCCTTACGCATAATATGGCGGCAGTTTGCACAGTCTTGAGGCTCCCGCCGTTGGCGACGACCTCTGTCATTTTTTCCTTCTGCCTATCGCCGCTTTTTATCGCCGCTTTTTATCGCCACTTTTTATCGCCACCGCTTCGACCGCCATTGAACGGACAAAAGTCTCTCGCTTGACTGCGAGTCAGTCTTTTTTCAGACGATATACCTGCTCTCTGTAAGCGCCATGGGCTTCTAGCACCCCAACGCGAACCAGTTCACCAATAATCAGCTGCACTCTGCTCTGCCTTACACCCAATATGGCGACAACTTACGCCTTTGGCAACGACCTATGTCAATTTTTCCTTCTGCCAGTCGCTGATTTTTTTTGGCGGATCCAGGTGCGATATTTACGTTTTTATCGCCACCGCTTTGACCGCCATTGAGCAGACAAATGTCTCTCACTTGACAGCGAGTCAGTTTTTTTTCAGACGATATACCCGATCTCTTTTAGCTCCATGGGCTTCCAGCACCCCAACACTAACCAGTTCATCAATAATCAGCCGCGCTCTGCTCTGCCTTACGCCCAATATGGCGGCAGCTTGCGCCGTTGTGAGGCTCTCGCTGTTGGCGACGACCTCTGTCAATTTTTCCTTCTGCCTGTCGCTGATTTTTTTCTTAACGGATCCAGGTTCTATATTTACGTTTTTATCATCACTTTTTGTTGCCATATTATCGACTGCGCCAAAACAAAGTGACAAGATTGTCTGGTCAGGGTTGAACTCCTCTCTATACTCGGGCATATCCCATCCCTGCTCCCGCCAGACCGAAAAAATATTGGGAATGCCACTGCCCGCCCGTTCCACCGAGCCGAGCAGAGAAAACATCTTGACCAGCGTCTGGTTGCGTGGGTCAGACTTGCCTCCATAAATCGCTTCATCAATGCTGACCCGCATACTACCGGGGTTAGAGATTGTGATTCGCTCCCGTTCTTTAACCACAACGAGACCCCGGCTGTCATAAAAATTCGCATGAATCAGCGAATTGAGCAGAGCCTCACGGACAGCCTTATGAACCGGCGTATCGTCAATTCTCTCCCATCCATCTTTCAAAGCAAAAGGACGCTTAATGTCCAGCGTGAGCTTGTTTTGAACATAAAAATAAAAATCATGAACATTGCCGCTCCATTCGCCTGTATTAGAAATAAATCGGTCTGTCCATTGGGCAACGTCATCCATCCGCTCTTGATAGTCCAGGAAGTAATGAGGAAACTCACGGCAAATCTCATGTTCAAAACTAAACATCAACAGTCCGGCAGCCGTGGGATGAGGCAGCTTGTCTTCACCGACCTCAATCGCCCCAATCCTTCATAGAAAATCAACATCATTCAATTTTTCCCACACATGACCCGGCCGGACAGCCCCCAATCTGTTCCGGTAACGCTTAAGACTTTCATAATCAAACGCGTCAAGACCCTTATTTTCTATAATTTTCATATCTTGAGACATGTCTGATTTATCTCGCATCATATTTTGGACTTCACTTTCTGTCATGACCATTGCAGCAACCGAGCGCGGCGCGCCCAGTCAAGACCGCGTCAACCGCAGGAGCTTCTGGATGCTCACGCGTCAGGCCTCGCGAGCGGCCTGACAGCGGGCCTGGAACGCCTTTGCGGCCTTGCGCGAGGCCATGGAAGACGTTCGTTGCCCGGCTGCCGAAGCTCTTCCATGGCTGGACGAAAAGAGTTTTTTGCCAAAAAAGCCCGATATGTTCGTCAGAACGCCAGATTTAGGCGAAATGAGGCGAAGAAAAAGCCGACCTTTCACAGTCGGCTTTTTGTTTTTGCGCGTCATTATGTTGTGGTCAGGCGAAAATGGACGTGTTCCGTCTCCGACCGTTCTTCAAAATTTGCCGGTCGCCGGAGCGAAAAAAGCTTTGGAGCCATGGTCTCCGACGTTCGTCTGGAATGAAGCGAATAAAATTTCGCTTGCCCGTTCCAAAGACGTCGTCTGAAGAAACAAAAATCAGTTGCTTAGGCCCAAAGTAGTTTTGATGCCGCTCCAGGCGTCGTTGCGGGCGTCATGAAAACGTTTCAGATCCTCGTTGTTGCGGCTTTCGGCGAAATCAGCCAGAGCTCCGGCTTCTTTCGCCAGATCGAGCAGTATGGCGTTTATGCGGTTCAAAAAAGCCAAATCTTCTCTTGACAGTTCGAACTGAGGCGATTTATAGCTGGCCAGTTGCGCGCTGGCGTTGTTGATGTAAACAATCGTCTCTTTGAGCATTGTTTGAACGATGTCGCGATCGTAGACCTTCTGGCTTAGGACATCGGCCAAAACTCCGATATAACCGTAAGACTGGAGAACGAAACCGGCGCTGTATGTCCCGATAGTGTTGAGATGCAACGTTTCCAGCTGATTTTGTATGTCCGTGCCTACGATGGGCGGCTGGCTGGCCGCGTTATCTTGAGCGAAGAGAACGGCTCCAAAAAGCGGAAGAGAAAGACAGACCGACAGAACGACGACGCAGAAACGGACGAAATAGTTTTTCATGTTCTACACCAAAAAAAGATCCTTTTGGGAACGGAATGAGGAATTGGGCTCCAAACGGAAGACATGAAGGCGAAGACAATAAAGGCAAGGCCGGCGACCGCGTCGTCTTGACGAAGGCGGTCATCCCGGCCTTAAGTAGAACAAAACAGGGCAAGACGAGCCGAGAGCGAAAATGCCGCTTGCTTCCGCAGACGCATGTCCGAATAAGCCTGCAATTCCAAAAAAAACCGAAGAGAGTCGACTTCTCGACTTAGGCTCCTTGGAAGTTTAACTAGAAGCGGCTAATTATACCGCTTCAGAACAAAAAAAACAAAATCGTCGATTCGTCCTGTCGTCCAAAGCTTGGAGAAACTCCGGTCTTCTCCTGAAGCCGAACCTCCAGCATTGGCGGAAATATGCGCAACCGGCTTCAGCCGCGCAGCCGGCTGATCTTCTTGTCCCTGAAATCATCGGCGGAAGAGCCGTTCATCCCCTCAGATTCTCTCAAACGGCCTCTCTACGCCGCAGAAGGAAGCGGTTCTCCGCCCAAAGCCTGGCTGAACTTCTCCCAGCCAATGCGCTCGATCACGTTGCCGAATCTCTCTCCTGGCTGACCGTTGGCGGAATAAAAGTCCAAGGCGGCGTCAGAAATTTTGAAAAGAGACTCGACGTCAGGGAGAATTTTTATAAGCTGTCTGCCCGGCGCGACTTTGTTGCCGAACTGGCCGCCGAACACCAACATGTAGCCGCTTCGCCCGCTCATGGAGCCGGTGGGACATGATTTGACGCATCGTCCGCAGTTGTTGCACAGCAGACGATCTATCGTGATTTCCCCTTGGTCCGCCTTGACGGCTCCCCGCCGACAGTTCTTTTGACAAAGGCCGCAGTCTCGACATGTCTCCTTGATCCAGTCGTTTATGTAGCCTCCCTTTATGCCAAGATCGTTTTCGTCGGCCTTCAGACAGTTGTTGAGACAGCCGGTGATCCCGAATTTGAATTTATGAGGCAAGGCCCGGCCATAATACCTGGCGGAGATCTCTCTGGCGAGAGAAAGAGTGTCTATGCAGCCGTTTTCGCAAATGGCCGCGCCTTGACAAGCAGTGATCGTCCTGACCTTCGGACCGCAGATGCCAGTCTCCAAACCGTGCTCCGCCAACCTTTTCAGAACCGGATCAACGTCGCCGAGACTGACGAAAGGAATCTCCATGCTCTGTCTGGAGGTTAGATGGACGATCCCGGAGCCGAATTCGTCGGCGACTTTTGAGATGGATCTAAGGTTCTCCGCCGTCAGATGACCGCCGATGACCCTTAGCCTAAGAGAAAAACGATCTTTCTGCTTCTGCTTCATGAAGCCGATGGCTTTTAGAGCTTTTATGTCAGAATTCAAAATTGACCTCCCAATTTTTAGCCGCTCTAGACTAACGGCTGTTCGCCAACAGGCGAAATCAATTTAGCTCGAAAAAAAAACGAGCCAGGAAAACCCGCCAGTCGAGATGGTCTGTCGGAGCGCCTGGCGCGACCGACAAAATTCTTCCCTGCTTGCGCGAACTTTTTCCAAAACCTAAGACAGTTAGGTCGACAAAAAAATCGTCGGCCCGCCGCTTTGGGAAAATGACGTCCGCCGCAACAGAAACGACCATTCGGCTAGCTGCGGATGTTAAAAGAGCCATATTAATTGGCATAACTAAACAACTTGAAAAATTTAACATCTATTTAATATAAAAATATGTATTTTATGATACAATAAAAAAATATAATGCATGTCTAATGAGATACAATGCTAATTATGGCAACTAATTTGCACAATATTAGCAACCGCCAAAAGTCTGCAAACTGGTCAAGCATCTTTCGACTGTTTCGCAGCACTTTACCAGATGTCAGCAAATTTTGTCAAATAAAATTTTTCATTTTCTGCGATGTAAAGAAACGTTGTAATTCTAACCAGCAATAACGGCAAACCCATAACAGATATAATAAAAAATAATCGTCAAAAAAAATTGTCATTTTCCCGAAAAAGCGGCGCTCTAACTCGGAACACATGCTTGAGACGCCCTCGCTTAACGGAAAAATAGTCTCGATGGACCTCGACTCCCATCTCTTTGACCTTATTTTGACCTTTTGAGGGAAGAAAGATTTTTTCTTGTTTGGGCGTCTCTTGCATCAGAGCGAAAACCGGTTCCGGAGCGTTTCATCGCGCCTCAAAACCGCGCGTCCCAAAACTGAATCGTCACAGCTTGCGCGGTCAAGAGCCGCTAAAGAGACATCTTGACTTGCCGCCAAAGCGGATGGCCTGAAAGAAACCTGTCTAGCCTTGTCAGTCATGGCTGCGGGAGGAGTTGGCGAGAATTGGCGAGAAAACGGCCTTTTGGAACCGCAAGAACCGCGTCATAGCTCTGGATGTTCGCCGCGCTAAAGGGCGACGACAGCCATCCCCGCCGTCAAAGCGAAACGACGCTCGTCGGGCAATTCGGCGCCGTATCGACCAGCTCGCCCGAACCAGCTGATAGGAGCCTTCCGAAGATCGCCTCTGACGACGCCTCGCAACAAAGCGCCGCAGCCCGCCGGCAAAGGGTCCAGAAAGGAAGCGCAGCGACCGCTTCGTCCTCCCCGCAGAGGAAAAGGGAGGTCGTCGCGCGCTTAGGAAAAAAGCCGGTCGGGCGGGTTGGCGACAAATTGACCGTCCATCGGCCGAAAGTGTCTTTAGAGTTGCCGAATCAGCCCTTTTTTCGTTGACTTGGAGTTTGAGAGATGAGAAAATCATCGAGGAGGCTCCAAGAACAAACGAAGTTTATGTAGTCTTTTCAAATGAAAATGCTTTTTTAATATATAATAAAAATTGCATAAGCAAATTTTTTCAATTAATATAATGTTTAAAATTTTAAGCATTTTAAATATTAACATAAAATATATTTATTATGTATTTAAAATTTATTATTTTTACTAATGATTTTAGGCTTTAATTATTTCTAAACATCTATATGCACCTCAGAATTATTTTTTAAACGCCACAACATATAGTAATACTACACTTTCTTTCCAACCATTCAACCTTTAGCTTAGCGCTGGACTAACAAGAAATGATGTAGTAAAATATTAAAAGGCCAAGTTTAGGACCGTTCCGGATCGGAGGCAAAATCCCCGATTGTTTTCAGGTGAACCGATCGCTTTGCGACAGGTTCTTCTGGGCGAAAACTTGCGACTGCGCCGCCAGTCCGTCCGCCTCCGACAAAACGCGATGCTTTCCTCAGGCGGAAGCCCCCTTCGGCCACAGGCTAATCTTGGTCAAATACCTTATCCAAGGCAAATTCATTATGTTCGACCTGCAAGTAGTCCAAAAATCTAAAGCGCTCCGCGCCCTTTCCCTTTTTTCGCTCCTCGCCGCCTTGTCGCTTTTTTTGCCTTCCCAGGCGACCGCAGCGACCACGGTCGATCGCATAGTGGCCACAGTCAACGGCGAGATCATAACCCTCAGCGATCTCAACAATCAGATTCGGGCCTTGCCGCAGGCTCAAAAAGCCTCCCTGTCCCCGGAAACGTCCCTTGAAAGACAAGTCCTCGACTATATGATAGAAGTCGAGCTCATTAACCAAGTGGCCAGACGCGACGGTTTGATGGTCCCCGAAACCGAGGTCGACGGCGCCATAGAAATGATAAAGACGGAAAACGGCATCAACGACGCTCAATTCAGGTCCTCAATAACTCAAAGCGGCATGTCTTTAGCGGATTTCCGAAACAACCTGAAGGTGGAAATTCTTAAGGACAAAGTCGTCCGTTACAACATTTTCAGGAAAGTCGTCGTCACCGACAAGGAGGTCAACGACTTTCTGTCCGGCCAAGGACCGAATCTCAAGAGCATATATATTGGCGGCTCAAATGACTCCGACAAAGTGCGACTCTTGTTTTTGTCGTCTTCTCCGAACAGATCCGAGCAAGTCATGGACAGAGCTTCCACCATCAAGCGGGAAATAGACTCCGGCCTTCTCTTCTCGGAAGCGGCGAAAAGATATTCGCAAGGTCCTGGGGCGGCTGAAGGAGGCGACATAGACACGACCGTCGGCGAACTGCAGCCGCAACTCAAGGCGATAGCCTTGAGCCTCGCGCCTGGACAGGTCAGCGAGCCTTTGGACGGCGGTCAGGCGGTTCTCCTGATGTACATTGAACCTCGTTCAGGCGACGCTCAAACGGCCAGCGGCTCGAAGTCGAGCGGCTCGTCCGGCGATTTGGGCAACTTCTCTCCGGAACAGAAAGACATGGCCAGACGACAGCTTGAGCAAATAAAGGCGATGCAAAAATACCAGACATGGCTAGCCGAGCTTAAGAGCAAGGCTAACATCAAAATATCTCTCTAACGCCATAGGCCTTTTGCAAAAGCTCATTTCGCGCGTTTTTGCGCGCCGCGACAAAATCTTCTTTTCAGTTCCGTTTTCGGAACTGCCGTTTGCCCCTCCTTTGGAGTAGAAGTGACTGAAAAACACCAAGCCAACGCCGCGCCCCAGGTAACTCTCGCTGAAATAGGCGCTCTTCTGAAGGAGGGCAGAGAAAAGGCCGGATTCACCAAAGCTGACGTCTCCAACAGAACAAAAATTGCCATGGAGCAAATCGATTGCCTGGAAGAAGGCCGACAGCCGCAAATAGCCGGAGTCTACGCCAGAGGTTTTCTGCGGACGTATTGCGAGCTTTTGAAAGTTTCCGAACCTGAAACGATCGTGGAAGCATACCGCTCTTTGACCGCCGTCGCCGACGACGATTTCAGAAAACCCATCACGTCCAAATATTCAAGCCAAAAGGGACTTAACGAACCGCGTTCCCGCGGCATGGGGATTTTGGTCATCGTCCTTCTGTTCCTGGCGGGATTCGTCGCGGCCGTCTTAATCAGCTCTCAGTTCCGTCAAAGCCTGTACGATCTTATGCCAGACAGTCTCCGGCCAATGCCAGCCGCCCCGCCCGCCTCCGGCGAGGCCGGAAACAATCCGACGACCTCTAACGAACCCGTTAGAAACGCCGACGGCACGGTCATTTTTCAAGCTCCCGTTTCAGGCCCCGCCGGCAATGAAACCTATTCCGGCCGTCTTACCCTCAGAGCCGAACGCCCCGCCTGGGCGCAAATCTCAGTCGACGACGGGCCCATCGGCATGGTGTTTTTCGAAGCTGGCCAAGCCCAATCCTTCGAAGGACTCAACAATATCCGCGTCATCGCCGGCGACGGGCAGGCGCTCCGAATGGAATGGAACGGCCAGGACAGAGGTTTTCTGGGGCAGGAAGGGCCTGTGGAGCTGTTTTTCGCCCTGACCAAGCCGGAACCTCAGACTTGAAACCATGATGGTTCTCCCCTCCCCGCAAAAAGAAAAAAAAAACTTGTCTTTTTCCGCTTCTTTTAGGCTTGTCCGCAAATCCCTTCCTGTTGATTCTCTCGCTTTCGACAAAGCCACGCTCCTTTATCCCGGCCTTATTGACGCGCCAATCGACTTTTAACTTGACGTGAAATTATGAGGACTCGATCTTTTTTGGCCAATTTTCGCCAGTCCTCTTTTTGGCCAGAAAAAACCGGGAGACCTTTTGCCGCCCGGAATGAAAGGAGCGACGCCGTTATGCCGTCACGTCAAACGCGGCTGGAAGATCTCGTCAATGATGGTCGGCAAGCGAACAATCGCCAGCAAAAGCTGGCGTTTTTTTTCGGCGACAAAAATCGCTTTCCAAACGCCAAAAGCCGCTCGATGACATAGACCTCAACCGCCGCCGACTAAAGCCGGAGGTTTTAAGTCTTCGCCTACGACAAAAACCGTCTGGTCAGCCGGCTCCAAAAGCGTCATCCTCATGGCGACATTGATTCTCTACAGGATTTTTGATTGTTTCATCTGTCATATCGCCGTTGGCGCGGCGCAAATGAGCTCGGGTCAGCGAATGACCGCCGCGCCGCTATTTTTGACAGACTCGGGAATGTCGTCGACCGCTTAACTGGCCTGCAAATATCACGTCATTAGCGCTTCTCCTCATCTTCAAATTTTTCTGGTCTCCAGCATAAACTGCTCTTTTAGGACATTGTGGAGCGTCGTCGCCGCATAGGCGAACCGCTGCGCCGCCAGGCGGAGTCGCAACATCGTTGTATTCGCCGAGGCCCGGGCGCACAGCCGCCAAGGGGCATTTGCGCCGCAAGCTCGCTCATAGGCAAGGTCTTGCCCGTTCCGGGCAGGCGCGTCAAGCCGTTTCAGACGCTCAAGCAAAATCACGCCCGCCAAAGCCGCTCATGTCGCCCATGAGGCGGAGCCTCCGACAGGTCGGCGAAAGTGACGAAAGGGGATGATATGGTAAGATGTCCGGCGCTGGGCGATAGTTTCTTTTTCATAGCGCGTCATGCCCCTTTCCAGGCGCCGCGTTCGTCCGTAGAGCGCCGCAAACGGTCGAACAGCCTGCATTTCAGCTCGGCTATGCATCGAACCCTTCATAAGATGACGCTTCCGCCTTGTCGCCGAGCAGGTCGAAAGCGGCGAACGCGTCTTGGCCGCGCCAAGTCGAGCGCCGCCTTGGCCCCAACGGCGAACAACCTGGTCTTCTTGTCGCTCTGACGCGTCGAGCGGCAATTCGTCGCCTTCCCCCTAACCGCCGAAGCTCCCGGATGAGGAACGGAGCAAGCCTCGCTCCGCAGGAAATCAAGATAGACTCGCCCCGTCTTTCAGCGGACCATTTGTCGAGGACTTTATATTCGAGAAGAAAAAAAGTTTTGCCAATTTCGCTCGGACGCAATGCAATGCCTCAGTTGAGCCGACAGAAGCGGGGGCAATCAAACGAGCCCTTTGTCCGAATCTTTTTTTTAAAACGAAGCCTATTAGTCATCCATGGAGAGTTCGCTCGGCGTTTTCCGCCAGGCCGACAAAATTCCGCCGTTAAAGATTTCGTCTGTTCCTTTTCTCGCTCCTTTGCCCCAAAGGCAATGATCGTCTATAATGCAGTGAAGGGAGACTGCTTCAATGGCTTTGAAGAAGAAGAAGGCATTTACCGTTCCGTTCATATTGCCTCCTTGGGAAGACGGGGTTTTTAAAAGCATCCTCACTCATCCTGATGGCAAGCCCGTTCTCATAGACGTCTTGTCCAGCATTTTGGGCTTCCCGGTCGTTGACGTCAAGTTCCTGCCCAATCAGACGGCCATTTCGCAAATAGACGAAAAACGCTCTTCTTTTGACGTGATCTGTCAAACTAAAGACGGCCAACTGGTTAACGTCGAAATGCAGTCGAAACCGATGGATGAAGACTCTCAAAAGACAGATTTCATATCGTTGCGGAATCGACTTGTTTTATATCTTGATAAACTTTTTATGTCTCAAAAAAACTAAAATTGAGTCTTACAACGATCTCATGCAGGCTTTTCAGATTACTTTTTGCGGATTCAATATGTTTCCGCACAGAAAATCCTTCTTATCAAAAATAAGACTAACTATTGCTGAAGATGAAACGGATAAATTTGAAATTTTTTCTAATTTAATAAATATAATTATTATAGAATTGCCTAAACTCAAAAAAATAATTAAAAGGCCTGCAGAAAGCTTCACTTCAACTGAAATATGGTCTATTTTCTTTAAATACGCTAATGATAATAAATACAAAAAACTTTTCGATAAATTAATCCCATTAAAAGGAGAATTAAAAATGGCTTTTGATATCCTTAACAATATCAGCATGGATGATAACGAACGCTACGCCTATCTATCGCGTCAAAAATTTGAGACGGACAGAGCACATGTACAACAGACCTGGCTGGAAAAGGGCGAAAAATAGGGCGAAAAAAAGGGCGAAAAAAAGGGCCTAAAAAAGGGCCGAAAACAGGGCCGAAAAGAGGGCCGTTCTGAAGAATCGTTGAGGATCGCGAAGAGATTGCTTGAAATTGATGTTCCCATCGACAAGATCTCCAAAGGTACTGGCCTTTCTCAAAAAGATATCAAGAAGTTGAAGTCTTGAACCAAAAAAGATAATACTTGAACCCGTCGGAGTTCTTCTTTCTTGGAACGACTAAATTTTTCCACTCTTTCCTTCTACTGATTGGTTAAAACGATCTATTTCCTTCGCTTTGACGCAGTTTGTTCAGTTTTTTTTCTGTAGATAAAAAGCTATATTTGAATTTTATTTAATTTGTTTATGTAATTATGCTTTAATCTACAAATTTTAGAAAACTAATCAACAAAAAAAAACTGTTAAAATCAATGCCCCAGCCTAAATACAGTCTATTTTATTTCAATATACCAACACTATAAACTCTAGACAAATTTTTACTAAGTGAATTTCAATAAAAAGGAGAATAATAATGTATTTTGACATTCTTAACAATATAACCATGGATAAAGATGAATACTTCACTTATCTATCTCGTCTCAAATATAAGATGGACAGAGAAAGCGCGAGACTGGCCTGGCTGGAAAAGGGCGAAAAAAAAGGCCTAAAAAAGGGGCTAAAAAAAGGCAGAGAAATGGGCTGAGCTGAATTGCCTGAGATTGCGAAGAAATTGCTTGATGATGGCGTGCCCATCAATAAGATGACTAAATATACTCGTCTTTCTGAAGAAGATATTGAGAAGATGAAGTCTTGAACCAAAAAAGATAATACTCGAACCAGTCGGAGTTCTTCTTTTTGGAACAACTAAATTTTTCCACTCTTTCTTTCTACGGATTGGTAAAAACGACTGGTTTCCTTCGCTTTGACGCAGATTTTTCAGTTCATTTTCTGAAAATAAAGAGGCTAAATTTAAATTTATTTGATAATATTACTATTATACTATCTATTAACCTTCATAAAAACAGTTAAACATCTGATAAAACTAAATTTAAATCTAAATATAGTATATTTTACTATAATAAACTGATAATACAAACTATAGACATTTTTAGTAAATTAATTAAAATAAAGAGAATATGGCAATGTATTTTGATATTCTTAACAATATCAACATAGATGAAGAAGAACGCTTCAATTATATATCTTGTCTCAATTATTAAGATGGACAGAGAAAACGAAAAGCGGGCTTGGCTGGAAAAGGGCCGAGAAATGGGCCGAGCCAAAAAATTATCCAAAATTGTGAAGGGATTGCTTGAAAATGGCGCTCCCATAGACGTGATCTCCAAATGGATTGGCCTCCCTCAAATAGATGTCAAGATGTTGAAGTCTTGAACCAAAAAGGATAATAATCGAACCCGTCGAAGTTCTTCCTTTTTTGAAACGACTATTTTTTTCAGTCTTTCTCCGGATCGGTCAAGACGATCTGTTTCCTCCGCTCCGCCGCAGCTCGTTAGATTTCTTCATTCCCGGCGAAGCGATGCGCAGGGACGAGGCCTGCCGGAAAAAAGGCTTCGTCGACAGGCAAATGGTCGCACTGGGCGAGGCCTAGTCGGCAACGAGACAACTATCGACAGAACGTCGCGCGCATAGCCGCCATCCTTCAGCTGGGCTTTTGGCCCTCAACCGTTTATCGTCAGGCATTATTCTCAGATGACTCTGAATCCTTTGTTGAACATAGCCCCTCTTCTGGAGGACGGGCGCGAGACCGAACTGGTCAGCATTCTTTCCGAGCTCCATCCGGCCGACATCGCTGAGGCTTTGAGTCCTCTGGACATGGAAGACACCATCAAAGTGATGTCTTTCCTGGACATATCCAAAGCCGCCGACGTCTTGGTCGAGCTCAACGAATCAGCCAGAGACACCGTAGCCCAAGGTCTGCCTCGAGAACAATTGACCAGACTTGTGGCCGAGATGGAGTCGGACGACGCCGCCGACATCGTCGGCGATCTCGACGGCCAAACGGCTCAGGAAGTTCTTTCGGCCATTGATTCCGAAGACTCGGAAGACGTCCGTCGTCTGCTCATGTATGACGAAGAGACGGCTGGCGGCTTGATGCAAATAGAGCTGGCGTCGGCTTTGGACACGGACACCGTCGGTCAGGTGATAGACAAAATCAGGGAATTGAGCAAAGATCTCGAAGACATCACCACTGTTTTCATCGTCGACCGCAACAACGGCCTCCGAGGAACGGTAACTTTGCAGTCTCTTCTTCTTTCTCTCCCGGACACGCCTATCGCCGAACTGGTCAAAAACCCCGGCCTGGTCGTCAGAGTGGATGAGGATCAGGAGATCGTCGCCCAAAAATTCCAGAAATACGACGTTCGCACGGCTCCGGTCGTCGACAGTCAAAACCGGCTTTTGGGGCGCATAACCGTCGACGACATCATAGACGTCATGCATGAGGAGACGGACCAGGACTTTTATAGGCTGGCCGGCTCTTCCGAAGAGGAAATATACACCAGCGGCGTGTTCAAAACGGCGGCTCTGCGTCTGCCCTGGCTCATGTTCAATCTGGGCGGAGGTTTCGTCACTTCGCTGATCCTGAGCCACTTCGAAGCCTCGCTGATGAAAACAGTGGCTCTGGTCACTTTCGTGCCTATGGTCATGTCTCTTTCCGGCGCCGTCGGCTCGCAGTCGGCGACCATCACCGTGCGCGGCATCGCCATGGGCCGCATAACCGGGGGACAGATATTGAAGTCCCTCTTCAAGGAACAGAAAGTCACCGCTTTCATGGCCATGGCTTTCGGTCTGACCATAGCCTTCGTCTCCGGCTCGATCCATGGAGCGGTCAGACTAGGCGTGGCCGTGGGCCTGTCCATCTCGGTGGCCATTTTAGTTTCCGCCCTGTTGGGAGCGGTCACCCCTTTGTTTTTCAAGGCCGTCAACATAGACCCGGCTCTGGCCTCAGGACCGGTCGTCACCTCGGCCAACGACGTCGTCAGTCTTTTGATCTACACCAGCATCGGCACGGCTCTGGTCTGACGCGCGGCTACGATTTCGAAGCCAAAGGGAGCCGTTTTCCGATTCGTCGTCCTTCTGGCCAAGGGCGACTTTTTGACGCTTGGCCGACGTCAAGTTTTTCGAGAAAAAAAAACTCCGGGCCAAGCCGGTTGTTTCGCCAATTGAAAAAACAGGAGCCGTTTGTTGAACATCACCTTTCATCGTTCTGGTTCAGCCATTTTTAGAGGCTTGAAGTGAAGCCCAGAACAAGTTTAGAAAACCGCGTCAGCTGGGAAAAATGCGCCGCAGACGGCAAAAACGGCTGGGGCGGCAAAAAAGACAAATCGACGCTCAAGTCGCTCCAATCGCTGGACTGGAACGAAAAAAACTCGCTTTCCTTCAACCCCGGGCGGGCCAGATTGGGGCCTGGATCGATCAACTTGAAAATTCTGGCCGACCTTTTGGATTTGTCCATTGGCCAGCGCGGCGACGAGCTCATCTTCACCGACTCCGATCCGGATAAATTGTCCTTGGCCAAAAAAGCGACGGCTTCTCTGGCCATTATTCCGACTCAATTAGAAACGCCCAGCCAGTGGGAAGTCGAATGCCTGGCCAACCTGCTGAAAAGCGATCCTGATCTGGATCCGGCCGAGTTTTACGCCGGCTACGGATCGCAGCCGCCTCCTGGCGGCCGGTCAGCCGCGCCTAGAACCATATCCCAGAAAAACTATTTGGAAGCCATAGACAAAAATGATCTGGTCTTCGGTCTTGGCCCGGCCGGAACGGGAAAAACCTTTCTGGCCGTGGCCAAAGCGGTGGAAGCCTTAAACAAGGGCGTCGTCTCCCGGCTGATTCTGACCAGACCGGCGGTGGAAGCCGGCGAACGGCTCGGTTTTCTGCCCGGAGATCTGGCGGACAAGATTGACCCGTATCTTCGGCCTCTGTATGACGCTTTGGCGGATCTCATTCCGGCGGACAAATTTTCTCGCATGCACGAGCGCCGCCTGATAGAAGTGGCGCCTCTGGCGTTCATGCGCGGCCGAACTCTGTCCGGGTCGTTCGTGATTTTAGATGAAGCTCAGAACACCACCAATGAACAAATGAAGATGTTTTTGACTCGCCTCGGCCCCGGCTCCAAGGCTGTGGTGACGGGAGATCCCGATCAAAGCGATCTCCCGGACGGACGCCCCCTTGGCTTGCAGGAAGCCGTCGAAATCCTGCCGGGCATCGACGGGATCGCCTTTTGCTGGTTCAGCGGCCGGGATGTGGTCAGACACCGTCTGGTTCGGCGCATCCTGGCGGCCTATGAGAAGAAAGCGGCAAATATTTCTTCGGTCGAGGTCGACAAATGAAAGACAAAAAAACGGCCAATTCGCTGAGGCAACGAAAACGCGCCGACTGGAGCGAACGACTGACGGCGTTTTGCCGCCGAATCGCTCCGCGCCGCAGCCAGCTTTTGACCTTCATCATGCTCGTCGGCGTCGCCGCGCTGACCGTGGCCATTTCCCGCCCCGCGCCAGAAAACTACAAGGCGGGCTTCAGAGCCAATCACACTTTCATGTCCAATCAGGATCTGCTGATTGAGGATGAAGAAGCGAAAAAAAACGCCGATGAAATAGCTCGCCTAAACGCCATCCCCAAATTCGATCTGGACTACAACGTAGGCTATGCGGCCATATATGGATTGCACGACATTTTTCGACGTGGCCGCTTGCTGACCAGTTCCAGTCAAGCTGAGCCTCAAACGGCTTTTCAAGATAAATCCAGCGAAACCTTGCAAGCTGAGCCTCAAACGGCTTTTCAAGATAAATTCTACGAAACCTTGCAAGCTGGGCC
>JAIRTO010000125.1 GCA_031254895.1 Deltaproteobacteria bacterium
TCAGTTCGGCCATATCGGCGTTCATAAGCCGCTCAGGGCTTATATCGCCGTTAAAGTTGGCGATTGCCCGCTCGACATTGCTCCAAGCGGTGTTCTGCGTCAAAATCGCGCCGACGATGACCTCATACGGCGTTTCCGCGGGCCACCAATGCAAATCGCCGTAACGGGCGAAGAGCGTTTCGTATATGGATAATAACTTGCCGTTCGGCCTTTTCATCGTATCGCGCCGTCTCACATTGGCCTTTGAATTTCCTCGAAAACTCCTGAATACTGAAATCTCAGCGTTTATGTGCTTGACGCCCGCTGCCGAACTTTTAACGCTTCGGGAGGCGTGGGCGATCGTTTTATTTTCTCAATATATCATTTTACGCTTGTGAATACAAGCTCTGAGTGAAAACGATTTATTTATCCTGCCGCACAGTGGTTACTGACCCCATGGCGCGGCGGCCCCTATCGGCCAAACTCGGAAGTAAAACGCCGCCAAACTCGGAACCGAATCATTGACAAACTCGGAAATTGATATTATGATAAAGACGAATGGTCGATGTTAACGCTCATTGGCCGGAAAGGATTGTAAAGCTTGAAACGAAAATATTTGCGCCGTATCGCCGATGATATTTTGGACGCGGCATTGGAAGCATCCGGCGCGGTGCTGATCGAGGGACCGAAATGGTGCGGAAAGACGAGGACGGCGGAAGAAAAAGCGGCCAGTACACTTTTTATGCAGGATCCCGATTACACGGAATCCTACCTGAAAGCGGCCGATACCAAGCCTTCGCTTTTACTGCGCGGTGAAACGCCGCGTCTCATAGATGAGTGGCAAGAAGCGCCTGTGTTGTGGGACGCCGTTCGTTTTGCTGTTGACAAGCGCGGGGAGACGGGCCAATTCACTCTGACCGGTTCGGCTGTGCCTAAGGATAACGCGGTCCGGCATACGGGAACCGGGCGGATTTCAAGAATGTTTATGCGCACCATGACATTGTTTGAGTCATTGGAATCCGGCGGCGATGTCTCGCTGAAATCGCTTTTTGACGGAAGCGACGAAACAGAAGGAACGTCGTCGCTGACTATTGAGCGGTTGGCTTTTGCCTTGGCGCGCGGCGGCTGGCCCGCCTCGATCGGCGAGAAGGATTCCGTGGCCTTACGCATGGTATATGACTATGTGGATGCGGTCATCAATGCCGACGTGTCGCGTGTGGACGGTGTGGAGAAAAACCCCGCAAGGATACGGGCTTTGCTGCGTTCTTTGGCGCGCAATATATCCACCTCGGCAAATCTGACGACGATTCGAAACGACATCGCCGGGGATGAGGATACCGTTTCCGAAAAGACGATCGCGTCCTACCTTAACGCGCTTCGGCGGATATTTGTGGTGGAAGACCTGCCGGCTTGGAATCCTGCCCTGCGCTCAAAGACCGCGTTGAGAACCTCCCCAAAACGCCATTTCATCGACCCGTCCGTCGCGGCGGCCGCGCTTCGCGCCACGCCCGACAGCCTGCTCAGAGATTTCAACACTTTCGGCCTGTTGTTTGAATCGCTGTGCGTTCGCGACCTGCGCGTATATGCCCAAGCGATGGACGGCGAGGTATTCCATTACCGTGACAAGAGCGGATTGGAGGCTGACGCGATCGTGCATCTTAAAGACGGACGTTGGGGCGCAGTTGAGGTGAAAATGGGGAACAGAGAAATTGAGGCCGCCGCCGAGAATTTGAAAAAACTGAGAGACAAAATCAATTTGGATAAAATGAATGAGCCCGCGTTCTTGATGGTATTGACGGGTACGGAATTGGCGTACCGACGCGCCGACGGGGTGTATATCGTTCCCATAGGTTGCTTGAGGGATTGAGCCGGGGCCTATGCTTGAATATCACGCAGCCCACGCTTTCTTACCATATGAAGAACCTGTGCGACTGCGGTTTGGTTAGCGGACGGAAGGACGGGAAATGGATGTATTATGCGCTTAACGACGAAACCGTGCGGGATTTGCGCGCGTTTTTGGACGCGATTACGTCGGATAGGGAAGATTGCGTATGCCGCGATGCCGTCCGCGAATGCCGGTGTTGATGAACGGAGGAAGGTCGATGAACGATACCGTTGAGAACGTCAAGGGTTATTACGGGAAGCAATTGCGGAGCAAAGCCAATCTCAGGTCAAATTCGTGTTGTTGCGCCGAAGGGCCGTCCGAGGAGGTCAGGAGGATTCTGCCGCTGATCGCGGATGAAATCTTGGACAGGTTCTACGGCTGCGAATCGCCGCTGCCGCCGTTGTCGGAGGGAATGACCGTCCTCTACTTGGGCTGCGGAACGGGCAGGGACGTGTATATCGCGTCGAAGCTTGTCGGGGAATCGGGCCGCGTAATCGGCGTCGACATGACGGCGGAGCAGATCGAAACCGCCGCCAAATATAGGGATGAACAGCGCGAGCGGTTCGGACGCAAGACCTCGAACGTGCAGTTTCTGCAAGGATATATCGAGGATTTGAAATAGCTCGGCGTCGAGGACGACAGCGTAGACGTCGTCATATCCAATTGCGTCATCAATCTCTCGCCCGCCAAGGAGCGCGTGTTTGAGGAGGTATATCTGGCGCTGAAGCCGGGCGGCGAGCTGCCGTTCTCGGACGTATTCGCGGACAGGCGCATCCCCTAAGCCCTGACGGACGACTGAAATTATGGCCTCATTTCATCCTCAAGGCGAGCGAACAAATTTCAATTAGCGTCAAAAACTCATTTTTCAATGTCGCCAAGACATGTTCTCGTCGAATCTAAATCTTAACTTGGGCCAAAAAATCGGCGCATTCCTGAGCCAGTCGGCGAATCAGCGAAGGATCTTCGCCTTCGATCATGACTCTGACGACGGGTTCGGTGCCGGAAGGACGAAGCAAAATCCGACCTCCCTCGCCCAATTTCAGTTGAACGTCTTTCACCAAGGCTTCGACTTGGGGAGAAAGACAAATCCGCCGAGGACTGGAGGCAGGAACGTTTATGAGCGTCTGAGGAAAAAGAGCGATTAGAGACGAGAGTTCATGAAGAGTTTTACCGGATGATTTCATGACCGCCAGAGTCTGCAAGGCGGCCAAAGTCCCGTCGCCGGTAGTGGCGTGATCCAAAAAAATAAGATGACCGGATTGTTCGCCTCCAAAATTCAGCCCTTCCCGACGGAGGCATTCGGCCACGTAGCGATCGCCGACTTTCGTTCGGAAAAGACCGATGCCCGCCTTTTGCAAAGCCTTCTCCAAGCCCAGATTGCTCATGACAGTGGCGGCGATGGCGTCCTTGGCCAATTTTCCTTCTTTTTTCAGATGGATCGCGCAGAGATACATGATTTGATCGCCGTCGACCACTCCGCCCTGATGATCTATAAAAATGGCCCGATCGGCGTCGCCGTCCAAGGCTACGCCGAGATCGGCTTTGGATTCGACGACTTTGGCGGCGCAGACCTCCGGATGAAGGGAGCCCGCCTCCCGGTTGATGTTGAATCCGTCAGGAGAATCGCCCAGAACGACGACTTCGGCTCCCAGTTCTTCGAACACGGCGGGGGCGGATTTGAAAGCCGCTCCATGGGCGCAGTCCAGAACGATTTTCAGGCCTTCCAAGTCCATGGCCTTGGGAAAAGTCGACTTTAGAGAGACGACGTAACGACCGACGGCGTCTCGAAAACGAAACGCTCGGCCGACGTTTTCCGATTTGGGAGCGTTTTCGTCCAAGAAGGCGGCGGAGTTCATCAACTCTTCAAGCCGGGCCTCCGTTTCGTCCGAAAGCTTGTAGCCCTGCCCGTCGAAAATTTTCAGTCCGTTGTCCTGGAAAGGGTTATGAGAGGCGGAGATGACAATACCGGCGTCGGCTCTGGTGCTGGAAGCAAGATTGGCTAGACCGGGAGTGGGCAGGACGTCGGCCAGGAAAACGTCTCCCCCTTGACTCATGATCCCGGCGGCGACGGCGCTGGACAACATGTCGCCGGAAAGACGCGTGTCTTGGCCTATGAGAATCTTTGGCCTGCGGCGGAGTTTCTTTTCGGACTGCAACAGAAAAGTCAAGGCGCGGCCTAAAGCCATGGCCACTTGAGCCGTCATCGGCGAGAGGTTGACCATTCCTCTGATGCCGTCGGTGCCGAACAGTCTTCTGGACGAAGCTTCATTGGACATAGTCGTGTTCGCCTGCTGAAAAGATGGGAAACAAGGCCGAATGCTTGAACCGCATATGACCGCCGCTGGACGAATGGAAAAGATGCTTTTTTCCGCGAGCCAAAAAAGCAAGTTTTTGGCCTGCGCCGGCGTTTGACAGGCGCCAGTTCGGCCATGAGCTCGTTTAGACAAGCGTTCGCGTGGACATGCGCTCGAGCAGCCAGGCGTCAGTTTGGCCTTGCGCTAGTTAAAGACAAGCGCTCGCGTGGACATGCGCTCGGACAGCCAGGCGTCAGTTTGGCCTTGCGCTAGTTTAGCCATAAACGCGTCAGACTTGGCCGGCATTTCGAAAACTCACAGCCCAAGTCCGCTTCTTTCTTGAGCAGTCGGAGGCTCGATAGGTCGAAACTCTTCCACGACGGGCTCCGGAGCCAGAGAGACTCTGACGGAGGGTTTACGGCCGACCAGTTCGCATTCGGGGTAAGGGAAAACAAGATTGACCTCAGCAAGATACCCGCCGGTCTTTCCCAGCTCGTTAGGATCCAGAGTTATGCTGGCCCTTATTCCGCTGTTTTCAGGATCGAAAGTCTGATTGGCCGGCCACAGAACGGCGACTTCGATTTGGCTGGCAGACAGCTCCAGCTCCCGGCCTCTAGGAATAACGCCGGCGTTGGAGACGACGATGGGAATGACGGCGGACATTCTCTCCAGCCTCCATCGGACGTCGGCGGAGACCTCGACCTCCTTGTCGTAGACCTCGAGGGAAGAGCCGTAAGAGGACAGGTCGAGCGATTTTTTCAAGGTCGTCTCGGGAGACTTTATGTCGCCGCGATCAACTTTGACGCTAAACGTCTGAATGCCGTCCAAGATGTTGGTTGGGCCTCTGACGGTCACTTCGGCCGGCTTTACGACGATGTCGCCGAGCGCCTCGAAGCGCTGGTCGAAGTCGCCGGACAGCTCCGGAACGATTGGAATTATTTTGTCTACTACGGAGATAATATGGTAGGGGATGGGATCAGGAGAATAACTATCCACCTTGGCGCCGCCAGGCAGATCCAGAGCTTTCGGCAGATCCTTGGGCTCGAGATTCAGCGTATGCAGGCCAGCGGAAGTGTCGTGAGCTTGCATGTTTATCTGCAGGGGCTTTTTCGTCATGTTGTTGATGAAGTCGAGCACTGTCGGAGTGGCCGAGACCATAACCCTGATTCTGTCCAGCCTTGGTTCGGCGATGACGTATGAGCCGTCTTTGCTGGGGACGAACTCCACAAGGAATTCAAAGCTTCTGCTACTAGCCTCCTTGCCGACAACGTTGTACCAGGCGGCGAAGGAAGCTATCAAACAAAGGACGAATATAGGAACTTTGGTTTTGATGAATTTTAGCAACACGAGTTCAAGCCCTTACAAAAAGACTCTCCAATCAACGGCTCTGGCCGCCGCGGACAGACTTGTCCTTTTTTTTCTTAAGTCCCATGTGAACAAGCAGCTTGTCCTGAAGACTGGCGGCGCCCATCATGACCTCCACCTCTCCGTCTCTGACCAGAGAGACCAAGCCTCTTTCTTCGCTGACGACTATGACTATGGCGTCTGATTCTCGGGACAGACCGATGGCCGCCCTATGGCGAGTTCCGAAAAAGCGGCTGACGTTGTCCTCGCCAGGCGTCAAGGGCAGGAGACAGCCGGCGGCGGCCAGGAGACCGTTCTGAATGATGACCGCTCCGTCATGAAGAGGCGCGTGGGTGTTGAAGACGGCCAAGAGCAGACGGTCTGAAATGTGGGAGCCCATTTTGACGCCAAGCTCGACGTACTCGTTCAAAGTCACGTGACGCTCGAAAGCGATGAGGGCGCCGGTGCGTTTTTCGGCCATGAAGAAGCAGGCTCTGACCACGTCTTTTACGGCTTCGGTGGCTCGAGGGTCGGCCTTGAAGAAAGGGAGCCGCCCTAACCTGGCCAAGCCACGCCTTATGTCGGGGGTGAAGAGGACGACGACGGCCAGCAAAAGGTTGCTGTCCAAAGTTTTGGAAACCAGCAGGCTCAAAGTTTTTACCCCTTTATCTTGAGCCAAAAGGTAAGCGAGCCACAGAAAGCCGATGCCTACAAGCACTTGAACGCTTCTGGTCCTTCTGATCAGAACAATGAGCAGATAGAAAACTATGGCGACCAGAATGACGTCAATATAGTCTTCCAACTTCATGCCGAGCGCAAGGTCTAAGATTTTATCTTTCCATTCTACCAAACTCATTGGCTTTCTTATCCTGCTAAAGGTCAAAACAATGGAATGAACGTCAGTCGTCAGTCAGTCTTTGGATCTTCAACTAATATAAGCGAGTCTAAAGTCTCTCCCGCCTGGCGGCCCAGGCCACTTTCGCCGCCTCCAAAGACGGCTTCACGTTATGCACTCTGATCATCTCGGCGCCTTTCGTTACGGCGATGGCGGAAGCCGCCGCCGTAGCCGTATCTCTGCTCAAAGGATCGGCGTTATTCAAAATGCGCCCTAAAAACGCCTTGCGAGACAAGGCCATCAGAGAATGAAATCCCTCCGGCATGACTTCGTCGAAGCGATTCAACAGAGTCAAGTTATGCTCGGCGTTTTTGCCGAAACCTATCCCTGGATCTAGAATGACGAATTCTTTGGGCAAGCCGCAGCTCATGGCCGCCTCCGCCCTTTCCAGCAAAAATTCCCTAACCTCCTTGACGACGTCGTCATAATGGGGCTCGACTTGCATGGTTCTGGGCTCGCCCTGCATGTGCATAAGAATGATGGGAACTTTATGTTTGGCCGCCACCTTCAAGATGTCAGGATCTTTCCGGCCGGCGTAGATGTCGTTGAGCATCGAAGCTCCGGCGGCGACGGCTTTTTCGGCTATGGAGGATTTGTAGGTGTCTATGGACACTATCGGAGGTTCGGGACGGCTGAGCAAGGCCGATAGAACTGGTTCCAAACGCCGCCATTCTTCTTCGTCCGACGTCGGCAATGAGCCCGGCCTCGTCGTCTCGCCGCCCAAGTCCAAAATGGCGGCTCCCTCCTCAAGATGCTTCTCCGCCAGAGATAGAGCCGCTTCAGGGGCGAAAAAAAGACCGCCGTCAGAAAACGAATCGGGAGTGACGTTGACGATGCCCATCACGAGAGGTTGGGAGAAATCAAGCTTATGCTCTCGATTGCCTACGAACCATTTCAGGACGGAAGAAGATTGTGCGGTCATCGAACCGTTATCCTCGCAAAAAAACAGGGGCCTAGGTTGAAAAACAAAGCCGGACAAACGCCCGACAGCCTACACGGAGAAAACAGAAATTCGCGGACCAAAAACAAAAAGTTTACGGCCGAGGCAATGCGAAAAAAGCTATGTCAACAAAGGAAAGAAAACCAAAAAGCGCGGTCGACCGACCGCGCGTCGACAAAAAGAAAAAAAGATGAACCAAGTCGAACAAAAACAGATGAGCCAACGAAACAAGCAAATGCTCTCATTGGCGACGGCGAACGAAAAACCGGCATGATTCGTCCGCCTAAAAAAAAACGAAAGACTAAAAACGATCTCGCCCTTTTATTGGCGAACCGACGGCGGCGACTATGGCTCTCGCGATCCAAGAGGCGTCCGTCGAAACTATCGGGCTTTCTTCGGTCCAGGCTTATTAGGCCAGGGGCATGTCAAGTCCGGGATTGTCGCCCGGACTTTCTTTGGCCGGGGACTTGTCGAGTTCCTGGCTTGCCGGACTTCCTCAGGAAAGGTAGAGTTAATGAGGAAGATTTTTGCCGGAATCGGTCGACGCGGCTCCGACGCCGTCGCCCGAGCCGCTTCCCGACGGCTTGGCTTCGGGCTTGTTTTCAGGCGGAGAAGTGGCCTTTATTTCAGCCCCGGGCTTGGGGATTTCCAGACCTTCCGCTTCTATGGCGCTCTTGCACAGATTAATGACTTCGGCGGCGTCCACCGTCTCTTTTTCCAACAACAGCTCGCTCAAGGTTTTCAGGACGTCCATGTGCGCCTTAATCAGCCTTTCCGCCGTTTGATAGGCGGCGGAGACTATCTTGGTGACTTCCATGTCGATGACTTGGGCGGTGTGTTCGGAGAAATCCCGATGTCTGGCGATCTCGCGACCCAAAAAGATCTGCTCCTCTTCCTTGCCGAAAGTGAGCGGCCCCAAGCTGTCGCTCATGCCGTAGCGGCAAACCATGTTCCTGGCTATGCCGGTGGCCCGTTCGATGTCGTTGGACGCCCCGGTGGTCAACTGGTTCAAGGCCAGCTGCTCGGCCGCCCGGCCGGCCATAAGAGTGGCCAGCATGACCTCAAAATAAGTTTTTGAATGCGTGTAGCGATCTTCAGTAGGCAAATACTGGGTGACGCCCAAAGCGCGGCCCCGGGGAATGATGGAAACCTTGTGGATGGGGTCGGTGCCCGGCAAAAGGAGGCTCACTAGAGCGTGCCCGGCCTCGTGCCAGGCGGTGGTTCTCTTTTCTTCCTCGCTCATGAACATGCTTTTGCGCTCGACGCCCATCAACAGCTTGTCTCTGGCGGCGTCCAGATCCTCGACGCCGACTTTTTCCTTGTCATGTCGCGCGGCCATCAGAGCCGCCTCGTTAATCAGGTTTTCCAGGTCGGCCCCGGAAAATCCAGGAGTGCCTCGGGCCACGACGGACAGACTCACTTCAGTGGCTAGAGGCACATTTTTGCTGTGAACCTTAAGTATTTGCTCGCGACCGCGAACGTCGGGCACAGGCACGACCACCTGGCGGTCGAAACGACCAGGTCGGAGAAGAGCTGGATCCAAGACGTCGGGACGGTTGGTGGCGGCGATGACGATCAAGGCCTCATTGGGCTCGAAGCCGTCCATCTCCACCAGAAGCTGATTCAAGGTCTGCTCGCGTTCGTCATGTCCGCCGCCCAAGCCGGCGCCGCGATGGCGTCCGACGGCGTCTATCTCATCGATGAAAAGAATGCAGGGGGAGCTTCTCTTCGCCTGGCTGAACATGTCCCTGACTCTGGAGGCTCCCACGCCCACGAACATTTCCACGAAATCCGAGCCGCTGATGGAAAAAAAGGGCACGCCCGCCTCGCCGGCGATGGCTCTGGCCAGCAAGGTTTTGCCTGTGCCGGGGGCTCCCATCAGCAAAACGCCTTTGGGGATGCGCCCGCCCAATTTGACGAACTTGTTGGGTTCGCGCAAGAAATCTATTATTTCTTCCAACTCGCCTTTGGCTTCGTCGATGCCGGCGACATCCTCGAAGGTTATTTTTTTCTGGTCTTCGGACAGCATTCTAGCCCGGCTTTTGGCGAAGGTCATGGCCTTCCCGCCGCCTTGGAACTGACGCATGAAAAAAATCCAGATAGCGACAAAAATGACCACCTGGACTAGGCCGCCCAGAAAAGTGTACCAAAAGGTCGAAGGAGGCGGAGCGATGGAAATGACGACGCCGGCCGCTCGCAATGAAGGCAGGAGCTCTTCGTCGTAATTGGGCATGTAAGCCATCCACTTGGCCGAGGAATTGGAAGTGGTCACGACGATCTCGCGATTGCCTAAGACTGCCTCTCTGACCTCGCCGTTTTTGATGGCTTTGAATATTTCCGAGTAATTTTTGTTGATCTGGTTGTCTGTGGGCTTAAAATAGTTGAATAAGCCTAGCATGATGATTAAAGCCACGGCCCAGATCACAAGAGTGCGGGAATAATTGCTCAAATTTGGTCTCCCAAGTGAGGCAGAATTTGAAGGGCTCACAAGAGGGGGGGTTGAAAAGAACGCGTTACGAAAAAAAACGACCGCGAGCGGTCTGGCTGAAGCGCAAAAAACCCTCGACTCTCCCTGAAAGTCGGCTGAAGGCGGCTTCGCGCCTGGACGACCGACCAACGCGCTTGAGACAATTTACCTTTTAGTCCTGGCGCAAGTCAATAAGCTGCCTAATCGGCTTCAAGGCCCAAGGGAGTCAAGCAAACTCTCGAATAATTATGATAAGCACGCCAACGGCATTTGGCAAGTCATTTTAAACGATACGTGATTATCCCGTGGGTCGGATCGTAGGGGGAAACAGCCACTTCGACGCGATCTCCCATCAGCACTCTAATTTTGAATCTTTTCAATTTTCCGGAGAGAATGGCCCTAATCTTCACGCCCTCAGACGTCTCTATCTCCATATGGCCATCGCCAAGGGTCTTCGTCACTCGGCCTTCCAATTTGATGAGATCTTCGCGAGTCAATTTGCCTCCTTCAGTTTGACCGTTCGAACAAACTGAAAATGTAAAAAAATAGGTTTTGCTTCAAAAACCTGTCCCATACTGGGACTTTAAGTAACTTACCAATTATAACCCTTCGGAGCTATTATGTCAACCTACAACCATAAAGTTACCAAGTGATGATAATTAAATTTAAACAAAAAAATATTGCCCTTTTTCCATTAGACTTTTTTATTACCATTTTAAATTCACTATAGATACTAATAAAAGCATATAATTCACAATTAATATCTATTCATACATGAATATAAACTATTAACGAATGAAAAATAATTGGAACATATATAAATAAATACGGTAAATTTATGTCAAATAATCATACATTTCTTTATAATAGGCATTAAGTCAATCGAACATCGAAAAATATATCGCTATGGCCTGTTTTTTTTTGCTGACGCTACGGCGTCAGCTTTCCTGCGGCCGGGAGAGCGACAAGCAGTCCCTTTCGGCTAGCCCTCCAAAGGGCTTGAAACAGGCCAACAGGCGCGTCTTCGAGCGCGAGGAGATTTTCAAGTCAAAAATGGCGCGTTTCCTACGGACGATACGCCGGAAAACCGACAAAATTGACATAAATAGCGGACGATGAACAATGTTCGTCATCATCGAACAAGCCCCTTGGCGCTTTTGGCGAAGACGGGGAACAAATCCGCTATATGCCGGAAAAAAGGGCAAGTCTTGACCTTGGTCGGTTAAGGGGTGTATCCTTGTGGCTGCTTCGCCTCGAAAAAAGATGGGCTCGGTCGCTGAACTGCCCTTCAGACAACGATATTTTCGCCAAGGACTTTGCGCATGTCATCAAAACTAAGCTTTCTTGCCGCCATATTGCTCGCCTTTCTCTGGTCCGGCCAAATATGCGCCCAGGATTCCGCTCCGGACGAATCGTCTCTCCCGCCCGCTCAGGCAGAATCAAGCTCGCCTGAGGCAAATTCGCCCGACGCGAGCTCGCCTGACGCGGGCTCGGCCGCCGCCGCCGACGAGGACGCAGACGCAGTCTCGACCGCGCCGACTGAAGAAGCGGAAATTCAGAATTCCGCCGAAGGAGACTTGTCAGCTCCCGAGATGACGGTTTCTGAAGAGGAAGAAATGAAAATACTGCAAGAGTCGGCCCTTTCTCCGGAGATCATGCTGAAGGAGCCGCCTCTGACCGAAGAAGACATGCAGATCTACTTCGACATGCACACCTTCATTTTCTTCGGCGACTCGCCTTTGACGCCGCCTTATTTCGAAAAATTCGCTCGCGACAGAGGCATCACCTTGCGCCGTCTGAACTACATCGCCGCAAAACTCTCCCTGCCTTTGGGCGAGAAAACCAGACACAGCGTAATTTTGAATGAACTGGGCCTTGGCGTTCTCTTGAACCGCGAAGAAAAGGAACTGTTCAACAAACACTATGAGGATTTGCAAACCTTGGCCCAGACCGTAGCCGACTCCATCGCCTATCCTAGATGACGCGGAGCGGCGCCGCCGTTCCGCGCAAGGCGGACTCTCTTTTTTTTCGAGCCTGGCCCTTCGGCCGTTTTAGCTCGCCTTCTTCCAGTCGGCCAGGAGACAACAAATTCTGGCTTCTCCGACAAAAATAAGGCTTCGTCGGCAAAAATCAAGCTTCGCCGAAAAAAAAAGGCTTCGCCGGCCAAAATCAACCTTCGCCGACAAGAATCGAGCTTCGTCGGCGAAGACGAAGGCGGCCGAAAAGCCTGACGGCGCGAACGGAGCGCTCGCGAGCCTTAACTCAGGGGACGGCCTTTCCCGCGAAGAGCATTCGACAAACCCTTTCCTCTGGCCGTTTCCTCTAGCCATTTCCCCTGGCCGTTTCCTCCAGCCATTAAATCATCAATTCCACTTCCGTGATTCCGGCGCCTCCGGGAACGTCGCGAGGGCTGAAAAAGCTCCTGACCAGACGGTGTCGACGCAGATGATTAATCACTCCTTGTCTGAGACGCCCTGAGCCTACGCCGTGGATGATGGTCAGACGCTCCTGGCCGCTGATCAGAGCCCGGTCGATCTCCTTGTCGATGGCCGTTTCCGCCTCGTCCACCGTTTGACCGACAAGATTCAAAGTCAGGACGTGTTCGACCGGACCGACGTCGAGGAACAGCGACGGAAAAGATTTCTCCTTTTTCTTTTCCTTTTGGGGCTTCATAAGTTCGGCCAGCCCAACTTTGACGGTCAGACCGCCTATCTCCACCGCATATTCGTCGCGTTCGCGATTGACCGCTTTGACCAACCCCTGACTGTTGAAGGAAGAAACAAGGACGACGTCGCCGACCGAAACGGAATCGACCGGCTGCAAATCTTTTTCCTTCAGGTATTCCGGCCGGGCCTGACTGAGCTCCTTCTCCATCTTGGACCAGGCCAGAGCCGCGGCGACGGGATCGACCGGACGGTTTTCGGCGAGAGCTTTCCGCACTTCATCCTTCAGAGCCGCCTGTTCGCGTCTATTGTTGGCCAGAGCCGATTTTATCTGCTTGTCCAAACCGCTGACGAGACGGTTGTGCTCTTCCGTCCGCCGAACCGACTGCTCCTTCATCTGAGCTTCCAAGCGCTCCATTCGGCCCTTGGCCTCCGCCACTTCCTCTCTCTCCGCCTGAATTTTGCCCCTTTCCTCGTCAAGCTTCCTGGCCAGCTCTATGGTCAGCCGCTGACCGTCGTCCAAAAGGCTTTCGGCCCTGTCGACGAGACTGGAGGGAAGTCCCAGACGTCTGGCCATCACCAGACCGCCGGAATAGCCGGGAGCTCCGTAAGAAAGCCCGTAGGCGGGTTGTCCGGATGTTTTGGCGTTGACGGAGACGCTTTCCACGCCGTCGGTCAAAGCCGCCCAGCTTTTGATGAGATTGAAATGGGTCGCGGCCATGACCAGAGCCCCGCTGGACAACAGACGCTCCAGAGCGGCCAGACCGAGAGCCGCTCCTTCGGCCGGATCGGTGCCTGAGCCAAGTTCGTCGACCAAGATAAGAATTCCGGGCCCGGCCGCTTCCAGGACTTCGCCCAAAGCTTTGACGTGACTGGAAAAGGTGGACAAATCGGCGGACAGATCTTGACCGTCGCCCATGACCGTCAACACGTCGGACGGAAAATCGATCACGCTGCCTTCGGCCAGCGGAGGCACCAGACCGGAAGCGGCGGCGGCCAAAACCAGTCCGAACGTCTTCAAAGCGACCGTCTTGCCGCCGGCGTTGACCCCCGATATGACCAGAACCGGCCGATCAGGCCGCAAATTCAGATCCAGAGAGACCATGCGCCGCCCTTCGGCCTGAAGCCGTCTTTCCAGGACGGGATGCCTGGCCCCGACCAAAGCGAAGCCTTGTCCGGGGACGTAGTCGGGCGGCCAGGCCCGCCATTGACTGGCCAGTCTCGCCTCGGCCAAAGTCAAATCCAAAAGAGTCAAAGCCTGTCCGGCCGCGCGGAGAAGAGGCGCCTGCTCTCGACACAGGGCAGACAGAGAAGCCAGAATCCGGTCGATTTCTCTCAACTCTTCTCTTTTCAGCTTGGCCAGACGATTGTTGTCCTCGACAGTCTCCAGAGGCTCCAAGTAAGCGGTGGCGCCCGTGTTGGACCAGTCGTGCACCAGTCCCCGGCCTCGGCCGGCGGCCGAGGCCCTGACCGGGATGACGAAGCGGTCGTTTCTGGTGGTGACCAGATCGTCCATCAATAAGGGCTTGTACTCTTCCGAACGGACGAGTTCCCCCAGTCGCAGCGAAAGAGCGGACCGCGCCCCGCTGATCTCTTGGCGCAAGCTGGCGAGTCTAGGACTGGCCCCGTCCAAAATTTCTCCGTCCGGCCCGATGGTGCGGGCGACGGCGGAAACTATTTCGTCGAAAGAGGCCAGCTTGGCGGCTATGGCCGACAGTTTAGGGGACGATTCGGAAAAGCCTTTGAGCCAACCAAGGGCCAGGGCGGAAGTTTTCGCTTCCTCGCCGACAAGCTTCAATTCGTCGAGGTTAAGTCGCGCGCCTTCCGGTCCCAGCGAAGACAAGATCTCCGTCAAATCATGATGATCCCGAAGATCCGGGCTTTCGGAGAGAGACAAGGCGGCTCGCGCCTCGCCGATGAGAGCCCAGTTTTCCAGAGCTTGGGCGGGAGACAAATCGGGCGTCAGAGCGACGGCCGCTTGGGCGCCGGGCTCAGAATGGGCGAGCTCCGCCAGCCAATCCAAGACTAGACTGAACTCCAAAGCTTCCAGAGAATCTGATCGCATGTCACCGAAATAATTGTCCCGGCCAAAAGCCGGTCAATGTTGCAAAGGGAAACGTTTTTTGGAAACGACAGCGGAGGCGAGTTATGGGAAACCGTCAAACATCAACGTGAGGACTGGCGCAAATAGTCCGCCAAAAATTCGTTTCGGCCAGGCCCAAACGAGAGAAGACCGCCGCGAGATTTTAAGGTTTTTTTATGGGCTTTTTTTATGGGCTTTTTTCGTCGTCCGTTTTCAACGACCTTCTCCTGAGGCCGTTTCCATCGGCTCGTCTCGCCGCCCCTTTCCGTCGGCCAGTTTCACTGGCCCATTCCGTCGGCCAGTTTCGCCGACCCTTTCAGTCGGCAGCCGACCTGTCTTCCAAAACGGCTCAATCTGCGGCCGCCATGTTTTAAGGCGAAAAAAAGCTGGATCGCGATCCCGTCAACCCAAAAGGGCGGCTCCTTCTCGAAAGTCCAATGTGCCTTCGTAAAGAGCTTTCCCGGAAATGACCCCGTAAAACAGCGGCTCTTCGGCGTTCTTTACGGCCAGAAGATCCTGCGATCCGGAAATGCCGCCGGAGACGACGGTGGGGAGATCGGCTCTTTGGGCCACCTCCCTGGCCAAATCGATGTTGGGCCCCAATTGAGTGCCGTCTCGGTCGACGTCGGTGTGAATCGCCAGGCTGATCCCCATCTTCTTCAAAGTGGAGGCCGTCTCCAGAAGATCTTGTCCGCTTTCCCGTCGCCAGCCCCAGACTTTGAGCCGGCGGCCGCTGGCGTCCAGAGCGGCCGCCACTTTTCCGGGCCAGAGAGAACAAGCTTTCTCCACCATCGACGGGTTCTCGCAGACGGCGGTGCCCAAGATCAGGCGGTCCAGACCGAGGTCGAACCAGCCCTTCAAATCATCAAGAGTTTTCAGGCCTCCGCCCAGCTCGATCTCAAGATCCAGATTTTCGCGTATCGAAGCGATGGCCTTGCGGTTTTCCTCATTATTGCCCAACGAACCGTCCAAGTCGACGAGATGAATGATTTTGGCCCCGCAATCCGCCCAACGCCTGGCCATGGCCAAGGGATCCGAGCCGTATACGGTCTTTTCTTCAAAGCGTCCTTGAAAAAGACGGACGCACTGTCCTTCCTTCAGATCTATGGCCGGTATTAATCGCACGAAAAACTGTCCTTCCAAAAAAACGGGGGAAACGCGCCGGACACGAGCTTCTAGGGGGCGAACCGTCAAAGAATCTCCGCCCGGAAAAAGCCCAAAAGAGCCAAAAAAAGCTTCACAAAACGCCTTTGATGGAAAAAGGCCCCTTTATTGCGCCAGGAGAAAGGGCCTCTCTGAGAGCCAAGCCGACGGCTTTGAACAAGGCTTCGCAAAGGTGATGACTGTTTCGGCCGTACCGTCCGGACAAGTGGAGGGTCAAGCCGGCGTTGAGGGCCAGAGCCCGAAAGAACTCCTCCGTCAGGCACAGATCGAAAGAGCCGATCGTCGGTTGGGGCCAGTCGACCGCAAAATGCAGGTACGGACGCTTTCCGGCGTCCACGACCGCCTCGGCCAGAGAATCGTCCATGGGCGCGAGAGCCGAGCCGAAACGCCTGTGTTCGGCTGATTCGTACAGACACTCGGCCAAGGCCTGCCCCAAAACGATGCCGATGTCCTCGACGCCATGGTGCAAATCGACGTGACCGTCGAAAGAGTAGTCCAGATGCAAGGACCAGCCGGCGTAGACGGTCAGAGTTCTGAGCATGTGTCCGAAAAAGCCCAGCCCGACAGGCTCGAAATCCGCCTCGGCTCCGGAGAATCTCCAGGCGTCTATGTCCAACTGGACGGAAACGTCCGTTTCCAAAGTGCTGCGGGAAGATCTCGCTTTCCGGCTGGGACCGCGCGGGTCGCTTTGGGCCGGTGATTCGCCGCTCCCGACGGCTCTGCCCGCCGTTGCGGCGGAAGAGCCTGAATCGGCCGGGCGAGGATGTTTGGCCGGCTTGACGGGTCTGTCGGATCCTGAGGGGCTCATTTGCGCTCTCCTTTGCTCTCGCCGTTTTTGGGCCGAGGCAGGGCCACCAGGCCGGTGCGGGCCATGGCCATGATGCCGAAACGCTTCAAGGACAGGACGGCCATATCCACGGTCATGGCCGTCCCGGCGGCCATGACCGTCAGACTGTCGTCGCGGACGTCGGAAAGAGTCAGGCCCAGAAGATTGATGATGTTGATGGCTTCCGCCCTGGTTTGTTCTTTGGCTTCGATGGTGATGAGGGCCAGCTCCCCGGTGACGGGCTCGTTGTTGGTCAAATCCTCCACGAGGATCACGTCCACCAGTTTTCTGACCTGCTTGACCACTTGCTCCAAAATGGGCTCTTCGCCGGAAACGACCAGATTGATTCTGGTTATGGCGCTGTTTTCGGTCGGTCCGGCGGCTATGGATTCCACGTTATAGCCGCGTCTGGTGACCAATCCGGCCACATGGGACAAGACGCCGGGACGGTTGCGAACCAGTATCGACAGTATCTTTTTCATAGGAAAATAAAATCCAAAAAGTCCGACTGGAAAAAGCCGGAGAAAAAAGGCTGCTCTGAAGATCTAAGCGCCAAAAAACGCCTTGAACGACGAGAGACGCGAAATCGCGCCAGAAAAAGTCGAAGCTCACTTGCCCGTTTCGAAGAAATCGGTCTGGCCCATGCCGGCGGGGATCATGGGCAGAACGTTCTCCTCCTGAGGCACGACGACTTCCAGGAAAGCCGGTCCTTTTTGTTTCAGGAGCTCGTCGACGGCTTTCGGCATTTCGGAGCTTTTGTCGACGCTCTTGGCCCAAAATCCAAAGACCTTGGCCAGATCCACGAAAGGAGGATTGTACTGGAAGACGGTTTGGGAGTAGCGGCGGTCGAAGAAAAACTGCTGCCACTGCCTAACCATGCCCAGACAGCCGTTGTTTATGAGCATTATTTTGATCGGCAGATCGTATTGCCGGGCTGTGGCCATCTCCTGAATGTTCATCTGGATGCTGCCGTCTCCGGTGACGAGACAAACCGGCGTCTTGGGGTTGGCCACCTGAGCGCCGATGGCAGCCGGCAGACCGAAGCCCATGGTGCCCAAGCCGCCTGAGGACAAAAAATGCCTCGGCTTGCCGGCTTGAAAATATTGAGCGGCCCACATCTGATGCTGGCCCACGTCGGTGACCAGTATCCCTTGGCCGGCCAGGCGGTCGGAAAGGGCTCTTATCGCCGCCTGAGGCTTGATCTCTCCGTCGCCTGAGGCGATGACCATGGGATGCAGACGACGAAGCTCGGCGATTCTCTTCCGCCAGGTCGGGCGGGAGTTTTTCTTCAACTTCTTCAAAACCAAGGACAGAACCTCGCCAAGATCCCCGATCACGGGGAGGTCGACGGAAAGGCGCTTGCCTATCTCGGCGGGATCGATGTCCACATGAGCTATGCGAGCCAGAGGGGCGAACTTCCTGACGTTGCCGACGACGCGATCGTCGAAGCGGACGCCCATGCCGACGATCAGATCGCTTTCGTTGATGGCCAGGTTGGCGTATTTGGAGCCGTGCATGCCCGGAAGTCCCAAACTCAAAGGATGATCGTCCGGAAAAACTCCCTTGGCCTGAAGAGTGGTGACCACGGCCATGTCGGTCTTTTCGACCAAAGACAATATTTCCTTTCCGGAATTGGTGATGGTCGCTCCGCCGCCCAGATACAGAACCGGTCTCTGGCTGATGGTCAAGGCTTCCGCCAAGGCGTCGACGGAGGCGGCGCAGGGAGGCGGCGGAGGCGAGAGCTCCAGCGGCTCTTCGTCGCCGGAATTGACGGACGGATCAATTAAAGTCGTCTGCACGTCCTTCGGCACGTCGACCAGAATAGGTCCGGGACGCCCGTGACCGGCCAGCCGGAAAGCTTCGTCGAGGATGCCGGGCAGGGACTGGGGATCCTTGACCAGATAATTGAACTTGGTTATGGGAATGGAGATCCCGTATATGTCGGCTTCCTGAAAGCTGTCGCTCCCCAGAGACGTCGTGGGCACCTGCCCGGTTATGGCCAAAAGGGGCACGCTGTCCATGTGAGCCGTGGCCAGACCCGTGACCAGATTGGTGGCTCCGGGACCGCTGGTGGCGAAGACCACGCCTATTTTGCCGGTCGATCTGGCGTACCCGTCGGCCGCGTGAATGGCGCCCTGCTCATGACGAGCCAAAATGTGCTCGAGCTTGGAATCGTACAGGGCGTCATAGAGCGGAATGACCGCTCCGCCTGGATAGCCGAAGACGACGTCGACGCCCGCCGATTCCAAAAAATCGCAGATGACCTGAGCTCCGAGACGAGGAGCGGGCAGTTTTTTCTTGTTTTCCAAGGCCGGCTTTTTTGGAGAACCGACGGTTTTTGAAGGCTTTTTCATGATGTTCGACCGAAACGACGCGGAAGGGTACTCCGGGAATGAAAGGAATGAAAACGATCCTCCGGAGACGCTCGTCCCCGGCGGAACCGACGTTAAAAAATAAAAACGAATAAACGAAAAACGTAAAATTCAGGCTTCTGGACGAACGGTCGTCGTCGACGAACCTGACAGGAAAAAGCGGCTCATAAAAGCGACCCTGAAAGCGGCCAAAAAAAGCGGCCTTCTGGGGCGGGGATCCTAAAAAGTCGTTTTCTTTTTCCTTTTTTTTGGCGGCCGAAAGACTCCGAAGAAGAATCAGAGACGGCGTCTATGGGTCAAGGCCTGTTTCAACGTCCCGCCGTCGACGTATTCGAGATCCACTCCCAGAGGCAAGCCCCTGGCCAAGCGGGTCACTTCCGCGCCTTTGTCCTTCAAATGTTCAAGAAGATAGACGCAAGTGGACTCGGCCTCAGGCGAGCTGCCTGTGGCCAAGACGACTTCCCGAATCGGCTCGCCGACGCGAAAGGCCTGGTCCAGCCGGTCGACGAGGTCGCGTATGTTAAGATCCTCTGGTCCTATGCCGGACAGGGGGGCCAAAACGCCGCCCAGAACGTGATACAGACCGTCGTAGAGACCGGAAGACTCTATGGCCAGAAGATCGGCCGGCGTTTCCACCACGCAGATCTTGCCTCTGTCTCGACCTGAACTGGCGCACAGCGGACAGGGATCCTCTTGAGTGTAATTATGGCAGAGGGAGCAGAACTTTATCTCTTCCTTGACGGCCATGAGCGAGCGGGCCAAATCTCTGACCTCTTCTATGTCGCGTCCAAGGAAATAAAGGGCCAATCTGGTCGCGCTTTTCGGGCCTAAGCCGGGCAGACGACCGAGACGGGCGATCAGCTCGGCTATCTGCGGCGGATGCTTGCCGGTGTCAGTCAACGAAATCCTCCGAAACAAAACTATAACCGCTCCAAAGGACAAGAAAAAACATGGCCCCGGACCAGAAAGGGCCATTGTACCCAAGGGCCGCGACAATGTCCAGCGTTTGACCCGCTCGTTTTAGGACTTATGCCCTACGGACAATTCGTCGAAGGCCTAAAGAGCGATCAAATCCGCCGATCATCGATTCCTTCGCGCTTTTTTGAGAAAAAAGCCGAGAGGCTTCCGAAGCCTATTTGTCTCCTTTGAAAGCTTCAAAACGTCGGCCTTACGCGTCGTTTCGCCAAAACCTAGAAGCTTGGCGACGGCCTCGAACAGGCTGGCCAGGCCGTCCCCCCCCTGGCTGACAATATTTAAATCCAGGCCTGGCGAGATGGATGGCTGGGGGGTTGGCGGACTAGATGGATGACGCTGAACGACAGTTTCCGGAGAAACCCAGCCCTTCCCTTTTCTTCTCTTACAGTCCCTTCCCTGAGCCTGTTCGACGCGCCGGACGACTTTCCCGACAGCTCCGAACCAATGCCTGACGCAAGCTTTCGTCGGCTTTTTGAAAGCCGCAACTTGAAGACGCCGAGAGGCGAAGGACGCTGAAATCGTCCCTCGGCGCCTTTCTTCTTCGCCAAGTCTGGCCGGAGAAGCTTGAAGGAGCCAAACGCGCGAAAAGGACGACGGCCCGCTCTTCGAACGATCCGCGCTTCGGACGGAGCTCCCTTCGGAAGAATCGCTCTTCGGACGAATCGCGCTTCGAACGGCCCTCTTCGAACGGCTCGCTCTCGACCAGGGACGAACAGATCTCCTCCGCAGTTTTCGCCAAACTTTCATGAATCTTTGCTACGCCCCGGTAGATGAAACATGTACGAGTCGCACATCGTTTCGTGGAGCTTAGCAGCGATAGAAAGTCACTTAAAATTGTAAAATTTCAACATTATTATTGACATCGGCGATGGAACGAGAACGCTATTTTTTTTTGGGGGGAGGCTTGTCCTACCCAGTTCGCCAAACTGTTCCGCTGCTTTTCAATTGCGCCCCTGAATGGATCATCAAGGCCGCGCGGTAAAAAAACCACCGGCAGGGCTCAAAACTCTGACGGATAGGAAAACGCCTAAAAGCGGCTTCCATCGCCTTTTTTTCCTTTTCGGCGAATCCCCATAATAGCGCTCGTTGGATTTCAGATTACTGGCGACAGTGTACACAATGGTCAGACCATGCGCTTTTTGCAAGTTCCAAGACCTCTCTAAAAACCGGGCCAGAAAGAGGTCGACTGTAGCGAAACGCAAAAATGCTTGAGCTCGTTTTATGATGCTCATCGAATAGGGGCCGTGCAAAAGATCACTTTTTTTTAGCTAATAATGAGCAATTATCTTCATTTATGCTGATTTGACTAGCCGTTTGCAAATCAGAGCAGGAGAGTCGCATTCTCAATGGAACAAGGACCTTCCACATGTTTCACGGCAAAAAGTCGAAGAATTTCCATTTCGTTTCCATAAAATATCCACATGAGCGCCTTATTGTTGAACAAACGTCTTCACGCCTCTCCGTCGGCGAAAAGATTTGAACCGTCCAAAGCAGAACACATAGACTTCGCCGTCAAGGCGGAAAAGAGGAAGCGACATGGAAAACGCCTTAGTTGTCATCATTTTTTTAATCATCCTGGTTCTGACGGCTGCGGCCTCTCTTCTGAGTCTGGAAATATGGAAAAGATGGAAAGGAGGCAAAAAAAAGTCGGCGGATTCGAACGCCGGAAAGACCGCAGCCGTCGGCGACAGATCGGAAAAAAAACTCGACGGCGCCTCCTTGGAAGAGGGCGAGCCGGCGGTCGCCCCGGCCGCCAAAAGAGTTCGTTCGTCTGGCCCGACCGGCGGGACGGCGAGCCAACTCCTCCTGAAACTGGGACTCATATCCGTTCTGACGCTATTGATGATGATCCCTTTGTACATGATCGGAGGCATAGTCAGGGAACGGGCGAGCCGGCATCGTTCCGTCGCGGAAGGACTTCAGGTGGAATGGGGAAGGCCTCAAAAACTGTTCGGCCCTCTTCTGATCATACCGCTCACTTACAGCTGGACTGAGACTGAATTGATGCCTGTGGTGGAATATGAGAACGGCAAAGAGAAGGTGGTCCATCGTCAGGTGCGCCGAGAGAAAACCTCGCAAAGCTACGCCGCGGCCACCCCTGACGAATTTTTCGTCAACGGCGAAGCCGTCACGGAAAAGCGAAAAAGAGGCATCTACGAGGCTCTGGTTTTTAGCGCCTCGCTCGAATTGAGCGGTCAGTTCACCGTTCCCGACGTCGAAGAACTGGAAAAACTCGAGCCGGACAAGAGGTTGACGAAAATCGATTGGGACAAAGCGAGACTGATCGTGGGACTAAGCGATGCGAGCGGGATAAAGCGAGTCGGACATTTCCGCGTCGGCGACCGCGACCTGGAAGTTGTTCCCGGAGCTGGTCTGGCCGGCAGGCTGAGAGACGGGTTTTCCGTCGAGGTGGACGCGAGTCGGCTCAGAGGTCGCGTCCCGTTCAGTCTGGAAGTCGCCTTGAACGGCAGCGACGCGCTTACAATAGCTCCTCTGGCCGGACATAACGAGATCAAGCTGAAATCCCTCTGGCCCCACCCGAGCTTCGTCGGCCAAGCTCTTCCGTTCCGTCGGCTCGTGAGCGAAAACGGCTTCGAAGCCGAATGGCAAGTCGACGGTCTGGTCCACAGCTACAGAAGACTGGAACTGGCGAACGAAGCAAAAAGAATTGACGACTACAGCGACTATCGAGGCGATCTGTCGAACTATGAAATGTTTCTGGTCGGGGTCAGCTTCATCAATCCCGTCGACACCTATCTTTTGTCCGACAGAGCCGTCAAGTACGGCTGTCTGTTCATTGGCCTGACTTTTCTTATGATTTTCCTGTGCGAAGCGTCCCAGAAAAACGGACTGGCGGACAAGACGGGAAAAGCGGCCGACAGCTACCGTCTGCATCCGCTCCAGTATGGAGTTGTCGGACTGGCCTTAAGCCTTTTCTATCTCATCCTCTTGTCCCTGGCCGAACATCTGCCGTTTTGGCTGGCGTATTCGGCGGCGGCGTCGCTGATTGTTCTGATGGTCGGCGCCTACAGTCTGACGGCCACGGGCCGAAACATTCGGGCGAAGATCAGCGGACTGGTCATGGCCTTCCTCTACGGAACTCTCTATCTCATACTTATTCAAGAGGACTACGCCCTTCTTTCCGGAACGGCTCTGTTGACCGTCGCTTTGGCCGCTCTGATGTTCTTCACCAATAGGGTGAATCGGCCATCGGAAAGTCAGGAACAGAAAACTGACGGCGAAGAAGCGTAAACCGACAGGCGAGAAAGTCAGGCGAAAAAGTTCAGCGAGAAAGGTCGCTGAATAAGTTCGGCGAGAGAAGAACTTTTCGAAACTAAGACTTGGAGAAAGCGTCGGCCTTGCCCCCGTTCATCCAAAAAAAACGGCGGCAAGGCCGAAGAAGTTCGAAAAAACAAGATGGCGACGAATAGATCAGAGGCGCGGAATCGACGGCCGCAAGGCGGCCGGACAGACGCGGGCCCTCCCCCAGGTTCGCGGCCGGGGCGCTCCGCCTATCTCGTTTTCCCGTTTCGATCCGCTAGTCGCGGGACTTTGCCAATTCCTCTTCCTCTTTTTGGCCTAAATATGCGGCTGCGCCTTGGCCCTAAAAAATTTTTCGACCTATGCAATAGGCATTAAGACGTCAAATTTTCCGTTACAAAGCAATTCTTTCGATACTCCCTACAGCGTATAAAATTCTGTCGTTCGTGTGAGGCACTTTGATATAGGAAATTTAAAACTGTTTTAGTTGTTTTATTGTACTTATACAACAATAATTCAAGGTAAAGGTCTAACAAAGAAAAAAGCCATACTTGACAAATACTTTTTAACCTGCTATTTATCCTGATGGATACTTCCTTTAGCTTGTATTAGCTAATAAATTCCATCTAAATAGTTTAAATAGCGAGGTTATTATGTCTTC
>JAIRTO010000198.1 GCA_031254895.1 Deltaproteobacteria bacterium
CCCGTTGTCCTCGACGGCGCTGATGTCGGCTTCCAGATGCATGTCGGCCTCAGCGGCGGCTAGTCCGCCGGCTCCGATGGGCAGCATGTCCACCGGCTGAAAATAAACGCCGGCGATGACCAAGGGCGGAACGATGTGATCGTCGCCCAGAGGGAATTCCTCGAAGCCGGCCCCGCCTTTGTCGTCCGAGGGGCCCTGAGCCAAGACGGCCGGGGTTCCCAGAAAGGTCAACAGAGCCAAAACGGAAAGGACGCCGAGCATTGTGGAAAGATATTTCTGCATTTTTCCTCCGAAAAGCGCCGCTCGCGGCGCGCGTTTTTTTGCAAAGTTCGCCCGAAGAGAAACGGGCTCGCCGATTAAAGACGTCAACCAAAACACGTGATCCGACGGTTCAGTCGCCGAAACAAAGCCGTTTTTTTTTCGCCTCTCCTAAAAAAGGCGAGGCGAAGGTTCAAGCGGCGGCGGCGGCTGACGAACCGGAAAGAATTTTTTTATTCCGCTTGCGGATGTACAAAATTGAGCCGATGGTCAAAGCCAGCAGAAAAATCTGCGGAACCAGAGTCTCGACCGTCGGAAAGACGCCCAAAAGCTCTATCGTCGGAAAGCCTTCGACCATGGTCACGCCAATGACGTTGCCTTCCTGAAGCTCTTTGATCCCGCCGCCCACGAAAGCTATGGACATGACGAACATCAGAAGGCTGGTGCCCAGAAAGAAAGGCTTCAAAGGCAGCTTCATGGAGCCGTGACGGATGATGAAAAACACCACGACGAGGGCCAAAGAGCCGACCGCGAATCCGGACCAGACCATGGTCGTGTCGGAGCCGGCTTCGCTCAAGATGCCCTGATAAAAGAGGATGGTCTCGGCTCCTTCCCGGAATACGGCCAAGAAGGCGGCGGCGGCCAAAGCGGCGGCGCTGCCCTTGGTCACGGCCGACTGCACCTTGCTGGTGATGTACTTTTTCCAAATTTCCGCTTCGGCCTTGGAGAACATCCAGTTGCTGACGCAAAAGAGGACGACCGTGGCCAGGATCATCGTCAAGCCTTCAATGACCTCCTGCTTCGCCCCGCTCAAGTCGAACAGCATCTGGAGAGCCACGGCCGAAAGGCCGCTGGCGAGGACGGCGGCCCCCGCCGACCAATAGACGACGCCGATGCTCTTTTTGTTGCCTGAACGCATCAGATAGGCGGCGATGGCGGCGATGACCAAAATGGCTTCAAAGCCTTCCCTAAGGAGGGTCCCGAAGGAAGCGAAAAAAATGGCCCAATCCCGTCCGGACGAACTGGTCTCCTGAGCGGCGGCCACCGCCGCTTCTCCGCCCCCGGCCTGAGCCTGAGTTTGGGCTTGCTGCGCCCTTTGCTGAGCCACCCGGGCGTCAAGCTTTTCGGCGTCTTCCAGACACCAGGCGATCAGAGTCTCCAGATCGCCCCTAACTTTGTCGAGGGACTCTCCCTTGCGGATGTTCTGCTTGATGACGGCGAACTTGTACTCCACCGCCGACACCCTCTTCCCGGAAATGCGGCCCTTGACGTTGCGCTCGAACCCTTCCTTCTCGTAGTACTGGAAGTAGGCGTTGTCCACCCATTCGTAGGCCTCGTCCGCATCGCCCGCTTCATAATCTTTGATGGCCTGCTCCAGAGGCACCCTCATGGCCGCCGCCACCTCGCCCCAGGTTTTGTACTTGGAATCGGCCTGCGCCCCCTCGGCGGCGAAGAGGAGCGAAACCGCAGCCAAAACCAGAGAAAAGAGAATCAAACGACGACAGTTAGACGAAAACATGCTTATCCTCTACTGAAAATTAATGTCGCAAAGCTCCAGTCGGCGAATAATCCGGCCCGACGAAGTTTATTTCCAGGCTAAAGTCATTTGCCCAAAAGCATCAAGGCCACGGGCCGATCTTCCTCGGCCAGGCCCAAGGCTTCTTTGACCGCCGCCTTGTTCATCGTGTGAATGTATCTGGTCCCAAGGTTCAACGCGGCCGCAGCCAGGTAAATGTCCTGAGTCATGGCCCCGACCAGAACGTCCGCGAACTCGTCCTTCGAGTCGCCGCCGCGTTTGAGCTTGTTCAAAACGTCATGGTCAGTGGTCAGAATGAGTATGAAATGCGCCTTTCTGACGAAGGACTGGCCGCCGATCTTGGCCTTGATGTTTTCTTCGCTTATTTGGCTAAGCTTGTGATCGGCCCAGTCGTAGAGAAAGACGCCGTCAGCGGAGGCGACGTAGATGCGCACATACGGCTCAAGTCCTTCGGCCATGGGCACGGTCCAACCCGTGCTGCCCCGATTCAGGCCGCTGGCGGCCCACAAAACCGTCGACAATTCGTCCAAGGCCACTTCAGCGGCGGAAAAATCGCCGCCAGGAACCGAAGCCCTTTTTTTCAAAGTCTCGAAAAGCCCAGGTCCGCCTTCAGTCTGAGGCGCGGGCAAATCCACGTCCGCCGCTTCAGCTTTGTGTGCAACAGTTGAAAAACACAGAAAAAAAAGGAAAAGGGCCAAGAAGGAAAAAAGAAAAAGTCGCATTCGACACCATCTTGCTAAAGAAAATCAAATTATTTATTCTTGTTATTGATTCTTATTTTCAACAAGTTCAAGATTAGTCTTATACACAAAGTTCTAAAGGCTGTCAACATGTTTTTTCGTGGCCGAAAATCGTCAATCTTAAAGAAGAGTTATCTTTTTTCCGTTCCGCTCCTCCTCTGAAGCCGGGAAAAAAATGGCCAACAAAGACACCATTCTGGCGGGACATGAAGAAAGCCGAAAGAGGAGTTAAAAGGAAGCAAAAGGCTAAAAGAGAGCTGAATAGACTATGAAAGGAAAGCGGAAAATTAAAAAAAAACGACCTGCCTAGCGCCTCTCGACGGAAACGGCGAGAGGCGCTAGGCGACTCGCCGGCGTCTTTTTTTTTTGGCGGAAATAGTTCAGGCGGCTCGGGAACGGTGGGGTTTCAAAAGAACTTTAGTTTCGAGAAGATTTTAGTTTCGAGAAAATTTTAGTCGCGAGAGGGCTTTATTTTCGAGGGGACTGTTGATTCGAGAGGACTTTATTTCCGAGGAGACTGTTGATTCGAGAGGACTGTAGTTTCGAGAGGACTTGACAGGAAGCTTTTTGGAGATGGGCCTTATGGGGAAAGAGGCCAGGCTTTTTGTTAAATTTCCGAAGCGGGGCGCCGCCATGACGAGCGAGCGGAACCGACAAGCGAGCGGAGCCGTTGGAGTCGGCGGGCGTCAGAAAATACGAAATTGTCATAAAGTCAACCTGGTGAAGGCCAGAAAATTCACCAAAGTGGTCAGAACCCACAATCGAGTGGAGGCGGAGATGTCGTCGGAGGCTATTTTCAAAGGGTTGAAGGACATGGATTGGCCGGCGTCCAAAAGCAAATGAGTGAACACGCCGACTATGGCCACGAGCCAAACGGCCATGACCGTCAGACCGCCAGAGGAAGAGACCATGACCGCCCATAAGCCGCCGTAGAGAAAGGGGACGGCGAAGGAATGAAAAAGACCTCTGTGCTTTGTTCGCCTTTTGATAATTTCCACAAATATGGCGTTAAAGAGAAAAAAAGAGCCTATGGCGGCGATGGCCGTCGACTGGGCCGGCCAGGGCCTGTTCAAAAACTGACCGGGCGAGCTGACGTAGCCGACCACGGCCGCCGCCACTCCCAGGCCGACGATGGCCCCGGAAATGCGCAGGGATTTTGAGGCGTCGCTGTCCAGATCCGGAACCAACCCTCCCGAAAGACCGGCCAGAAAAGCCAGCGAAGAGGCGGAACTGTCCCAGCCGAATTTAGCGGAGCCGAAGGCCACGCAAAAGGCTGAGGTTATGGCCGCAACGCTAATGTGACATTCGAAATTGGGCAATCGCCGGGAATCTCCGTCCAATAAAATGAAAACAAGCTTAAAAGCTCATTGATGGCGGCAAATTGAGGAACTGTCCCTCCGGTCGGACTAATATGACGCTAAAGCATTATAGTTTAGGCTTTCTTAAAATTCCACTTCCGCGCGGCCGCCTTTGAACGAAGGTCGTCCTGATTTTTGGCTAAAAAGCCTCGACGCCGCCAAAAACAGCCGGAGAAGTTTATTTTGGCGAGGTTCTTCTAGAAAAGCCTTTCTAAAAAAGCCTTTTTTGGAGAAGCTTTTTGGCGAAGCCATTCCGGAGAAGATTTTTTTATGGCCCGAGGCCAGCCAAAAATGTCGTCGTGTCGACATTTTCGTTTTTTTTGGCTGCAGGCGAGGCAGGCCCGGGGGGGCCGGGTCAGTTTTTTTTCGTCTTTGGCGCCGTTCGGGTATAATGTTCGTTTGCCGAAAGAACTGACCAGATCAGGCGGCTCTTTTCGAAGCGCCGCACCGTCGCTCTCGTTTCGTTTTGGTCTTTTCTCCGCGTGCGCGGAATTTCGTTTGAAGCTCCAGCAAATAAAGCTCATCGCGCCGGCATAGTTCAGGTCAACCACGCCAAAACCGAATAATTTCTCGCGCTGGCCGGCAATTTTCCAAAATTGGCGGCGGCGAAAGACGGCGTTTTTGCCTTGGTCATAAGTCTTGTTGCCAGAGGATGTTAGCGCATGAAGAACGCCCTATTGATGGCCGACATATCGCCTTTGCCTTTGACCCCCCTCGTCGCCGCCAAACCCTGGGGCGACGCTTGTCGAACCGCCTTCAACGTTCCCGCCAGAGCTGAAGGTCTCAAGTGGGGAGAGATCTGGCTGGCCTCCGAAGACTTCGGCGTCAACACCAAAGTGGCTTCTGGTCCTCAGGCCGGAAAATCCATAGCCGGCCTCAAAGCCTCATGGGGGCGCGGCCTTACCGGCCGCAAGGACAGCGAAGCCAGACAGGCGCTGCCGGCGAGCTTCAGACTGGAACGAACCGGCCCCGAGCCTGGACCCGTCCGAGTCATGAGCGGAGACGAATTTTGGTACGTTTTGGAAGCCGGACCGGACGCCTGGCTAGGTCTGGGCCTAAAAGCCAAAACAGGCCTCTGGTCGACGAGATTCGAAAAGATAATCGCCGAACCAGGGGACAGCTATCTTGTGCCGGCCGGAGTCGTCAGGGTTCAGGGGCCTTCGACGACCGTGCTCAAGGCTCTCCGTTCCGGCTCCTTGGTCCAGACCCTTCATGACTGGGATCGGCCGACGGACTTGGAGGATTTCACCCCTCCCCCGACTCCGGTGCCTGTCTCCGACGTTCCTGTTCAGACGCTGAAAACCGATCTGGAAGACGACGCTCGCCGCCTTTTTCAAGGAGATTCATACGGCGCCGCCTTGGTCGACACGAATTTCTTCTCCTCGACAGGTCAAAAAATGTCCCTCATCTGTCCGGCCAAGGGCCAGGGAAGACTAAAGACGTCAGGCTTCGACGAATCCGTCTGGCTTCGCCCTGGTCAAGCCGTCATCCTGCCGGCCGGCTTGGGCCGCTACTCCATTGAATCGACCACTGGGGTCAGTTATATTCTCTTCGAGTTCAGCTGATTTGTCTTCTCCGTCGCCAAAAGCCTCGCTTCAACAGACGCAACGACGCCATTCGCTCAACTCTCCCGTTTGGCGCGCATTTATTCAATCCGCTTATACGGGTATAAATTCCTGATGTTTCTATGCATATACGCGCCGATTGACGGCGCTTTCAACAAGCCCTCAAACTGGCCCATCGGAACGCCTTTGTAGATGACGACCATCTGGTTGGCGAATCTAACATGCAAAATTCGGTTAGCTTCGTCATAGCCAAGCGCCGCCACGTTCGAGGAGCTGACGTCAATCATTTCCACGCCGCAATCATCCATTTTCGCGTCCCTTCCGCGTTTCTTCTTCCGCCATGACAATTTGACAATTCATAAATATAAACTCTCGAGGGCCTCGCCGCCCTTCGCCAGCGAGGCCTTTTTCGCCTTCACTCGTCATAAGCCAGACGAAAGCCTATGGTCATGCTCCGGACGAAAGGCAGATC
>JAIRTO010000214.1 GCA_031254895.1 Deltaproteobacteria bacterium
GGGCGCAAGGGCGGACACATGGCCAGAAGGTCGGCGGTTTGCGGATCTTTCGCCGCCAACGCCCGCAAATTTTGGTCAAACCATGAATCCATGTCGATTTCGCTCCGTCATCGGTTTCGTTCCTTCATCGGTTTCGTTCCTTCATCAGTTTCGTTCCGTCATCGGTTTCGCTCCGTCATCGGTTTCGTTCCTTCATCGATTTCGCTCCGTCATCGGTTTCGTTTCATTTCCGGGAAAACTTCAAAAACTCTCTGGAGCCTGCGAGTTTTTCCATCTTCTTCAGATGGGGTATCTTTCCTGCTTTCTGGAGTCGACTTCCAAGAAAAACGGCCGGCTTTCCTTGGAACGCAAAGCCAGCTCGAAAATTCTCAGCCACTCGCCGGCGATGACGTCCCAGCCGTAACGGGAACGGATTTTGGTTTTGGCGGTCATGGCCAGATCTTCTCTGTACTTTTCGTCGCTGAGCAATTTGAGAGCTTTGTCGACGTAGGCGTTTTGGTAAGCCATCGACAAGGGGCGGCCCGGAACCTTGAATTCCGACATGACCACCGATTCGGAGAGGGCGAAGGAGTCGGAGGCCAAAACGGCCGTGCCGACGGCTTGCGCCTCCAGAACCGCCAGACAGCTGACTTCAGGAAAAACGCACGGGTAGGCCATCATTTCCGCTTCGGCCAGGTGTCGGTAATAGTCCAGCTTGTTCAGCGGGCCGAGATCCGTGATTTTGTCGTCTCTGGAGATGAGAAGGGAAAGATAGTCGTACAAGCCGGCCAGACTATGATCCATCAGTTCAGGGGCCAGCTGATAGCCGCATATGTGGAGCCGCAAATCCGGTCTGCCCCGGGACAGTCTGGGCCAGATCTGCTCCAAAAGAATTTTCAGGCCCCTCTCCGGACGCGAGGCGTAAATCAGTTTGCCCGGCTTCTTTTTGACGCCGGCCGAGGCCTGGTCGAGCAAGGCGAAGTCCAGACCGTTGCGGGTCACGATCGTGCGCTCGTCCAACTGAGGCAGTCTCGTCAGGTAGTTGTCCCTATGGAACTCGGACAGAACGAGACACAGATCTATTTCGTCGTGAATGGCCCGGAGGCCCTGCGGATTGTCCAAAGTGTCGTGGTTCCAAAGGACTTTCAGATCGCTCTTGATGGGCAGGCTAAAAAAGCCGAAAAAACGGCTGACCACCATCACGTCGAACGACTGCTTGGCCAGAAGCTGGAGCGACTGCCGGAAAGGATGGTATTTCACTCCTTGGTGGGAGCCCGCCTCGGCGCAGTTGTTGATGGCCAGAACTTCGTGTCCTTGCCGGGCTATGGCTCTGGTCATCTGAATGAAGGCCGTCTCCGCTCCGCCCAGAGACCCTTTTTCCAAAGAGTCTCCCTCAAAGGCCGGGCCGTCCGTGAAAAATCCGATGGTTCTTTTCACAGCGAGGCCTCCAGCTGTTTGGCTCGACGATGAGCCGGAGCCAGTTTGATCGCCTTTTCCAACAAATGTTTGGCCAGTTCCGCATTGCCCGCCGTCATGGAGTGTTCCGCCAGAGCCACCCAGGGCTCGGGGTTTTCGGGGTTGTGCCGGGCGGCCTCTTCCCAGGCCCTTCCCGCTTCTCGGAATTTGCCGATTTTCTCCAAAGCTTTGGCCAGCTGACAGGCGGCCGTGAAGCCGCACCTGGCGGGATCGGCTCCCCAACTGGGGTCGCCGCAGCCGAGAGCCAGCGCCTGCCGCAGGAAAAGAGCGCATTCCTCGAATCGTCCCTGTTCGTATAAGAGCCGGCCCAGCAAGGCTTTCGCCGGACCATAGGCGGGCCTAAGCCTGATGAAGGCGTGAAGAGCCTCTTCGGCTTCGTCCGTCTTGCCCAGACGCTGACGCGCTTGACTCAGAAGTATGACGGCGTGATTCCACAGCGACGGATTGACCGGCCCGGTCTCCGCGCAGCTCTCCCCGAAGCCGGCTTCCACGGCCTGGCGGAGACATTCTTCGGCTTCCCCGAAATGACGCAGATTATGCAAGGTTCGGCCCAGCTGATAGAGGTGATAAAAATCGCCTTCGGCGGTCTCGGGGGCGTCGAGCAGGAGTTCCAGATTGCGCTCGCCTTTCTGCCTGGCCAGAACCGCGTCGGCGTAGCCCCAGTGGCGGATTTCGGCTCTGGTGACTCTTACCGGCCAGTCGGGCGGGTGAACCAGCTGCTCGTGGACTCGGCCTTGGAAACGGCATTCCGGCGAATTGGCGAAAACCCTTTTTTGCAGGAGCCTGTCCCCTTGGGGCACCACCACTTCCGTGGCCAGGAAAATCAAGCCGTCCGAGCGGAGGGCGTCTCGGAGCGCGTTCACGTCGGCCTGGGTGACGCTGTTGTCGGCGTCCAGCCACATGATGAAGTCGCTTTGCATCCTTTCCAGACCGAAGTTTCTGGCCAGGGAAAAATCGTCCGGCCAGGGCAGGTGCAGGACTTTGGCCCCGTAGCTGGCGGCCAGTTCAGGACTTTGATCCCTCGAGCCGGTGTCCACGACGACGATCTCGTCGAAAACTCCGACCAGGGGCCCCAAACTGTATTGGAGGTTATTGGCCTCGTTTTTCATGATCATGGCCAGACCAAGGGTGGGCTCGAAGCCTGAACCGGGTCTGGTCGGCTTGTCCAGCGAAAAGATGAAGGAATCAACGCTCATGACGTCTCCTTTCCTGCTGCGCCTTTTGGTCGGTCAAAGAGAAGAAAGCATTTTCAGAATTACGCCGTCGGCCCAGATGAGGTTCTTCAGAACTCCGGCCTTGCTGCCGGAAGCCAAAGCCGGGGCCAGGATCTGGGCCATGAAGGCGCTGGCTTGGGAAGTGGCCATCATCTCGGTCAAGCATCTTTTGAAATTCATGTTCAGGATCTTCTTCAGAGAGCTGATTAAGCTGGACATCTGTCTGAGATCCTTCTTGATCTCTCCGGCGGTCGGCTTGGGCACGGCGGCGACGAGACTGGGCAAATGCAGGCCCGTCGGCGTGGGATCCAACCGCATTAGAACGTCTTCCAGACTCATCTCTTCAAAGCCTTCGATGGACGCTCCGCTGGCCGTGGCGTTGATCAATCTCGGCTTGTTCTCCAAATTGCGTTTGATGGAGTTGGCCGCTTCCACGTACCAGCCCAAGGAAGCCAGAAGAGAGGTGTTCGTCTCCACGAAGCCTCCGCCGATGGCCGGCACGGCGATGGTCGTGCCTCGGTCGGCTTCGGTGACGGAATCGGCCGTGCCCGGGGCATGCAGAAACGCGCCGTCGTAGGCTTGATCTTGCCCCACCAGGATCAGAGGGGCCAAGCCCCAGACGTAGGCCAAGGCGAAGGCCGCCGTGCCGGCGTTTCCGCCTTGAGGCAGAAACAGGCCCCGGCCCAGAAGCTGGGCTTCTCCGCCGTTCAAGTGGAAAAGCGCCTTGTGAAAGCCTTCGACCAGAAAGTGATTGGGATGGCTGCCGGAAGCGGCGGCCAAGATGACGTCGTCGCCCAGAATGGCCTTCTCGGTCGGCGTCAAGTTCAGGTAGGAGCTCGTGTCGGAGGACTCCAAGGCCAGAACCACGTCCGGCCGCGCTCCTACGGCCAACAGAGGCTTTAGGGCGGCGGAGGCGCAGATGATGACCGACTTGCCGATCGCCTGGCCCAAGAGCCGTCCGTTTTTGGCCAGAGAGGGGCCGGCGCCCACGATGAAGGCCGGCCTTCTGGGAAAAAGGCCTCTGAGGAGCATCACGTCGGGCACGACGGGGGTCAGTCCCGCGTTTTTGGCCAAATTCTCGATGAAAGCCGAATCGGTCAGCTCTTTCGTCCGCTCGATGACCTCCCTTCGGGAGATTTCCTTGGCCATCTGCTTGGCGAAGGAGGCGGCTTCCTGCGGAAAAAGACGGCGATAGCCGGGAACCGGCAAGATGATCGGGGCGCCGCCTTCGCCGTGAACCACTTCCCTGGCCACCATCTCTTCGAAATCGGCCTCGTTCAGATATATCTTGGGTTCCTGACCGGGACCGAGGACGTTGTATTTTTCATACACGTCGATCAGCGACCTGTCCGGCTCCAGGACATGAACCTTGAGGCCGGGAAACATCTCCATCATGATGCGAATGTGCCAGCCAAGGCCCAAGCCGAAGACCAGAGCCGTCTCCGGCCTTTTGTTCTGCCGACGGCGTTGGGACAGGGCCATGCCCACCCAGTTTCTGGCTTCCCCCAAAGGGTCGTCGGGGTTATGGATGGCGGATCCTCTGAACATGAGTCCGGGGCCGCCGGGACCCGGCAATATTTTCGGCGCGGCGGCGGCCGCCCTATCCATCAATATGCGCGCGTTCAACGCGGCGACGAGTTCCTCGCCCATGGCGTATCCCCTTTTTGCCTCTAACCGGAAAAGGGTTAAATTGGCCCTTTTGATAGAGAGTTTTCATATGCCCGCATATTTTTCGGCTGCCAAAGCCGGCGGAGGCTTTGGCGGCCGAAAGAAAGGCGGAACGAACGCCGTCGCGCTGCCAAACGACCTGCGGCGGCGACGGCGGAGCCAGATTGGCGGGCTTTCGCCCGACTGGCCAGAGCAATCGACTGACCAGAATAACCGACTGACCAGAATAACCGACTGACCAGAATAACCGACTGACCAGGATAACCGAATGACCAGAACAATCTACTGGCCAGAATCACCGACTGACCAGAACAATCTACTGGCCAGAATAGTCGACTGGCCAGAACGATAAGATTTCCGGCTAATTCAACGTGACGTAGGAAGCCCGGCCGGCTTGGGCGTAGATGGCCCCCAGCTCGGGGTCGTCCGGATGATGCTCCATGGCTTTTTGAACCACGTCCAGAGCTTCGGCGGAAGCCCCGTGTTTGAGAAGGAGGGCGCCCAATTCCTGGGCCGTCTCCAAATCGTAGGGTCTGGACGAAAAAGCGGCCTGATAGAACTCCAGCGCGTTCCAGACGGCCGGGTCATGGCGCAGGCGACTGAAGCCGGGCGAGACGTCTTCGCCCAATTCCACCAGTCGACGGGCTATGGCCCGGACGAATTCGAACGGCAAAGTGTCCTTGAGCGGATAGCCCAGAGTCGTGTCGCCGGTGAATTTGACCAGCCAGTGCCGCGAATCTTCGAGCTTGCCCAGTCCGAGGTTGAGCATGCCCATGGACAAGGCCCCTCTCTCTTCGCCGGCTTCATAAGCTCGGTTCAGAAATTCCATGGCCGGCTCCAGATTGTGGCGCATGCGCTGGACGTGGCCCAGCATGAACAGCGCGGTCGGGGTGATCGTCCCGGCTTTTTCCGCCTTGTTCAGGAGTTTTTCGGCTCTGATCATTCTGGCTTGGCCGGATTCCTGCGGCCAACGCAGGGCGGTCAGAAAGAGGGCTTGTCCTTCGTGGTCCCAAGCTTCCCGATCAACCAGCGCTCGGCCGTAGTGAACGCTTTTTATGGCGTTGAAGAGCGTCTCCGCCCGGTTGTTGACGTCATGGGCGGCCACGACTTTCTCCATGGCCCTTTTGGCCGTCTTGCGCCTTTTCTTGTTTTCGTTCAGCCAGTA
>JAIRTO010000249.1 GCA_031254895.1 Deltaproteobacteria bacterium
GATATTTCCGTCAATTTCGTCAACTTCGACAAAGCCAAAAAATCGAAAAAACTGGCCAAATCGCGTTGGTACGCCTCCAAGGTGTTAAAGGCGTAACCTTTTTCCACTCGCAAATGAGCCATATACATGTTCAAACACGTTTCCAGCTCTTCTGAGGCCATGTCCAACATATCCGCTCCTCGCTCCTGCGCCGGCTGAACCATCCGTCCAAAAAAAATTGCGGCCAAAAATCGCGTTATTGTAGCACAATTTTGCCGCCTTACGGATAGCGAGACGCGAAGGCGAATTTTCAAAAAAACAAACGGTCGACCGAAGCCGGAACAAACCTCGGAGATCTTCGACGCCGCCAAAAAACCGCCCCATCCTTCGGTCTTCCGTCCCTTTGGCGGTCCCGTCACAACTCTCGCCGCTTCTCGCCGACCTCTCTTCACGCCTGGCCCCAGGGCCGACCTCTCCCCACGCCTGGCCCCATAGCCGACCTCTCCTCTGGCCTGTCCCCAGAACCGACCTCTCTTCACGCCTGGCCCGGTCTTTTTTCGAACCGACGACTGCCTGGCGCCTTTTCCAATCCGAAAAAACGGAGACAAATCTCCAAATATCCCCAAGCCTTGAGTTATTGGCGCCGTATAGGTACAATCATCTGGAATGGTCGAGGACGAAACGCCTTTTCTCTTGAACAAACGGCCAAGACGAAAACGGTTTTCCCCTCCGCGCCAAAAACAGCTTATTCCAAGTCCATCAAAAAATAGTCGATAAAACTACTCGTCCTTCGTCATTTTGGACATTTATATTAATTTACTCAAATAATTAATTTTTCCTTTCAACCAGTTTTCCTTGTCTGCGACGTTTGGTCTTCATCCGACCGAATCATTTTATTTTTTTTTCCGCAAAAAATAAGCCGGCTCGGCCTATGAAGCCTGACCTGAAATCGTCTGATCGAAATTCGCCTGGCTTAAATTCGCTTGACGTAAATTCGTTTGATCAAAAACAGGCGGCCGCCAGGCCGGGAGCCGACTCGACCTTTCCGATTCGCCCGATCCGGCTCGCCTTTTTCCCTTCGCCTCTACTTTGGCGTTTTGACGGGCCGAGACAAATCGAAAAAAAATAGAGGCGCGAGTTCTTCCGTCTAAGCGGTGGCCGTTTGCACCAGAAACGGCAGTTGTATATAATTGAATCGCATCTAATTCAGCGTTCATATTTTTTCGGCGCGAACAAATCGGAACGAACCTAAAGTCCGCCCGAAACAGCCATAATTGGCCAGAATCAGACAGAATAGACCCGAGTCGCCCTTTTCCGTTTTATTTCTCCGGTTTTTTTCTCTGGTTTTTCTCCATTTCGTTTTTTTCTCAGTTTTTTCCTTTGTCTTTCAGCTCTAGCTCGTCATATCGCGCTTTTCTTGTTCGTCAAATCAGACCTCGGCCGAAAACATAATTTCGTTCAAGGCTGACAATTATAGGCCACAGAAATTTGGGGGGTTACTACATGGCGTCAAAAATGGTTTACTCGTTCGGCGGCCCTAAGACCGATGGAAACGGAGGGATGCGCAACCTTCTGGGCGGCAAAGGGGCCAATCTGGCCGAAATGGCCAAAATTGGCCTGCCCGTGCCGGCAGGCTTCACGATCACCACCGAAGTCTGCACGGCTTTCTACGAAAGCGGCAAGCAGTTTCCGCCGAACCTCAAAAAGGATGTCGAGGCGGCTTTGGCCGGGGTGGAGAAGCAGATGGGGGCCAAATTCGGTTCCAGCGAGAACCCCCTTTTGGTCTCTTGCCGTTCAGGCGCCAGGGTCTCCATGCCCGGCATGATGGACACCGTTTTGAACATCGGCCTCAACGACAAGACTCTGGCCGGTCTCATAGCCAAAACCGGGAACCCGCGCTTCGCCTATGATTCCTACCGACGTTTCGTGGCCATGTACGGCGACGTGGTCATGGGGATCAAGGACGCCATGAAAGTCTCGCACGATCCCTTCCATCAGCTCTTGGACAAGGCCAAAGAGACCAAAGGCTACAATCTGGACACTCAGATGACCGTCGAGGATCTGAAGGATCTGGTGGCCGCCTACAAAAAGCTTTATAAAGACGTTTTTCGCAAGCCCTTCCCGGAAGATCCCATGGAGCAGCTGTGGGGAGCCATCGGCGCGGTCTTCGACTCCTGGATGATCCCCAGAGCCAAGGACTACCGCAGTCTCAACCACATACCCGAGGACTGGGGCACCGCCGTCAACGTCCAGGCCATGGTTTTCGGCAACATGGGCGACGACTCGGCCACCGGCGTGGCCTTCTCCAGAGATCCCGCCACCGGCGAAAATTATTTCTACGGCGAGTACCTGGTCAACGCCCAGGGCGAAGACGTGGTGGCCGGCATACGCACGCCCAACCCCATCAATCGCGCCAGGCCTCTGCCGGCCGGAGTCAAAGTCTCTTTGGCCGACGAGATGCCGGAACTGTATAAAGAGCTCGACGACGTCCGCATCGCGCTGGAGAAACATTACCATGACATGCAGGACATAGAGTTCACCATTCAGCAGGGCAAGCTCTACATGCTCCAGTGCCGCAACGGCAAGCGGACGGGGCACGCGGCCGTGAAAATCGCCGTGGATCAAGTCAAGGAAAAGCTGATCACCAAGCAGGAAGCCATTCTGCGCTTCGAGCCCGACCATTTGGTTCAAGTTCTTCTGCCCTTCTTCGACAAGAACAGCGACGAGTTCAAGAAAGCCTCGCCCGTCGCCTCCGGCCTGCCGGCCTCTCCCGGCGCGGCCGTCGGCCAGGCCTTCTTCAGCGCCGCCGACGCCGAAGCGCAGGCCAAAAACGGCAAGAAGGTCATTTTGGTCAGACAGGAAACCAGCCCTGAGGACATCAAGGGCATGGCCGCCGCGCAGGGCATTCTGACTTCCAGAGGAGGCGCCACCTCCCACGCCGCCGTCGTGGCCAGAGGCATGGGCCGCCCCTGCATCGTCGGGGCCGCCATCGACGTCGATCACGACAAAAAGTGCTTTAGCGTCGGGCAGCTGGTCGTCAAGGAAGGCGATTTCATCTCTCTGGACGGGGCCGCTGGCAAAGTCTACAAAGCCGCCCTCCCCGCCAAAAATATCGAACTGCCTCCCGAGTTCTCCACTTTCATGGGCTGGGTCGACGACGAGATGAAGATGAAGGTTCGGACCAACGCCGACACGCCCTTCGACGCCAAAGTGGCCAGAGACTACGGGGCTGCGGGCATAGGCCTTTGCCGGACCGAGCACATGTTTTTCATGTCCGACCGCATCGACCACTTCCGCAAGATGATTCTGGCCGACAATCTCGAGGAAAGAAAAAAAGCTCTGGCTGCGATCCTGCCGATGCAGAGAGAAGACTTTTACGAGATCTTCAAAGCCATGGACGGGCTGCCGGTGACCATCAGGACGCTGGATCCGCCTCTCCATGAATTCCTGCCGCACACCGAGCGGGAAATCGCCGATCTGGCCAAGAAGTTTCACCTGAAGGCGGAAGACGTCAAGAGCCGCATCAACGCGCTGCATGAACAGAACCCCATGCTGGGCCTCCGCGGCTGCCGCCTGGGCATTCTTTATCCGGAAATCACCGAGATGCAGGCCCGAGCCATCTTCGAGGCGGCCCGCAAGGCCGCTGCGGAAGGAGTGACCGTCCTGCCGGAGATCATGATCCCCCTCATCGGCACGGAGAAGGAATTCGCCCTCCAGAAAAAGGTCGTCGACGACGTCGCCAAGGAAATCTTCGGCTCTTCCGGAAAAAAGGTCGACTATCTGGTCGGCACCATGATCGAGCTGCCTAGAGCGGCTCTGGTCGCCGACAAGGTCGTCGGCGCCGGAGCTCAGTTCTTCTCTTTCGGAACCAACGATCTTACTCAGACCACCTTCGGACTCTCCAGAGACGATTCCGGGATGTTTCTGCCTCAGTACGTGGACGAGCTCCGCATCTGGACTAAAGATCCCTTCGTGACCATCGATACGGAAGGCATGGGTCAATTGATGGAGATCGGCGTGGCCAGAGGCCGCAAGATGGATCGCCAGCTTAAGGTCGGCATCTGCGGCGAGCACGGAGGGGATCCTGATTCCGTCAAGTTCTGCTACAGTCAGGGCTTCGACTACGTCTCCTGTTCTCCTCACCGCGTTCCCGTGGCCAGACTGGCCGCCGCCCAAGCCGCTTTGCAGATGAAGGCGGCCAAAACGTCCGGCAAGGGAGCCGACAAAGCGGCGGCCCAAAAGGCGCCGGCGAGAACGCTCAGACCCGCCTCTAGGGGCGTCGGCCGCCCGGCCGCCAAAGCCGGCAAAAACGACAAGTGGAAAAAGGAACTGGCCGTCAAGCTGGTTCAGGACATCGCTCCTATGACCAAGGAGTCGGTGGGGGCTCTCAAGCGCGGAACCGCCAAAACCAAAAAAGCCGGTCGTCCCAAGAAGTGAGCCAGTCCAAAAACCCGCTGTCGGAAGCTCCTTTTTGACGGCTCCGAGGCCAAATGCGCCTCTTTCTTTGGCCCCTTCGACTCCCTTCCGGAGTCGAAGGGGCCTGTTTTTCG
>JAIRTO010000287.1 GCA_031254895.1 Deltaproteobacteria bacterium
TCCTGTATCTCGCCGGAAGGAGCCAGAACCAGAAAGGGCTCGTCGTCGCCGCCCCCGAAGCTGACGAGATCCGGCTTCATTACGGTCGGCTTCCGGCCTGGCCCGATGGCGCTGAAATAAGAGCGTCGCCAATCGTCGCTCTGGCGATCCAATGCCCCGACAGACAGGACGTTGACGGCGTCCGAGGGAACTTGAATCCTGGCCGAAAGCATCCGCTCCGGAGAGACGCCGTCCAGGCGGCTCAAGCCATTGTTGCCGGCGGCCACGGTCACGAACAGACCTTTTCGGTAGGCCTGTTCGTCGATGACGCTCGTCCAGACGTGAATATGCTCGTCTTGGACGACGACGTCAGGGCCTAAACTTAGATTGACGAATTTGTACTTGCCGGTCTCCAGAGTTTTCTTGACGTTTCTGAGCGTCTTGTAAAAAGTGTCCACAGCGTCGTCGGCTGATTCGGCATCCAGAACCCTGACCGCCGTAACCTTGGAATAAGGGCATTGAGCTTGACCCTGGCGTGGGAGCGAGCCGCAAAGGAAAGCCGAGGTCACGGCCAAGCCGTGCTCGGGGCTCCCAGGATCGTCGTCCGCTTCGGGATTGACCTTCACGTAGGCTTTTAAGGCTTTGTCCAGAGGGTGTTCCGGAGGCAAGCCCCCGTCCAGAATGGCCACCCCCAGGTCAGGGAGGTTTTCCGGTAGAGGCGGCAGGGAAAAAGGAGCTGTCGCGGCACCGGCTGCGGGAGGTTTTTCGGGGCTCGTCTGCGCTGGAGGAACCTCAGGTTCTGATTCGTCGGGTCGAGCCGCCGAAGCGCTCTCGGGTTGAAGGGAGCGAAGAGGATTGAACGGCCGAAAAGGACGCATTTTGGGAACGTCCAAAATCTGACGGACGAAAGCGAACTCGGCCAGTTTGACCAGAGCGGCTCTGGGGCCTCTGACGGGGATGAAAGCCGTGTTTTTGACGATTTCCCGGTGGTGGTCCAAAACCTGGAAGCCCAGAGACTCGGCGTACTGACGAAACTGGGAGCAAGGAAAAGAATCGTCCCTGCCCGGCAGGAGACTTAAAACCGTTTCGAAGCAGTCTGCGGCGGAAACGCCGCAGGCTTTGACTTTTTGTTCAGGAGAAGGGAGAAGGACGCCTTCCAGAAAGGCCATCTGGCTGAAAGCCTTGGGCTCCAAATGGGCTATCTTGCGGGCCGCTTCGGCCAGATCCGATTTTCGGCCGGCCAGATGCAAGGCCAAGCAATCGCGACTAGATTCTGGCCGCTCTGGCTGTTCTGGCGATTGTCCCTGAAGATGGCGAAGTCGCCGTTTGACGTAGCGGCTACTCAGAACGGTCAGATTTAGGCCTTGGAAAAAATGACGGGGGTAATTGTCGGCGTTCAATCTTCCCGGTTGCAGAATCAGCTCCACCACGGCGAAGTCGTCAGGGAAGGACTCCGCCGGCAGAGCCTTGATCTCGGCGGCGACTTCCCGGAATTTTTCCGCGAGAAAAGCTAAAGCCTCGTCAAGATTGAGGGAACGGTTGGTCGAAGCAGGGATGGCGGCGATCCCAGCAGGAACGGTGGTGATCCCAGAAGGCTTAGGAGCATCTTTTTCAGGCTGGTCGGGCTCGCGCCTCAAGAGAGGCGCGTCGTCCGAGAGAATTACTATCGATCCAAAAATCAGACGATTTGAACTCATAACCAAAAAAAACCTGATACCTGAGGTGGAAGGAAGGCAATTTTCATGGCCTAAACACTCCCGGCGGTGGGAATATTTTCGTTTTTGGCGAGCCTTTTTTATTCAGATCCTCTCTGGTCAAGATAAGGCGATGCCGATTTTACCCAGCGGGCGTCATATCCAGTAAGCCTGTTCACATTCTGAACTTCCTGAACCGCCGTCTTCTCAACCTAAGGACAAATTATCTTCGGGGATGCGTCGATTTGGACTGATTTCAAGATCGTAGACCAGAAGCTTTTCTTCATTTTCCAAAACGTTGAAAAGCAACACTATATCGCGCTTAAGAAGGTCGGTAAGAGCCAGACAACCTTCCGGAACGCTTTGAAGAAGACCAAGATTATCCAGAGGGGGCAAGGCCAAGCCAGTTTCTTTGACGAAAATGGTCGGCGAGAAAATATCCTGCCGGAAGCGCATGATATGGTAGACCTGAGCCAGAGACAAAAACATTCTCCAGATCAGCTTTATATTTTCTTCTTTGTCAAAGTCTGAGGACTGTCGGATTGAAGCCTTAACATTAGGGTGAAATACAAGTTGATCGTCCATGCAGAGTTCGGCCAGATCTATCGCTTCAGCCAGGGTCGGAGGCAGGATGTTCGACTGGTAGCAATGAGCTATTTTTTCGCCTATAGCTAGCGAATATTCTTCTTTCAATTTCTTGAATTGTTCTTCGTTTTTCGTTTGAACTGGCTCATCTCCGCTTGGGGAGAGGTTCAAAACTTTAATCATGTCTTCGAAGGAAAATAACATTGAATAATCACTACCTGGATTAAGCCGAGTTACTTTGTTCATGTCCAGGGCTAAACGAAAAAATTGTCTAGCCGGGGCTTCCCGTAATGGAGCGCTTTTCCAAGGTAGATTCATCTTGCTAAAAAGACGTTTGGCCTGAGCCGGCGAGGAAAAAAACGGCGCATATTCGACCATTTCTCCAGACTTGCCATCGATGGTATCTTGAAAGCACATCAAACGGGGCTGCCGAACGACGGAGGGATTTTTTTGCTTTTCCGCTTCGTCTGCATTTCCGCCTTCTGAAACTGGCTGTAAAGCCGCTGTCGGGTCAGCTTCTTTTACCGAGAAGCCGCCAAAAACCACCTTTGAATGAGACAAGACTTTAAAGAGCGTTTTGCATTTCAGAGGGTCAAGCGCTGCCTCTTTCAAAGCGGTGGCTAGGCTGCGTGTTATGTGAGATTTCTTAGCTTTCTTAGGCAACTCTTACCTCCATTTTTTTCCAAAAAAATGTCGACCGTCAGATCATCGCCGGCTTTCAGACTTTGAACGGGCTGTCATTGTTCCTGTTCATGTTCGTCAGAAAGAATAACGCACCCCCAGAACCGCCTGATGCGTGGCTTCGAAAACAATCTCGCTGGGCGGGTTAAAGGTAGCGTCTAAATTGTAGTATTGACCTGAGTCACGGACAGTCCTGAATTTCGGCTCTCCCGCCTTCAACGGAGCACCTATATCCAAATAACGATAACTCAAATCGATGGTCACTTTTTCGGTCATGTCATAACTAAGGCCCAGATCAATATGCCAAGCGAATTGTGTTTTTTTGGTTTTGAAGTCAGTTGTGTCAAATTCGTACCCTATCACAGGTTCAAAAGTATAAAAACCATTAGTATCCACAATCGTAAACAGGACACGGGTACCAGCCGTAGCTCTGCCTTCAAGGAAGGCTGCGCCCAGCCCTCCGCCCACAAAAGGAGTGAAAGAGCTTGAATTGTGCCAGTCGAAATAGACGTTGACAAAGGCGGTGCTCATGGTATAGGCCAGTG
>JAIRTO010000310.1 GCA_031254895.1 Deltaproteobacteria bacterium
TCTTCTTTCGGAAAGCAAACGCCTGGCTTCGACGAACAAAAACCCCCTCAGCCAGGGGTGCGGACCGGCTGAGGGGGGGCGGTCAGAACCCTATATGGGGATCGATCTTATTCATACCAGCCGGCTTGACCTTCCGGGAGACCAGGGATGTGCTCTCTGACCTTCTTGTCGATGTCGGCGGCCAGAGCGTTGGGATTGGGCTGGCTGATTATCTTTTTGGCCAAAGCGGCCGCCTGGGCGGCGGCGTCGGGCCGACCGTCGGAAATCCACTTGCTCCTGAAGCCTCTGACCCCGATGGTCGGATAGTGCGTCATCTTCCGGAGGTTTTTGGCCGTGTGGGGCGAAACCATGTAATTGCCGCCAGGGCCGGTCTTGCTTATGAGATCCAGACAGAAATCGTTTTGGTCGTACTGGATGCCCTTTTTGAGGTGCTTCAGATTCAAGGCTATCTCGTTGTCGATGACCGCCTTGGCGAAGTCGAAGGCCATGAGACCGCCCAAGAGCCCGCCCATGTTGAACAGATCCCCGCCAGCCAACAAGGCGGCCGCCGTGTTGAGACTGGTCTCGTAGCCGTTCTGGACGTCGTTGGACTGGGAATTGGTCAGTCCAATGTAGCCGCCGGAGGGCACGTTGTAGAAGCGAGCCATCTCCGAGTGACCCATCTGCAGAATGCCGGTTTCGATGGCCCCGGGAGCGTAATCGCCGTTGCGCATGTCGGCGACGGTGGACAAGACGGCGTAAATGACCCCTGTTCCGGGCCTGATGGCCTGCATCAGGAAGCACAAGGACAGAAATTCGGCGTTGCCCATGGTCAAAGTGCCCAACAAGCTCATCGGAGAGGTCATTCCGGCGTTGGGAACGATGGTGCCGTACACCGGCAGCCCGAGTTTGGCCAGGTGAACCACCGAGGCCGTCGATTCCACGTCATAGGTCAACGGAGAAATGACCGGGCAATAGTGGTGGTTGATGAAGGGCCGCTCGAAGTAAGCCTCTTTGCCGCCGGCGATGGTGTAGCCGAGATCCAGAACCTTTTCCAGATCGGGAATGGTCGGAGTGTTGGAGCGAACCGGCTTCTTGCAGTTTTTCAGGGCCGGATAGAAGCGGTAAAGAGAGCGCATGTCCGGCGGAGCGTCGTCGGCCAGAATGGAAATGGAGAAAACGTCGAACCCTTTGAGCTCGTTGATGAGATAAGCGATGTTGGCCACGTCCTTGCTGGTTCCCCGCCGCTCTTCGCCGGTGACCGGATCCACGACGTTGGGAGCCGACGAGCCGGTGACGATGACCGGCCTGTCTCCGGGCAGAGTCACGTCGAACTCGGGGATCTGCGCGGTGAACGTGTAGGTGGGAGGCACGGAGGCCATCTTTTCGGCCACGGCTTTGCGGTCGAACCAAACTCTGTTCCCGTCGGCCTTGCAGCCGTGTTTCTTGAAGATCTCCAAGGCTTCGACGTTTTTGACCACCATGCCGGTTTCTTCAAGTATGGTCAGGGAAGCCTCATGTATGTTCTTTTTCTGCTCATCGGTGAAAAAATTAAAAAAGTTCATAAATAGTCCGGATCGCTCCAATTAGAGAGATCGCGGCCTCCTTTCTATAAAAAAAAGTAATCGGTTCCGGACGCTTTCGTTTGCGCCGCTAAGCCGGAAAAGGCTCGACGTCGGAAACTTCGGCCGTGTTTTTGGCAAAGGGAAAAGCTTACATCCGCTTTTTTTCGTTCAATCAAAATATTCGCTATGGCGACGCGGCCCCGATCCGCCAAAAAAGACGAGCGAGACCGAAAAACTCGTGACGGCTAATTAGCCGATAATATTAATTTTATCAAAAAAGATACCTTCTCGTCAATGTGGGAGGCTCTAAAAGCGTTGGTTATCGCGATCCTGGCGTCATCGAGATATTCTTGGCTACAGGCGAGCGCTCGAGCCGGGTCGTTCAGACCCGGTTCGAGCGGAAAGAAAAAAACCATGGCGCGGCCGGCCGGGAAAAAGCGCCTCCCGGCCGGGCGAGGTTCGCCGGATGTCGGCGAGGCTAGAGGATTTTCGGCAGGTACTTCGTCCTGGCCTTGCCGGTCTCGGTGATGATGTAGTGATACCTGGCCTCCCCGAACTCGTCGAAGTAGGGCTCCACGGCGTCGATCAGACCGACGGCCTTGATGCTCATCAGATGGCTTTCCATCAGATCGAAGCTGAACTGGCCCTCTCCGGTGTACTCGTCGAAGATTTCCTTGTAGATGTCGTTGGTTTTGATGGGCTTCCCATCAGCCTGATTGATCAGGTGAAGGATCCTGAAGCGAAGGGGTAATACAGCCATTCTTCACCTTCCTATCAAGTGTTGCGGAGCTTGAACAGCTCGCGGGGGTTGGCCGAGACCAAAATGGCCCCGAGGGCGATGGCGGCGGCGCCGAGCCAGAGGTAAACGGTCGGCGTAAGAGTAGTGAACAGAGCGCCGAAGAGCACGCCCCACAACGCGTAGGTCACGTTGAGAGCCATGGCTCTGGCCACGCCGGTCATGTTCAGGGCTCTGTACCAATAGACGTAGGAGAAGCCGCCCAGCAAGCCGGCGAAGGCGTAGATGGACAAGGCCGACGTTCGAGTGGCGGCGGTGAAGAAATCCCAGACGGGGACGGGACCGAACGAATCGTTCATGAAAAGGACGACGATGGGGATGACGATGACGAAATAAGCCACCGCGCTGACGCCCTCTCTGATGCCCAGAGCGATGTCAGGATCGATCATGTCCATGCCGTAAGTCGAAAGCAGGCCCTCGGAAGCCCAGCCCAGACAGGCCAGAGTGGAGAGAACCATGCCGATGGTGAAATAGATGTCCTTTTCCGTTTCCCCTTCCAGAGGCGCATAGTAGACCAAAAAGGAGCCGATTATGCACAGAGCGACGCCGACCCAGACGCGGGCGGGGTTGCGTTCCCTGAAGATGAAGGTCGCCAGGACGGCGGCAAGAGCCGGATAAGCGGCGGTTATGGGCAACGCGTAGGCGGCGTTGACGAAAGTGATGCCCAACAGATAACCGCTCATGCCGATGGGACCGCCCAACAGGGCGCCGAGGCAGACCATCTTGCCGGGTTTCGTCCGCAAAGTCCGACCGTACTCTTTGAATTTGCCTTCCTTGATGTTGTGGACCGCCACCCAGATGGCGGCGAACGTGTCGTGCATCAGGGCGCCGCAAAGAGCGAACGCGACCAAGATGGCGATGGCGGCTTTGGAGCCATCCGGCGGCATTTCATAATCAACGAACGGCCTGAAATTTAGGGCCAGATACAAGACGGTGCCTGAGGCTCCCCATAGGAGCCCAGAGAGGACGCCCGCCAAAATGCCCTTCTTGGCGTGTTTGAGCTGCTTTGCGTCCAAGACGGACTGAGCTGATTTGTCGCTCATAGATTACCTCCTAAACAGATGTGAGCAAAGTCCCATTCGGCTGACGGGAAGGAGCGCCAGGGCGGTTCCTCGACAAAAGGTCTTCGACCGCTTGACGGCGTTTTTCGGTCTTGGGGGCTATAGCCTGTCCCTAAAGCCGGATGACGCTGATGTGAGCAAAAAGAGCCGTTCAGCTCATGGGAGGGACAACCCGGCGATCCCCCAGCTGAAACGCCCTCGACGACTTTGGCCAAATCCGTCTTGAGGGCTTCATCCAATCCCTGAGCCAGATGACGCTGACGTGAGCAAAAAATAAACCCGAAAAAGTTGGCGGCGGGGAGCCGCCTTGAGCGATCCCCCGAGCGAAGTCCTCTCCGACTTGAAGGCCAAATCCGTCAAAAAAGAGCTTCCTCCGAATCTTTTGGAGCCCGATGACTCCGGCGCGAGCGAAAGACTCGTCAGACTCATGAGAGGGGGGACAGCCTGGCGTCCCCCCCGAAACGAACTCCTGCGACTTTGGCCAAATCGATCCGAAGGCCGCATCCAAGTCATGAGCCGCAAGAAAAAAGAGACGATTTCCCCGCAAACTTGAGGGAAAAGACGCCAGGCCGCCCTTCGACTTAAATGCCCTCGACGACTTTGGCCAGCTCGTCCTTGTGAGCTTCGATCCAGTCCATGAGTCTGGTGATGTGGAGCAAGTAGTAGAGCGCCTCGTAGTCGTTGACCAGATCGGGCCCTTCGTAGAAGTACAGAGCCGTGCACCAGTTGATCAGATACTGGCAGGCGGCGGCCATCATCATGGGGAAATACTTCTTCTCGGTGTCGTTGAGCGGCTCCAGGCCTTCCAGTTTTTTGAGCTGGTTGTTGTAGCCTTCCACGAAGTAGCGGCAGTCGTCCAGACGAAGCTGACCGTCGGTCTCGGGACGCCAGGAAGAACAGCAGTAAATCAGCGCGAAGGCGATGTCGAAGAGCCTGACGTCGATTTTGGACCAGTCGAAGTCGAAGATGCCCGTGCACTCCTCGCCCACCCACTTGACGTTCCCGGCATGGAGATCGCTGTGGATCGGCGATTCGGGCATTTTGGCGAAGGCTTCGGCGGGGATCTGGTTCTTCTTGATCGTCGCGACGATGGAAGGCAGCTTGGAGTTGAAGAAGGCGTGAAAGATGGAGTCGGGCAGATCGGTGGCGGCCAGCTTGCTGAACAGCTCCACGAAGGAAGGCAGAAGATGCTCGATCTTCGGCTCGGCCTTGGCCAGCTTGCCCGGCTTAAAGTCGCGGCCGTAGAGATGGAAGCGGGCTTGCAGGGCGCCGATGTTTCTGAACTCGGTGGGACTGTTCTCGTTGTTGACCCAGGTCCACTTGTCCTCGCCTTCCAGATAGTCGTAGACGGCGAAGTAGCGCTTCAGAGGCTTGCCGGTCTCGTCCTTGTCCATGAGACTGACCATGGTCGTGCCGTTTTTGGACTCGTAGACCTTGGCCGCCTCTTTGAGGCCATGAGCAAGACAGAAGTTGATGAGGTTATGCTCATAGAGGATGTCGTCGGGATTGGCCTCGGTGTTGAACTTCGCCTTGTACTTGCGGACGAAGTAGTCATCCTCCTGGCCGTCCTTGACGCAAGTGACGCCGAAGCTTCGGTTGACGTAGCCGCCGAAGATCTCGTAAACCTCGACGACTTCGCCCAGATCATAGTTCTCTTCGACGACCTGCTTGATTTGCGCCCGAATGAAATCCCCGTCGCTCTCCTCGTAATTGCTTTTGGACAACTTGTACAGCGAAGCGGCTTCTATCAGCCGCTCATTGGCCGTCAAAGCGTCGGTCGGCTTGAACCGAAGCATTTTTGAGGTGTCCATCTTCTTGGCCATAAAAAAAGCTCCTTAGGCTTATAGCCTAGATAAGGTTATAAGATTAATTTTTGGCCGCGCACAGGCAGCCGTTTCCGCCAGATCTCCGGAAGCAGCGACATCTCCGGAAAACCTGAACAAAAAAACATGAACCGTTTTTGCGTAAAATCGCGCTTTTCAGTCTGCGTTCGCTGATCTTTTTAAGCTTATTCAATGATATGAAGGTGATTCAAATGGAAAAAATAAAATTCTTTTTTCGGAAATCCGTTAAAATCCGTAAAATCCGTAAAATCCGTTAAAAGCAGGCCAGAACTTCCGTCAGCTTGTCGCCGACGCGCCAGGCCCCCAGAGAGGAGAGCTCCTCTTTTTCATGCCCGCCGGTGCTCATGGCGAAGGCCTTGACGCCGGCGGCCTTGGAGGCCAGGAGATCGCCCTTGGAATCGCACACGTACAAAGTCTCCTCCGGTTTGGCTCCCAAAAGCTCCATGGCTTTTAAGATCATGTCCGGAGCCGGCTTGACGTTCTCCACATCCAGCTGCCCGACGACGGCTTGAAAAAAGTCGGCGACGCCGAGCATTTCCAAGGGTTTTACGGGCGTGTCCCGGTTGGAGGCCAGACCAATCCCCACGCCTTTGGCCTTCAAAGCTTCCAGAGTCTCCCGCCCGCCCGGAAAGAGCTCCATGGCCCGGTATTCCGGCTCGGTCAGGTGATCGGCGTAGGCGTCGTACCATTTGGGATCGTAGCTGCCCCACAATTGTCCCCAGAGCTTTTCGAAGGTGCAGTTGGGCACGGACACTTCGGCCAGATACACCTGATCGTAAGTCACTTTAGGCAACGAGAACTCTTCGGCCAACAAATTCGCGCTGGTCAAAAGGGGTTTGATGGAATCGACCAAAGTCATGTCGAAATCGAAGATGGCGAATTTTAGAGGAGTCACGTCTATCAGCTTTCAGTTCCCGGGAAATTGGGGGAACGACAATTGGGCGCCTTTTGGCGAAGTCGGCCTTTGGCCGAAGACCGGACAGAACCGGCGAGATCCCTTTTAGGAGCCGCCGTCGGAGCCCGGTCGATCGAGCGACGACTCGATCGGGATCCGTTCGGCAGACGGCGGGTTGAAGTTGACGGGCAAAGGGGGGCTCGGTCGATGGGCCATCCGCCAAACGGGGCCAAAAAGCGAGCCGCTTCTATTCAAGCCGGAAGTCCGTCGGCGCCGAAGTTGGCCGACGGACAGGGGCGACGGGATTGTCCC
>JAIRTO010000324.1 GCA_031254895.1 Deltaproteobacteria bacterium
CGCGCCGGGCCGCGCGGGCCGCGGGGGCGCCCGGAGCGCCCGGGCCCGATTAAGGCAGAGGTTCTTTGGTGAGGTCGACGGGATTCTCTTCCAAGGTCATGTCGAAAACCTTGGCGTCGTAAGTCTCCAGAAGCTTCCAGATGTTGACGCCCGAGCCGGTCGGGTCGGCTTCGACCATGACGACTTTGCTGAGAAATTGATGAGTGCGCGGATCCACGTAAGTGGGCGTGTCGCGCAGATTGTCTTCGATCTCCATGCCTTCCAAAGCCAGGATGATCTTGTCGACGTCGTCGGCCGAACCGGCCTTTTCGATGGCTCTGGCCACGGCCTTCAGGGCCACGTAGCCGTTGTAGTTGGTGCTGTCCAACACCGGGAGGATGGCGTCGGGGAACATTTCGTGGAATTTTTCCGAAGCGGCTTTCATCTTCGGATTTTCGTCCCAATAGATTTCAGCCGCATAGTAGCCGCGATGCTCGTCGGCGGGCAGCGGGTAGCCGTCGACGAAGTCTTGCAGGGTGTAAACGACCTGCATTTTGTCGTGAATGCGATATTCGGCCAGTTGCTTGAGCAAGGCCACGTTGTCGAAGCCGGCGCAGGTGATCATTAGGACGTCCGCGTCGGAGTCGCGCACCTGCAAAAGCTGGGCGCTGAAATCGCGGGTGCCCATGGGGAACTTGACTTCGCCTACTTCGGTGCCGCCGTTTTTGGTCAGAACGTCGCGAGCCCATCTGGTGCCGGAATGACCCCAGGAATAATCGTGGGTCATGAAGAACCATTTCTTGCCCAGATTATTGATGGCGTAAGTGCCGGCGGCTCGGCCCAGACTGGCCATGTTGGGAGCGACTCGAAACATGTTGCGCACGGCCCGGGTGGAAGTCAGCTCGTCGGAATTCGCGTTGGTGGCGATGTACAGCGCCCCGCGCTCCTGAGCCACCGCCCCCACGGCCATGCCGACGGAAGAGTTGACTCCGCCCATGAAGATCTTGATGCCGTCTCTTTCAATCAGACCGCGCACCCGTCGGGCGGCGGTGTCCGGATTGGTTTCGGAGTCCGCCACCACCAGCTCCACCGGACGACCCAAAATGGTTCCGCCCAATTCCTTCAAGGCCATTTCCATGCCGGCCCTTTCCAGAACGCCGTGGTCGCCGTAATTTCCGGAAACGGGGCTGACCACTCCGATTTTCAACGTCTCTTGAGCGCTCGCCGAAACGGCCAGGCCGAAGAAGAGACAAAAAGCAAACAGAAGACCGCTTAAAACCGCCTTTTTCATGACTACCTCCTAAAAAGTATGTCCAGTCATTTCAAAGCCGCCCGTAAAAAGGGCGGGGTTTCAGGATAAAAAAGCCTTTGCCCTAAGAAACGAATCAGACCGCGCCGCTTGATTCGTCTTTGGATCGACGCCGTCGGCCAGGAAAGCGGCTGACGTCGGCTCGCTTCCCCTCCTTTTCCGGCGAAAAAAAAGTGAGAGGGCCTTAAATGTAATCGGTTACATTAACAGGCCGCCACATTTTCGAGAAATTTCTCCCTCGTTTTAAAAAGGCGCAATTATGATCAGGAACTGAACTAACGACGCGCCATAGGGCGAAAACGCCGCGACGTCGTTAAAGTCTTGGTATAATAGGCTGAAGAACAAAGTCTCGACGACAAGCGTTTTGGTTTCGCGTCATTGAGACTCGTTCGGCCAAAGAAAAGAAAAAAACGCCGACCGATTTGGACGATAATCGTCGACCTTACGGCGAGCCGAAAGGCGGACGATTATGTAACCCGATACATCGGAGACTAAAAGTTGAAAGATTCGGTCGGTCTGACAAAAAAGCCTTATCCGACGAACAGAATGATAATCGCGGCGTCAACGCTGAAATTTTTGGGGGCCCTTTCGGGAGTCGCCTTTCGCGTCGTCGCGAAAGGAAAGCAAAACGCCGGGCGATTATGGGAAAATCTAAACTGATTTTTATGTCAAAAAGCTATATTGGCTGTTGCCAAATCCTACCAAAAATATGAAAAAAAGGCAAGCTTTTTTTTCGTTTTTTTTAGAGGCCAAATTGAGAGGCGCCTTGCCGAACGGAGCCAAGCTCCGCTCGGCTCCGTCGCGGTAGACTTGCGGCCTGGCTGCGCCGCGCTCCTTCGCGGCTTCGCTTTCTATGGCGGCTTGGCTGAGTCGCGCTCCTTCGCTGCGTCGCTTTCTATCGCGGCATGGCAGAGTCGCTTTCTTTGGCCGCTTCGCGGAGCGGCTGATGAAGCCGTGCCAAGGGCTTCCGGCGTCAAAAGAAAATAGGCCCGTTTGGGCGCCTTAAAAAGGATCAATATATAAAGTGAACTGGCCATCGCCGTCGCGGCCTTCCCTCGTAGGTTTGGCGAGGGAAATCGGACGAGACGATGCGGACGAAACGAAGCGGACGAAGCGAATCGGGCGAGGCGATGCGGACGAGACGATGCGGGCAAGGCGACGCGGGAAAAATTAAGGGGGGGGGCAAGGAGCGACTCGATAAGGGCTTTTCAGTCTTCGCGACCTGGCTCTAACCGACGATGTTGGTTGTCGGGCTCCAGCCGAGCTTCTGGGGCGCCTCTCTCGCCTGTTCGCCGGTTTTATTTTTGGAGTTCGTTTTTATTAGAGACGCTTTGTCCGAAAGCCGGACTTATTGACCTTCGACCATCCTCCAAAGACGACCAACAGACGACCAACAGACGAACGACTCGTCAAACGTGTTTTCGTTTCGGCGGCTTAGCCGAGGAAGGCGAAAAAAAAATGACGGACTTCGCAAAAGGATCTTGACATCACGGCGCAAATGTTTATATTTGCATTTGTCTGGCAGACGAGGGTCGAGAGTGCTAATCCGACTCCTTGTGAATCTTCCGTTTCTTGGATCTGTCTGAGAGCTGATTTTTACATTGGACGTTTCTCTTGTTCAGCGTCAATTTCATGACAAGAAAGTGTTTATCTTATCTTTTATCCGCAAAGTTACATTTTTGTTAATTTAATATTGACTAACATAGGGTTTTAGTTCTGAACGAACTATAAATCTTTCCACCTTCCTGTTTCGACGACAGGAATTAGGTTAACGGAACCAGTCGCAAGACTGTGTTAAGCATGCACATTTAATAAGGAGTAAAGACATGAACGTGCGTCCTTTATCGGATCGGATTCTGGTCAAACGCCTTGAGGAAGAGGAAAAGACCAAAGGCGGAATCATCATTCCCGATACGGCCAAAGAGAAGCCCCAGCAGGGCAAGGTGGTGAACGTCGGCGAAGGCAAGGTTCTGGACAACGGTTCCAGAGTGACCCCCGGCGTCAAAGTCGGCGAGACCGTCTTGTTCGGCAAATATTCCGGAACCGAGATTAAGCTGGACGGCCAAGAGTATTTGATCCTTCGCGAAGACGACATCTTCGGCGTCATCGAGTAAGCGAAACTCGGCGAAAGCCGTCCGAAAGAGCTTCGCCGAATTTTTGGCTTCTTTTTAATGACCTGGTTGTTTTGACGGTCTTTCGACTAGAAGGCCGGACGGCAGCCGGTTCGGTTCGCTTCAAGCGTTTGGCGAAAACAAGCGTTTTGCAAAAAAATGTTCGGTCCTCTCGCGACCGACTTGTCTTTGGCTCGACGATTCGCCAAAAAAGCCGCTGGACGGGCCAATAAAGAAATTTAACGTTCCCTTTGGGCCAATAAGTCCCATAAGGGCAGAATTTACGCAAGAACTTCCCATAACAGGAGGATTTCCGTTTATGTCCGCAAAAGAGATCAAATATAGCGTCAAAGCCCGCGAAGCCATTATGCGCGGCGTTGACATTTTGGCTGACGCCGTCAAGGTCACCTTAGGTCCCAAGGGCCGCAACGTGATTTTGGAGAAAACCTTCGGCGCCCCCACCATCACCAAAGATGGCGTGACCGTGGCCAAAGAAGTGGAGCTTGAAGACAAGTTCGAAAATATGGGCGCCCAGATGGTCAAAGAAGTCGCCTCCAAGACTTCCGATCTGGCTGGCGACGGCACCACCACCGCCACCGTCCTGGCTCAAGCCATTTACCGGGAAGGCCAGAAGCTGGTCGCCGCCGGCGTCAACCCCATGTCCCTCAAGAGAGGCATTGACGCCGCCGTGGCCGCCGCCACCGAAGAACTCGGCAAAATGAGCAAGGCCACCAAAAACCAGAAAGAAATCGCTCAGGTCGGCACCATCAGCGCCAACAACGATCCCACCATCGGCAACATCATCGCCGAGGCCATGGACAAGGTCGGCAAAGAAGGCGTCATCACCGTCGAGGAAGCCAAGAGCATGGACACCACTCTGGACGTCGTCGAGGGCATGCAGTTCGATCGCGGTTATCTGAGCCCCTATTTCGTGACCGATCCTGAGAAGATGGTCGTCCATCTGGAAGAGGCCTACGTCCTGCTGGTGGAAAAGAAGATCTCCAACATGAAGGATCTTCTGCCCATCCTCGAACAGATCGCCAAGCAGGGTCGTCCCCTGTTCATCGTCGCCGAAGACGTCGACGGCGAGGCCCTGGCCACTTTGGTCGTCAACAAACTGCGCGGCACCCTGCACACCTGCGCCGTCAAGGCCCCCGGCTTCGGCGACCGCCGCAAAGCCATGCTTGAGGACATCGCCATCCTGACCGGCGGCCGCGTCATCAGCGACGATCTGGGCATCAAGCTGGAGAGCATCACTCTGCAGGATTTGGGCCGGGCCAAGAAGATCAACGTGGACAAGGACAATTCCACCATCGTCGACGGCGCTGGAGAAAAGGCTTCTCTGGAAGGCCGCGTCAAGCAGATCCGCGCTCAGATCGAGGAGACCACTTCCGACTACGATCGCGAGAAGTTGCAGGAACGTTTGGCCAAGCTGATTGGCGGCGTGGCCGTCATCAACGTCGGAGCCGCCACTGAAGTCGAAATGAAAGAGAAGAAAGCCCGCGTCGAAGACGCTCTGCACGCCACTAGAGCGGCTGTGGAAGAGGGCATCGTGCCTGGCGGCGGCGTGGCTCTGGTTCGTTGCCTGTCCGCTCTGGACGCGATCAAGGCCGACGGCGAAGAAAATCAGGGCGTCAACATCATCCGTCGCGCTCTGGAAGAGCCTCTCCGTCAGATCGCCATCAATGCCGGTCACGAAGGCAGCGTGGTGGTCGAGAAGGTTCGCAACGAGAAGGGCAACGTCGGCTTCAACGCCGATAAGGGCGAATATGAGGACCTCATGAACGCCGGCGTCATCGATCCGGCCAAAGTGACCAGGTTCGCTCTGCAGCACGCCGCTTCCGTCTCCTCGCTCCTCCTGACCACGGAATGCATGGTCGCCGAGAAGAAGGAAGACAAGCCCGCTCCTCCCATGGGCGGCGGTCCTGGCGGCATGGGCGGCATGGGCGGCATGTATTAATCTTCGTCCAATTCCGAGCTCTGGAGACGACGCGCGTCTCCGGAGCTCCGGCTGATTGTCTTGATGAAAGCACGCGAAACGGTCGGGATTCGTCCTGGCCGTTTTTTTTGTTTTGACGGGAGACTGACGAACGCGGACGAACGCTTTGACGAGCGCGGAAGAGCGCGGAAGAGCGCGGAAGAGCGCGAACGAGCGCTTGGCCGAGCTCGGCGATGCTTCGGCGGAAGAGAAGGTCGGCCCCCTTTGGGGATGATTTGCTGGGCTTCTTTTTGGCGGATAGGGAAAAATTTCGACCAAAAAGGCTCTTGAAATTTAGTCGTCAAATTTTCGGAAGAGAAGGGTCGGAAAGAAGTCCGAACCCTGGCCGATAGATCGGCCAAAAACGGCGGGGAGATCGCTCCCGCCAAAGGGGCGGCCGCACCTTTGGCGGGTTCGGCGGGACAGCCTAAGGCCCTTTTGGTCGAGTTTTCTTTTGACGGCAGGAAAGACTAAATGATCCTAGTTTGGATGTAATCGATATTTCCAGATAAATATAAAAATGCGCCCTAAACGAAAACAATGGCGACGCGAAGAGGACCAAGCGAGGAAAGGGGGAGAATAGGGCGGCGTTTTGAAAAATAATTAGTGTTTTTGTAGAATTGTCTGAAAAGCGTGGTTTATTTGAAACGGCATCATATAAATCAATATTTGCCTATTTCTGCCGAATTGTCTTTTTATCCCATATGTTGCGTTAATGGGCCAGCTTTCGGGCTAGATGTTGCGAGGCGAGGTCAGGAAAAAATAACCCCCCGAAATCTTGATTTCGCGGTCGGCTTGTGTTATTGTTTTCGCATGGTTAGTCCAAATGACACCAGAATGACGCGTTGCGTGAACTGATTTTGTCTCTTTGTTCGGCTAAATTCCCGTTCTCGGACTAAGTCGAGCTAAGTAGCGTTTTTTATGGTTTTTCGGGATTATGAACATTTTTCGGCTAACGCTAGTTTTGTTCATGATTCCTCTGTTTATTCAGGTCTGATCAAAAACAGGCTCGCTCCCTTTAGCCTTAAAGTCAGGATCAAACTGAACCCTTAAGGCGCCGACGGGGCGAAGGTTGATCTGACCTGCAGCGGAAGGTATGACGCCAATGGAGAATTCAAGAAATTTATGGGTGATAAGACCCGAACCAAATTTCGTTAATCGTTTGGGCGTTTTTTTGCGCGAAGGCATTGTGGCCATCGGTTGGCCGGCGGTCGGCGATCTTAACGGCTTGTCGCGCGAGGGGCTCTCGGAGCGTCTGACCGACACTTACAATCATTATCTGAACGAACAGAAAAGCGATTTGGCCGTGGCCGCCGGAGTTCTGGATCGTTTCGTCAACCAAATCAACGCCGGGGACGTCGTTCTGGTGCCTGACGGCCAGGACGTCTATTTGGCCAGAGTGGACGGTCCCTACGAATACCACTCCGAGTACAGCCCCGACACCCCTGACGCCGGCTATCCTCATTGGCACAAAGTCAATTTTCTCAACTCCGGCCGTCCTTTATGCCGCATCAGGGAATTGCCTCTTGGCGTCAGACGGAGCATTGACTGCCGATTGACCGTCTTTTCCATCCATTCAGCGGCCAAGTCGATGTGGAGTTTCTTGGACACGCAAAAAATCGGGGGCCTCGAGTCGACGGCTGCGGCGTCCGCTGCGGTAAGAGAGATCAGATCTAGAGCCGTATGAATCGGCCGACGACCGGTCTCTCGGACGTCAAGACGGCGACGACAAAATCTTCTTTTTTCTGGTCGAAAGAAAAGTAGCCATCGATTTATCAATATTGACGCAAAGATGTCTTCGCAGACGTCTTCGCGGCCATTTTCATTAACGCGAAAAGGCCGTTTTTTTTGGTCAGACGACATGTTCGTCTCCCAAAAAAACGGCCTTTCGTCAATCATCGCCGAAATCCCGCCCAGCCAAAAACCTCCTTCCGCCTGATCGTCTCCCGAAAGTTCGTCTCCCAAAAGATCGCCTCCCGCCAGTTCGTCCACAGCCGGATCGTCTCCATCTAACCCGTTTCCTTTTCTTGTCCTCTCGCCGAAATCCGTCATATGCGTCCTAAGGCGCGAGGACGATTCAAAACCGTCAAACTGTCAGATCCGTCGCCCCGAAAGCGAAAAAAGCGTTTCCCTTTTTTTGCGGCCGGAGCGAGAGACATTAAAAACCCCCCAAATATTCTAATCTTCCGGAGACAAGGCAGGCTAGATTCGTTATTTCAATTTCTTCGGAAGACGCGAACCGAGAGGGTCTGTCGGAGGGTCAGCCTCAGTCTGACGCGAGCGGACGGAACGACGGCTCGCTTTCGAGCGGGTCTCTTTAGTCCTAGACCTGCGAAAGGATTGGGTTTCGCCGATTTTGCCTTGTCCGGATTCTTCGCCTTATGCTAGACTGAACGCCGTCGGCAAAAAAAAATATATCGCCTCCGGCAGGCTCCTGTTTTGGAGTCTGAGCCGATTCGTCAAGTTCGCTCCGATTTCCGTCGACTGCGGCCAAGGGGCGAAAGCTCCGAGCGATCGCCATTTAAAAAAGATTGCGCCGTTATGAACGCGGAAGACTCTGTAGAGAAGATGCGCGAATCTTCGAGGCGCGAAGCTCGAGAGACAGGGAATCGAGATCTAAGGAATTTGAAGGGGTTTGCCATGAAAATGAAAAAAAAGATCCCTTTGGTCGGCGCGGCTTTCCTCGCCTTTCTCTTGGCCGTTTTGACGCCGTTATGGCCAGGCTCTCTTTTCGCTCAGGAGGGCGGCGGATCTCTGAGCGGCCAGATGTCGGACTATCAGGAAATCAGGCGACAGATTTCCCGCACCATGGAGGCGGCTACGGTCTGGGTGATAGTCACTAACGGGCATGACCTCGAAGGAACCGGGACGGGGTTTTCGGTCGCCCCCGGCTACATAATGACCAACGCTCATGTGGTCGGCAGCCGGCGGCCCAAAGGCGACGTGTACCTCATCAACTCGGAGTTGTCTTTGACCAAGGCGGAAGTGGTCGGGTATCTTTTGGACGAAGATACCGGCATGGACGTGGGATTGCGCGATTTCGCCCTGCTGAAATACGACGTCGCCGGGAAGGCGTCTCTGCCGGTTTTGACCTTCAACCTCGACGTCGTCAAAATGGACAGAATAGGCGCCTGGGGCTATCCTGGGGTGGTGACCCAATTCGATCAAAGCTCCAGCTCCTTTAAACTTAGAGGCGGAACCCTCGTCGACGTGAAGCCCGCGCCGGTGGTGTTCACTGACGGAACCATCAGCACTCTGGTGGAAAATGAGAACGGCGGCAAATCCATCATCCACACGGCCCCCATAAACAGAGGCAACAGCGGAGGACCGCTGGTCAACGGGCGGGGGGAAGTCGTCGGCATAAACACTTGGGTCTACTCGGAAGACGAATTCAGCACCGTCAACATCGCCATCACCTCCAACGACATCCTCGATTTTTTGAAGCATAACGGCGTCGAGCCCAAATTGGCTTCCGGCCAGACCCATACCGCTTCGGTCAGAAGACCTCCCGTGACCAGACCAGATTCCAGAAGCGGCTCCAGAAGCGGGTCCAGGGAACAGGAAGACAGAGTAAGACGCGTCGGCGGCTTCAGCGTCAAAGTGCCTAACAATTGGTCAGTGATGATGCAGGAAGAAGATTGCATCCTATTGACCGACGACGAAATGGAGACCCTGATGTTTTTGGGCATGAGCTCCAACGAAGGACTGCCCATCACCCAAGTGGTCAAAAATTACGCCGAGGAGATGGCGGCCAAAGAGCCCGCCTATTTGCCGGATGACGACGTCTGGGTTATGGAAGGCTCGCTCCAAGAAATGGACTGCGTGGTCTTCGTGGCCGGCGACGAAGCGAAAGACTTGCATTCGGTGGTCTTGATTTCAGGAGAATTCAACAATCCGGGGATTGCCGACATAATCGACAGCCTGGTGGAGCATTAGAGGGACGCCTGTCCGGAACATTTTGAAGGCCGGGGAGATGGAGAGCGAACCTGACTTGTCGCCCCGGTCATGGCGACAGGGGGCGCGTCTGCCGGAGGCGGCGACCTTGGCGGGTCGCGACCTGATCGGCCATCCGGATCGGCTGGCGCGGCCGCGAGGGCTTCGGGCTTGTTTGGCGGGAAAGACCGTCGTTTTTTCTTCTTCTTTACTCCAAAATAACAGGCGACCGCAAAAATCAGCCTATGCCCGATTTTTTAGAGTTTTAAATCAAATCATCCAAAGCCCTAGCCCGATTGTCGCACGAAGAGCGATAGGTCAGGCCTCCTGGAGCGTCCAGAGCCGCTTTGCAGTGGAAGATGGAGTCTTCGGGCCTGCCGGTGGCTTCATAAAAGGACGACAGAAGGTAATGGCCCTTGGCCAGCTGTCCGTGTTGGCCGAAGAAAAGACCGGCTTGCTCCAGGACAGCCGGGTAGTAGTCGTCCGCTTTTTTTGAAGCCTGGTCGTACATCTGCGACGCTTCCTTATCGCGTCCGGTCAGTTCGTAGGCTCTGGCCAAGCCCGAAATGGTTTGGATGTTGTTGAATCCGGCTTTTTTGGCTTGCTCGAAGTAGCCGAGAGCCTTTTCCGGCTTCCGCCGCTTCAGCTCCAGCTCTCCGAAATCGGTCAGGTACTCGCCGTTGTTGGGAGAGAGGGCCAAGGCTTTGTTGAACATGCTCTCGGCCTGGCTGTAGTTCATCTCTCTGGCCGCGACCAGTCCCAGACCGTGATAGGCCGAGGCGTCGGCCGGGTCGGCGTTGATGCGGTCGGTGAAGACTCTTCTGGCTCGGTTGGCCAGGGAGGTCAGAGCCATGACCCTGTCTTTGACGGCCAGATACGTTTCGTCCTTGGGGGCCGGCGGAGCGTCGGCCTGATCGGCGAAGGTGGAGGCCAGACGCGAGCTCAAGCCCGGGTGGGTGCTCAAGTAGCCGGGCACGTTGCCCCTAAGCTGGTAGCTTTGGTCGTTCATGACCTTGAAAGCCCCGTACATGTCCCGAGGGTTGTAGCCGGCCTTGATCAAGTAGCCTCGCCCTCTCGAGTCGGCTTCAGTTTCGTCGGCTCGGGAGTTGGCCAGCATGGCCTGTATGGAAGCCCCTGTTCCGCCTATCATCAAAGCTTGGCCGAGCGCGGCCGTATTTTGTCCGCCGCCGCCCGTTCCCGCCAAGGCGATGCCGGCCAGCATGCCGACCATATTCAGGATGGAGAGGGATTTGGCCGATTCCGAGCGCCTGGCGAAGTGTCGCGAAGTTATGTGGGCCACTTCGTGGGCCAGGATGGCGGCCAGTTGCCCTTCGTTCTCCAGACTGTTGATCGTTTCCGTGTGCAGATAGATGTAGCCGCCCGGCACGGCGAAGGCGTTTAAGGAACTGCCTCTGATGATGTAGAAATGGTAAGGAAAAGGCTGTTTGCCGGCGGCTCCGAGGATTCTTTCGCAGATGCGGCGGAAATAGTTGTTGGCTATGGGGTCATCGAAGATGACTCCCGATGAGGATATCTGCGAGTGAACCTGGCGGCCTATTTCTATTTCTTCCCGCTGTCCGGCCAAGGCCGCCGAAGGCGCGAAAAACAGCGACAGAGCGAGCCCTATGACCAGAAGCTTTGACCACAAAACGTTTTTTCTCGTCTTAGCCACTTTTCCCCCTCCCTTTCCAACCTGTCCTGTCCGACGTGTCTGACCTGTCATGGTCTAAAATAAACATTATTTTAACAAATAAAATTTCTATAAGCAATTAAAGCAAAGTCAGAGTCTTAGAAAAGTGAATACGCGAAGAGATTATGTGTATATGGAAGGACGACTTGACGGGACGATTTAGAGGCGCCGTAAGGCGGATAAAAAGAAAACGGTTCGCCGGTTCACAAAAAACTGTTTTCAAAAGCCGTTTTTTTAGCCGTCGACCGAAGTCGCCTGTTTCGAAAGTCGCCAGTTTCGAAGGAAAGTCTGGCGTTCAAAAGGGACTAGAGAAGATGAGTTTTTCCGGCCCCTAAGGGAGGCGGAGAAACAATTTGGCAATCCGCTGGCCGGGAGTTCCCTTCGGGCGGCAAAAGTTCCCAAAATGGCCAGGGAAACGCTTTGGGCCGCCTCTTGGGGAGGGGCGGACGCTCTTTTTTTGTTTGGAGCAAGGCCGCATTTCGGAACAGGGCCTTTTTGAAAAAAAACCTTCGCGTTTGGGCCGGAAAAAGTCAGCGGCGGCCTAGGCGCAAGAAGACCAGAGCCAGGGCGCTGACGGCCATGACGATTAGGAGAACTCCCAGCCAGGTCCAGGCTGAGCCGGCGCGGACGCTGATCCTGAAGTCGAGGGCCGATTGGGCTTTTTCGCCTTGCACGCTCACCCCCAGACCGTAATCGCCCACCAGAGCGTTGGCGGCCGGGGTGATGGTCATCTCGACTTGAACGGGGTTGGAGCGAGGTTCGAGATTGACGACGGAGGCCGGCGTGAAGGTCACCTCCCAGTCGTCAGGCTTGACGGCCAAAAAGGTCAATTCCCGCTGAGAAGCGGAGCCCTCGTTGACCACGAAAAGGGTCACGGAAACGGGACGGCCGACTTCGGCGGAGGCGGAAAGAAGATCGTTGGCGGAGACCGCTCTTATTTTATAAGTGCCGCTCAAATTCACCGTCACCGTGGTCTCCGCCGAGGCGTTGGCCTCTTCGGCTCTGACTTTGACCTGATATGAGCCGGCTTCGGCTTGAAAGGCGGGAGCCACGTCCAGAGACACGGAGCGGTTCTGTCCTTTGGGGACGTGAATGGAAGAGATCTGTTTGTCTTCGTAGCCTGGCTTGAAGGCGAAATCCCAGCCCCGAGGAGTTTCGGCGGAGAGATTGATCAAAGCGTCTTCGGCGCTGTTGTTGCGGATGTCCAGAGAAAAGGAGAAACGGCCGTCGCTGGGTCCGGCTATTTCCGGGTAGGAAGTGCTCAGAACCAAAGAGTCCCGGCTGATTTTGCCGCTGACGACCTCAAGGTTCAGGCGGCTTTCGCGCGTTTTTTCGCCGGCCAGGGAGGTCGTCCGCAAAGTGAAGGCATATTTGCCCAAAGGCAGAACGGCTTGCCCTTCCGGCGGGGTCAAGGACAGGGTCAGACTGGTCGAGTCTTCGCTGGAGAGGTAGATGGCGGTCAGAACGTTGTTGAAGCGTCGCAGTTCCGTCGTCCAGCCTTCCGGGGCTTCGACTTCGAACCGAAAGACGTCCCCTTCCAAACCTCGGTTGATCAGGGTTATGTCCAATTCGGGAGGATCGTCAGGAACCAGGACCAGACCGGGATAGGTGAAGGACGCCTCGAAATCGTAGCTTCGGGTCATGTAGGCGGCTGGATTGAAGCTGGTCTGGGCCTGGACGGAGCTTTCGGCGGACATGAACCAGACGAGAGCCGTCAAGAGAAGAAAAACGGACTTATTCATGGTCAGGCTAAAACCTCGGCGCGTCGTTTAAAAAGTGGAGCAAGCCTTTTTGGCCCTGGCTTCGGTCGCCGACGCCATGGAGCCAATCAGCTCATATCTTCAAATGTTATCACGAGAAGGCGTGTTTTGCCACACCTGGACTGCCGCGCCTGGACGGCCGCGTTTGGGCCGTCAGGCCTGGACTGTCGCGCCCGGACGGTTGCGCTTGGACTGTCGCGCCTGGACGGTCGGGCTTGGGCCGTCGCGTCTGGACTGTCGCGCTTGTACGGTCGCGCCTGGACTGTCGCGTTTGGTTCGTCAGTCTTGGCCCCGTCGGCTTGCCGGCGGGAGAGGGCCGTCTATAGTTCGGCGTCAGGACAGGAGCGCTAAACCGATTGGCCCGTTTTGGCGGCCGAGAGAGGCCGGAAAAGCCTTCGGGCTTTTTTTGGGGACGTTTTTTGGAACCGTTTTGGCCTTAGGCTGACGGACAATGGCCAGACGGACAATGACCAGACGAAAATGGCTAGGGAGCAGCCAGGCTTGTAATTTTTAATAAAATTGAAATAAATAATAATTATGCGGACAATTTCATAATATATATTGACAAAAACATTTTATTAACGTATAAAAATAACAAGATTAGATAAATCATTTCTAATCTTGATGACAAGCTTAATTAGACTGTCGTCGACCATAATAAATAATAAAAGGAGTTCATATCTGGCAGTCTGTTCGTTGTTTGAAGAGCGGCTTCAGGGCCGAGGCGCCGTCTTTTTTGGTCGACGCTCGGCGGCCGCGCGGCGGCCGGTTGATTGCCTGAAGTTGGGATGTTTCGGAACGGTTTGATGACGAGAAAAGAAAAAACAGCCGCTTTTAAGGTTGTATACTGGCCTAAGTTTGATATAATTGCGTGTTGACGGCTAAGTAGGCTTTTATTTCTTATGCGCTTTGGATTACGCGCTGGCTTCGGCTTGGGCCGATTGGCTTGTTTCGATCGGCTTATCCTGAGAAATACGGATTAATTCGCCTTTTTTCCTCCAAAACGATCGTTTGTCGGAGCCTATGGCTTCGCCGCCGGACTCTCGGCCAAAAGTCGGGATTATAAGGCCCCCCTTCCGGTCGAAATGAATTCGCTTGTCCCCTTAACGCTTCGCCGCTCCGTAACGAAACCGCCCAGACTAGGCCGCCGAAGGGCTATGGGCCAGTTTTTTTGACCGATGGACTTTTCTCGGCTGGTCTCGACGGCACGTCGGTTCAGGCCCTGCAACATCCGCCTCGAGGTTCGGCCTTCTCGTCCGAACCGGCAGGCTTTCTCCTGATTCAGCTCACCCTTCGCCAGCGAAAGGGCCCTGGATTTTTCAGAGCTCTCTGTTTGATATCTATGTTCAATTTTTATATGTGTTTTGCCTGTTGTTATGTTGAAATCGAGTTGATGAGCGTATTAATATTTCTAAAATTACCCAGTAAAGAATATAAATCATTTTAATTCAGTATTAGAGGGTTTGTCCTCAAAATAATATTTGCTTTTTAGCGGAGTAAAATATTAATGTTGCCATCATCTTTGATTAAAAAATGGATATTCGTGCTGATTCCACTCATCATCGTCGCCTTGGCGGCGGCCGTCATCGGCTACGGCATTCTGCGCAGCGTTCCTCAGACGCCGCCTCCGCCGCAAAAGGTGGTTTTGGCTGAAATCTCCTCGCAGGCCCCGATTTCGTCTTTGCGGGCCGTCGCTTTGATCTCCGCCGAGCAGAGCGTCGATCTGAAGCCTAGAGTCAGCGGCTATCTGATAGGCAAGTACATTCAGGAAGGTCAAAAAGTCAAGGCCGGCGATCTTCTCTTCCTGATTGAGCAAGGCCAGTATGAAGCCGCCCAGTCTTCCGCTCAGGCCGATCTCGACTCGGCCCAGGCCCAGCTGGACTTGGCCGAGATCGAATTCGAGCGGGCCAAGGATCTCTATCTCAAGCGGTCCATGCCTAAAAGCGATTACGACAAGGCCGTGGCTTCCCGGGATCAGGCTCAAGCCGCCGTCAAATCGGCTTCGGCTCGTCTGGACCAGGCGAAGCTGAACTACGGATACACCTTCATCAGGGCGCCTTTCGACGGTTTGGCTTCCGACACCCCCTTCTCGGTCGGCAGCTTCATTTCGCCGGAGGTGGGCGTGTTGGCCACGATTGTTTCCGTCGATCCGGTCGAGGCCATTTTCGGCTTGTCCGACACCCTCATGGCTCAAGTCCGTTCGGGTCAGGAAAGAAGCGGGCTTCCCGGGGGCAGTCTGGAAAACGTCAAGCCCCGACTTTTGCTCGGTCAGGACGTCTACTACGAGTTTGACGGCGAGTTCAGCTACGTCGCTCCGGAAGTGGACCGCAACACCGACACGATCAAATTCAAAGCCAAGTTCGCCAACCCGAAAAACGTTTTGGCCCCTGGCCAGTCGGTCATCGTGAGCCTGGAGCCCGTCGAGCCGCAAACAGTTTTGATCCTTCCTAAGGAAGCCCTCATGACCAGCGAAGGCGAAAGCTTCGTCTATCAGGCCGGGCCTGATCCTCGCGGCGGAGGCGGTCTGGTGGCCGTGCAGACGCCGGTCAAGACAGGCGTCGAGTTCGCCGAGGGCTTCGAGATCCTCTCCGGACTGGCCGAAGGCGACAAAGTCATGGTCATGGGACTCATGTCCGGCGGCTCCAGGCTTAGACCCGGTTCCCCGGTGGAAATAATCGGCGAAGCCGACGCGAAGCCGTCGGCGAACCAGGCCGCCGGCCAAGCGGACGGCGGCCCGGGCGCCTCCGAGGCCGTAGAGCCGACCGCCTCGGCGGCCGCCGCCCAAGTCGAGAGCGCTGGGGACGAAGCCGGTCAGGCGGAGGAAAAATAAATGTTGTCGCGTATTTTTATAGATCGGCCGCGTTTCGCCATCGTCGTGGCTCTGGTGATCAGCATCGCCGGCGCCCTGGCTCTGATGCGACTGCCGGTCGAGCAGTTTCCCGACATAGTTCCGCCTGAGGTCAACATTCGGGCCATATATCCCGGAGCCAGCGCCGAGACGTTGGAAAGCACGGTGGCCCAGCCCATCGAAAGCGCCATGAACGGCATAGACGGCATGCTCTACATGTCCAGCCAGTCGTCCAACAACGGCTCCTACAGTCTCACCGTGACTTTCGAGATCGGCTCCGACCCGGATCTGAACATGGTCAACGTGCAGAACCGTCTGAAAAAAGCCGAAGCTCTTCTGCCTCAGGAGGTCATTCGGCAGGGCGTCGACGTCGACAAGAGCACTTCCGGCTTTCTGAAGGCCTACTCCTTCCATTCTCCGGGCGGAACCATCTCGGATCTGGACATGAGCGACTGGGTCAGCAACAACGTCGTCGACCCTCTGGCCAGAATTTCCGGCGTCGGTTCGATTAACTTCTTCGGTTCCGAATACAGCATGCGCATTTGGATGAATCCGGACGTGCTGGCTTCCCGAGGCTTGTCCCCCGCCGACATCATCGCCGCCTTGGGCTCTCAGAACATCCAAGCCGCCGTCGGCGAAGTCGGCGGCGCGCCCACTCCGCCCAATCAGGAGCTGCATTACAACCTGACGGCCACCGGACGACTGAGCACCCCCGAAGAGTTCGAAAGGATCATCATCAGGACCAATCCTGACGGGACAATCCTGCGTTTGGGCGACGTCTCCGAAGTGGTTTTGGATTCCAACACCTACGCTCCCACCGGCATCTACAAGGGACGCAATTCCGTCGGCATGATGCTGACTTCGTCGGCCGGCTCCAACGCCGTGGCCACGGCGGCCATGGTCGACGCCGCTTTGGCGGACATAGAAAAGCGTTTTCCTCCCGACATGGAGGTCTTGCCCGTCTTCGACGCCACCGAGTTCGTCAGAAGCTCCATCCACGAGGTTCAGGAGACCATAGTCATCGCCATGGTTCTGGTCATCATGGTGGTTTATCTTTTTCTGGGCAGCTGGCGAGCCACTTTGATTCCCATGGTGGCCGTGCCCGTCTCTCTGGTGGGCACCTTCGCCGTTCTTCTGATCATGGGCTATTCGGCCAACACCATCTCTCTTTTGGCTTTGGTCTTGTCGGTGGGCATCGTCGTTGACGACGCCATCGTCGTGGTGGAGAACGTCGAACGCGTCATGCGAGACGAGGGCTTGGGCCCAAGAGAGGCCAGCATAAAGGCCATGGGCCAGATTACCGGGGCCATCGTGGCCATCGCTCTGGTTCTCCTGTCGGTCTTCGTGCCCGTGGCCTTCATTCCCGGTCTCTCCGGCAAGCTTTATCAGCAGTTCGCCGTGACCATTTCCGTCTCCATGCTCATCTCGGCGGTCAACGCCCTGACTCTCAGTCCGGCGTTGTGCGCCATCCTTCTCACCACCGGCCATCGCAAACCGTTCTTCCTCGTCCGCATCTTCCAAAATATGGTGAACAAGACCAGGGACAAATACCGCGCGCTGGTCGTCCTGCTTTTGAGACGGGCCGCCTTCGGTCTGGTCGTGGCCTGCTTCTGTCTCGGCGCGGCCATCTGGCTTCTTAAATCCACGCCGAGCGGCTTTTTGCCCGACGAGGACAAAGGCACTTTCATCATTCAGATAGGTCTGCCCGAAGGCTCGCCTCTCAACAAGACTAGAGAAATCCTGGTCAAGGCCGAGGAGCTCGTCTATGAGATAGAGGGCGTGGACAACATCATGGCCATTTTGGGCATCAACGTGGTCAACTTCAGCCTTCAGGACAACGCCGCCTTCATGTTCGTCGGCCTGGATCCTTACGACGAGCGAAGGACCCGGGAAACCCAGTTGGACTACATCCTGAATCAGGCCAACATGAAGCTGGCTTCGATCATTGACGCCAGCTGCGTCTCCTTTTCTCTGCCCCCCATCATGGGGCTCGGTTCGGTCGGCGGCTTCGAGTTCGTGCTGGAGGATTTCGTCGGCCGACCGCCGTCGGAGCTGGCCCAGGAAGCCCAGAAATTCATTGGCGTGGCCATGCAGGATCCGGGCATGCTCATGGCCTTCACCTTCTTCAACACCGACACTCCGGTGCTGAAGGTCGAGATAGACCGCGACAAGGCCATCCGCATGGGCGTCAACGTCAACGACATCTTCGCCTCCATGCAGTTTTATTTGGGCAGCTATTACGTCAACGACTTCAACTACAAAGGCCGCAGCTGGCAAGTCAAGATCATGGGCGGGGCTCTGAGCCGCAAAAACATCGACGACATCTACGCCATCCATGTCCGCTCGAACAACGGCAGCATGGTGCCTTTGTCGTCTCTGGTCACCGTGGAGCTTTCCACCGGCCCGCAGAACATCACTCGCTACAACAACTACCGCAGCGCCGTCGTCATGGGCAGCGGCAAGCCCTGGCTGGGCACCGGCGTCGGCATAGAGGCCATGGAAAACGCCGCTTTGAGCCTGCCTTCCGACATAGGCTACGAGTGGACCGGTTCGACCTATCAGGAAAAAGAATCGGCCGGTCAGACCTTTTCCCTGTTCGTCCTCTCCTTTTTGTTCGCCTATTTGTTTCTGGTGGCCCTCTATGAGAGCTGGACCATACCTTTGGGCGTCATCGTCTCAATCTCGGCGGCCATCTACGGATCCATGCTGGCCGTCAAGCTGGCCAACCAGTCTTTGGGCCTGTACGTCCAGATAGGCATAGTCACCCTGATCGCTTTGGCCAGCAAGAACGCCATCTTGATCGTGGAGTTCGCCAAGGACGCCAGGCAGGACGGCGAGACGATCAAGGAGAGCGCGGCTTCCGGAGCCTTTTTGAGATTCCGGGCCGTCATCATGACCTCCATGGCCTTTTTGGCCGGTCTTCTGCCCCTGGTCTTCGCCACCGGCCCTGGGGCCGAGACTCGCCAAAACGTCTCCATCTGCGTCTTCGGCGGCATGCTGGCCGCCTCGACCATAGGCCTCATCATCATCCCGCTGGTCTACGCCATGTTCCAGAAGACCAGAGAAGTCTTCCACCACTGGCGCGGAGCGGATCTGTACGGGCGGGTGTCCGTGAAGGAGCGGCCTCCGACCAAGCCGGCTCACGACGGGGGCTCTTCGGCCAGTTGAGCCGCCTGGCTGGTCGTCCGACATCCTGCGGCTGGCCGCTTGGCTGTCCGTTGGTTACCCGCTTGGCCAGCCGTTTGGCTGGTCAGTTAGCTGGCCGCTGGGCTGTCGAGCGGAGTTCTTGAACCAGTTCATGATCGAACTTTCTGACGCCGGATCGAAGGGGCGCCCCCTTTGGTTCGGCGCTTCTATAGTCGGGAGTTTTTTTTGCTGTAGCGGAAGACAGTTTTTCCCAGTTCGCTTTATTGGTTCGATGTTTCAATGGCCTTCGTCTTGAAGTTTGATTCACCGACGCTTTTTAGCCCTTTTGAGGGGATAAGATCTTGATGAAGAGGCCGAAAACAAGGTCATCCCGTTTTCTGGTTCGAAAAAGAGCCAAGAGTTGATTTATTTCCATCGTTCAAGTAGAATCTCACTATAATAGCGCTGATGTATCGACAAGCGTCAGTACTTTGGCCTTCGCAACCAGACTCCGGCCGACTTTTTTTTTCGGCGGAGCCCTCTTTTTTGATGAACGAAAGACGCGCCAAGGAGCGTTCGAGAAAAGGCTTATGCGGATCGTCATTGTGGACAGGGAGCCTAATTTTTTGGCGCCTCTCATCTCGGATCTCGAACGCGAAGGCTTCGCGGTGACCGTGGTCGAGAACATATCCGGGGTTTTGTCCTTCATCAAGACCCAAAGCCTGCATTTTTTGGTGGCCGACAGCAACCTTTTGGTCGATCACTCTCTTGGGGCCGAGGTTCTCCGCCAGTCTCCGCTCAGCCGACTCATCGTCCTGGCCTCTCGGCCTTCTTTGCTGGGCATGATCGAGGCCATCAGCTGCGGCATCACGGATTATTTTTCCCGCCAGCCGAGCAGTTTCGGACAGCTCGTGGACACGATTCTGGACGAGCGCGATCGTCTGATGCGCTGGCAATACGCCATCTTAAGCGAGACTCTGGGCCAGGGAGCCAAGATAGAATAGTTTTTTCCGGCCAAAAAAAAGCCTCCTTCGCCTGAAAAAACGTCGCCGCCTTTCCGAAAACAAGGCTTTTCTTTTCCAAGGCGCAAGCTTGCCAGGGGGGGCCATGACCTTTGACGAAGACAGGTTGAACGAGCTATTGAACCGGGCCAGCCTTGATCTGGTCATGCTCTCGCAGGACGACCTCTTGGAGTTCAGCTCGCTTTTGGGGATGATGGAGGAGATTCGCGAAGCCTTCGCTCCTCTGGCCGGCGACGTCGCTCCAGACGAGGCCGCCTCCGGCCCTTCTTCTCAAGACGCCTCTTGGCCTCGACAGATCCTCGCCTCTCTGTCTTCCATTCTGGAGCTGGCCATCCTCGACGAAATGTCCGACCCTGATCAAGGCGTGGAGCTTTTGAGCCAGGGACTGATTCTTTTGGACGAGTTGGCCCGCTGCCTCCCCGTAGAGGCGCCCTTTCAGGGCGACGCCGCCGGCTTTTTGAAGAAGGCGACCAAATTTCAGCAAGCCTCGATGGAAAAAATGGCGGCCGCCCTAAGCGACGACGGAACCGCCTCCTCCTCTCCCGACGATTTCTCTCTTTTTGGCTCTTCCTCCGAAACTTCCCCGCCATCTGAAAATCGGCTCTCGGACGATTCGTCGGCCGAACCGATCCGCTTAAGCGACTCGCCGTCAGGGGAAGCGTTCGACATTCCTTTGTCCGGCGGACAAGCGGCCGGGGGACAAGCGGTCGGGGGCCAGGCGGCCGAGTTCGGCGGCGGACGGCGCGAATCCGGCAAAGACTCTTTTCAGCCGCGCAAAAAAGGCGACGGTCTGGCCTTCATCGTGCCCACGCCCACGCAAGTTCGTCGGGATGTCTTGTTGTTGACTCAGAAGCTGACGGTGGATTACTTCAAGTCCGATTTTATCGGGGCCGTGGAAGATCTACAGATGAAGCTGGTCAGCGTCGAGCAGAAAGCCGATCCGTGTTCGGCCATGTCCGAGACGCTGCCGCGCTTCCGGGCCATTCTGGGCGGCTTGTGCCTCTTGGATCTCGACGATCTGGCCAGACTCGCCGCCGACACCATCGGCCTCATCGATTACGTCGTCGGCGAACAGGTTCCCCACACCACCGTCATCACCGACGTGTTGCTGAAGGCCTGTTCCTTCGTCATCGGCGGCCTGTCCACCCTGGTCATCAACCCCGACGGACGCAGCTGGTCCATCAATCCCAGTTGGACGAGCGAAGAGCTCGCCCAGCTTAGGGAAAATCTGTGGGCGGCTCGCCAAGGCATCCTGACGGCGGCGCCTCAGCCGCCAGCCGCTCAGCCGGTGGCCGCGGCCTTGGGCAAGCCCAAAAAGCTGGGCGAAATTTTGGTCGAAAAGGGCCTCATCTCGGAAGGGGATTTGGGCGGTCTCATCCAAGCCCAGAAAACGGTCAGAAGCGTCAGGCTGGGCGAAATTCTGGTCAAGGAAAACCTAATTTCGGAACATGAGCTGGAAGAGGCCCTCAAGCGGCAGCAGGGCGAGGACAAGGGCCGACGCTTGGGCGAAATACTGGTCTCCATGGGTCTTCTGGAACACGAGCACATCGACAAGGCCTTGAAGATACAGGAAGGATTAAAAGAAACCAAACTTGGCGAAATCATCCTCAAACAGAAGATAGGCGCCCCTGAAAAGGTGGCCGCGGCTTTGCGCGAGCAGAAGCAAAGCGAGATGGCCGTGACCCCGGGCGCGGGGCTGGGGGGAGTGCAGACGGTCAAGGTGGAGACTTTAAAGCTCGACGGGCTCATCGATCTGGTCGGGGAGCTGGTCATAACCCAATCTCTCATCACTTCCAACGAATCCATCAAAGAGCTCAAAGAGCAAAAAATAATCAAAGATCTGGCTCAAGTTTCCCGCATCACCTCCGAATTGCAGCGAAACGCCATGAGTCTTCGGATGGTCCAGATCAACAACACCTTCCGAAAAATGGGCCGACTGGTCAGAGATTTGGCCCATAAATTCGAAAAGGACGTGGAGTTTCAAACCATAGGCGAAGACACGGAGATCGACCGCAACATGGTCGAATCTCTCTACGATCCTCTGGTTCACATGATCCGAAACGCTCTCGACCATGGCCTGGAGATGCCCAAGGAGCGCTTGGCCAAAGGCAAGTCTCCCAAAGGCATGGTTCTTTTGAAGGCCTACCATCAAGGCGGAAACGTGGTCATAGAGCTCTCCGACGACGGCAACGGACTGGACCTCGACAAGACGCTGGCCAAGGCCGTGGAAAAAGGTTTCGTCCAGCCTGGAGAAAATCTTTCTGAGGCGGCCATTCGCAACCTGATCTTTCAGCCCGGCTTCTCCACCACCGACAAAGTCACCGAGATCTCCGGGCGCGGGATCGGCATGGACGTAGTGAAAAAATCAATTGAAGTTTTGAGAGGCAAGGTCGATTTCGCCACGGCCCCCAACGAAGGCTCCACTTTCACCATACGTCTGCCCTTAACCTTAGCCATAATTGATGGTATGATAGTGAGGGTTGGCGAGAATCAGTACATTTTGCCGACAATTTCCATCAATCAGTCCTTCAGGCCGAAGCCGGAAGAGTATTTCACCGTCAAAAACCAGGGCGAGATGATCAAAGTGCGAGACAGCCTTCTGCCTTTGGTCAGACTCAACCGGCTGGTGAACGTTCAGGACGCCGTCTCCGATCCGTCCAGAGCTTTGGTGGTGGTCGTGGAGAACGAGGGCGAAAGACGCTGCCTCATGGTCGACGAGGTCGTCGGCAAGCAGGAAGTCGTCATCAAGTCTCTGGGCGAGCGCCTCAAATACGTCCGGACTCTGGCCGGCGGCACCATCCTCGGCGACGGCAGGGTGGGGCTGATTTTGGACGTCAACGGCTTGTTCGAAGCCGAAGAAGGCGGTCCTTCCCTAATCGCCGGAAGAGACTGTTTCGACGACGACGACTGGGGCATGGGACCGACCTGAGCCGTCGCCTTTTAGAGCCAAAAAAACCTGTCTTGGTCGTCGGCCCCTTTGGTTTTCCATCGGTCGACCGGAGACGGTCTTCATGGTCGCTTGATCGCATGGCAGCTTGATCGCATGGCCGCATGGTCGCTCGAACGCTGGCCGCTTTTCAGCCTTTTCGCTTCTTGCCGCTTGGCCGCTTGGCGGCTTGGCCGTTTGGCCGTTTTACGACGTTTCATATTTGATCCTTTGCCAAAAAGCCATATTATTGTCGAAAAATGGGCCGCCAAAAAAGGCCGCCAAGCCAAGGCGACCAATTCTAGGCGACCGATTCTAGGCGACCGATTCTTGGCCGCCCAATTCTAGGCCGACCGATTGGCGGTCGGCCGAAGTGACCGTAAAATACGGACGCGCGAAAGGCCGGACGACCTTTAAAGTTCCCTTCGGCCTCTTTATAAACCCTTTTTCGGATGACGTTTTAGTTTTTGGGTGTCGTCTATGAGTCAGAGCCAAATAAACGAAGCCAGCAGTTTGTCGGTCGATCATTCACAGGACATGAAATTTCTGCAGTTTGAGCTGGCCGGCGAATTCTACGGACTGGATATCCTTAAAATCATGGAAATCAACGGATTGATGGACATAACCGCCGTGCCCCAGACTCCTCAGTTCATGAAAGGTCTCATAAACCTGAGGGGGAAAGTCATTCCGGTCATCGATCTGCGGCTGAAGTTCGGCCTGCCGGAGGAAACGTACTCCGAACGGACCTCCATAATCGTCATAGAGTTCAACACTCTGTCCGGGACCACCCATATGGGCATCGTGGTGGACAGGGTTTCCGAGGTCATAACCATCAACAAAGCCGACATAGAGCCGGCTCCGGAATTCGGCAGCCGGCTGAAGAGCGAATACATCAAAGGCATGGCCAAGACCAAGACTCAGGTGCTCATCATTTTGGACATAGATCTTATCTTGACCGACGAAGAGCTGACTTTCGGGCCGAGGGCCGAATTCGTCGAAGAAGAAAAGGCCGAAGACGCCTGACCGCCCAACACGCATTAGGACGCCGTTTTTCTTGTCTCGCGTTATGGAGTCGGACAAGATCGCTTTTTCGTCTTATTGAACCTGGCTGGCATTTTTGGGGGAGACAATAGTGAGCGAAAGATTTCAACCAGGGGCTTCCCCTTTCAATCAGCCGGATCTGAGCGACGCCGAATACCAGACCATCGCGTCTTTCGTTCATAAGGCCAGCGGCATCAATCTTATGGACGGGAAGAAAGAGCTGGTTCGGGCCAGGCTGGCCAAGCGCATCAGTCAGCTGCAGATGAAGAATTTCAAGTCCTATTTCCAGCACGTCATGACCGACTCCACCGGAGACGAGCTCGTCTTTCTTTTGGACGCCTTGGCCACCAATCTGACCAGCTTCTGGCGCGAACCCCAACATTTCGATTTTATGACCAAGACTTTCGTTCCGGAGCTGGAAGCCAGACGGCGCCGTCCCGGCGGCGGCGGACCGAGGATGCGAATCTGGAGCGCCGCCTGCTCTTCCGGCGAAGAGCCGTACACCATAGCCATGGTGGTTTTGGAGAAGAGTCCCTACTTCGCCCAAGGCGGAGATTTCAGAATATTGGCCACGGATCTGTCGACCAAGGTCTTGAACGTCGCCAAAAGAGGCCAATACGGCCCGGAGAGCGTGAAAAACATACCTCCGGCTTCCCTCCACGCCTTCATGACCAAGAGTCCGGCCGAAAAAGGCGGCTTCACCTACGTCGTCAAGCCCGAGGTGAGAAGGATCATCTCTTTCCGGCGCTTCAACCTGATGGAGCCCATGCCTTTCAAAGGACCGATGGATCTGATCTTCTGCCGCAACGTCATGATTTATTTCGATCGCGAGACCATAGCCAGGCTGGTGGAGAAGTTTCACAACCTCTTGGAAGTCGGGGGCTATCTATTCATCGGGCATTCGGAGAGTCTGTCCGGGTTGACCCACAATTTTCAGTACGTGGCTCCCTGCATCTACAGGAAGGTCAATCGCTGACGATTTCGCCTGTTTTGGCCGGCGTGCGGCGGCGTTTTTTTTCTTGGCTTTTGGCGCCTTGAAAAGATTTTCGAGCGAGGCGCCCTCTGAAGATGACGGTCTTCGGCAGACGGTTTTTGAAGGATGGTTTTTGAAAGATGGTTTTGGAAAGAAGGTCTTTAACGGCCGTCTTCGTTTAACGGCATAATCCGCGCGCGCCTGAGCCTTTTTTTGATGGGGCTGGCGACAAAGGCTCGTTCAAAGGGCGCCGCTTTTCGGTTGCCGCTTTTGGCTTATTCGGCGAGGTTCCAATGATTAAAGTGCTGGTGGTCGACGATTCGGCCATAGTCAGAAAAATATTCACCGAACAGCTTTCTCAGGCCAAGGACATCGAGGTGGTGGGCACGGCCCCGGATCCCTTCGTGGCCCGAGACATGATCTTGCAGCATAAGCCGGACGTGATTACGCTGGACATTGAAATGCCCCGCATGGACGGCATCACCTTTCTGAAAAAAATCATGGCCGGCCATCCGTTGCCGGTGATCATAGTCAGCTCCCTCACGCCCAAAGGCAGCGCCATGGCTCTGGAGGCCATGGATTGCGGGGCCGTCGAGGTTCTGGCCAAGCCGGGAGGCTCGTTCTCCGTCGGCGAAATGGGCGGGCAGCTGGCCGAAAAGATTCGGGCGGCCTCCAAGGTCAGGGTTCTGAAAAGGGCCCCCTCCGTCGGCGGGCCCATGGCCACGGCCAAAGGGGCCATAACCCAGACGACCAACAAGGTCATCGCCATCGGCTCGTCCACGGGCGGGACGGAGGCTTTGCGCGACATTTTGACCAGACTTCCGGCGGACACGCCGGGCATCGTCATCGCCCAGCACATGCCGGCCAATTTCACCAAGGCCTTCGCCGACCGCATGAACGGTCTGTGCCGCATCAACATAAAGGAAGGCGAGGAGAACGACAGCGTTTTGCCGGGCACCTGCCTTATCGCTCCGGGCAATTTTCACATGCTTCTGCGGCGAAGCGGAGCCAGATATTACGTGGAAATAAAGACTGGCCCCATGGTTCACCACCAAAGACCGGCGGTCGACGTTTTGTTCAAATCCGTGGCCAAATACGCCGGGGCCAACGCCGTCGGGTGCATCTTGACCGGCATGGGTTCGGACGGGGCGGAAGGTCTGAGAATAATGAAGCAGGCCGGGGCCAAGACCTTGGCTCAGGACGAAGCCTCGTGCGTCGTCTTCGGCATGCCCAAGGAGGCCATCAAGACAGGCTGCGTCGACAAGGTCGTGTCGCTGCGCAATATGCCTCAAGCTATTTTGGACATGGTCTGAGGGAGAGACGCGATGGTCGCCGCCAACACGAAAAGGGGGCCGTCCAAGGCCCCGAAAACGGCCAAAGAAACGGAATCCGTCGGAGACTTCGCCGACTTGGGAAAGGCATCTCAAAGGTCCTCGGGTCTGCGGGAGTCGGCGGCGGCAAAGGAAGCGACGGCGGCAAAGAGGTCGGCGGCGGCAAGGGGGGCCAGGACTTCAAGATCTCCAGGAACTTCAAAAACTTCAAAGACGTCAAAAACTGAAAAAAGTTCCGGGGGCGACGGTTTCGTCGCTCCGCTTCCGTCAGGCGGAATTGTCCCTTCAGCCACCTGTCTGGATCAGGCCAGCGGTTTGTACCATCCTCAGCATTTCAACCTCTCGCTCAGTTACGAGTTCAGCCGGATGGAAAGGACCGAGAAGCCGTTGGGACTAATTTTGGTGAGGTACCGCGAGCCCGAAAACAGCGTTCTGCAAAAATTGGCCGTTTTCTTGCGCGGCGCTTTGCGTCCTTTGGATCTGGCCGCCCGCTTGTCCGAGGAGGAAGTGGCCATATTGATACCCGAAGCGGACAAGGACAAGGCTTTGAGACTTCTGGCCGCTCTAGGGCGCGAGTTCGGTCCGAAAGGGAGCCTTTGCGGGCCGGCCGTCGTTTTTGGGGCGGCTCTGGCCAAGCCTTATCAGGGGGGAGGTCCGGAGGATCTGGTGCGGCGGGCTCGGGAAAACCCCGGCGACGCGGAGGCGGCGGCGGCCAGGATTTCAGCCGTTTCCAGTCCCTGGTCGGAGGCGGACACGGCTTTAGCCGGAGAGGAAAGAGACAGTCTTTTCAGCGGCTTCGCCGCTTTGACGGGGCGGACTCGCTCTTAGATCCAATACTGTCAACTTAAGCTAGGGTTGATTGTTCCTGGCATCATCAATAGATATCGTAGGCGTCAATTTCCGCGCCCACAATCGCCCTTGTCCCGAGGTTCAACAAGAGCGACGACTCTCGCCTTTGGGAAAGCGGTCTCGCCTTGCTTGACAGAAGGAAAACCGAAATGAACCCTAAAGCGGGTTCATCATTGCGGAACCAAAAAACAGGTTCCATCAAGAGCCGTCAGTCGGAACCCTTTGCATCGCGCGCCAATCATCTTTGAACCAAGCGCAAAAAGTCGATTTCTGCAAAATCGGTCAAAATTAACCCTTGATAATAGGCATTCGTCTGACTCGACTTTTGGCATTACAGGTGGTTTTTGCAGTTGGATCAAATTTAGTTTAGCGCAAGAAAAAATAAAAAGGCGTTTTTTCGTTTCACCCGCTTAACAGCTACAGATGATTCTGTTTTTCACGTTAAATAAACAGTGAGATTACCCGAAAAACGTCAAGCCGCCAATAACGTCAAGCTTCGTCAGGAGCGAAAGCCTGAAGAAATTGGCCAGGGAGGCTGCCCGGGGCGACGGCAGGCCCAGCTTCGTCTCAATTTCAGCGAAGCGACTTGTTTATGTCTCTATCCATCCATAAGCCCAGCAAAAATGACTGCAAGCCCAAGGTAAAACTGAAAAGCATGATGATGAGGGTTATTTCCGGCATCTGGCTTTGGTCTATCCAAAGATAAATCAGCCGCAAAAAAAACAGAAAGCCGATGGCGAACAGGCCCAGCCCCATGAGAATGAACAGAAACAGGGGGTGAGCGTCTCGAATCACGTATTTTTTCCACATGCGCCAGGCGTACATGGTCAGCAACAAGCGGCTGATGGGCCACAGCACCTGTCTGGGCTTGAAGCCGCTGGTCTCGCCGATGTTGTAGACCGGTTTTATGGGGACGTCGCGAACCCGCATTTCCTCGACGTTCAATCGGACCAAAATGTCGTTGGGCTGGCCGTATCGCTTGTACATCTTGTCCCAATCAATGGCCTTGAGGGCTCGCAGACTGATGACGGTGTACCCTGTTTGAGAGTCGGCGATGTGCCAGTAGCCGGAAGCCACCTTGGTCAGAAACGAGAGGGCGGCGTTGCCGAAAAATCTCACCTTCGGGATGAGGTGGTAGGACTCTTCGTAGACCAGGCGGTTGCCCTTGGCGTAATCGACGCCGTCTTCGGCCACCGGGTCGCACAAATTCGGCAGATCCGCCGGATCCATCTGGCCGTCTCCGGCCATCACCACGGCCATGTCCACGTCGTTGTCTCGCGCCCACTTGTAGCCGGTGGCGATGGCGCCGCCCACGCCCTGATTGACTTTATGGGACAAAAGGACGACTCTAGAGTCTGATTTGGCGAGCCTTTCCGCTTCGGCGGCCGTGCCGTCGGAGCTTTGGTCGTCGATCACGACTATGTGATCGACGAAGTCAGGCATGGTCAGAACGACCCGGGAGAGCAGCTTTTCTTCGTTGTAAGCCGGCACCACGGCGGCCAGGGTTTTGTTTTTGTACATGTCAACTCGCATGTCGGCGATTTGGCGAGGCTCGTCGTTTTGGCCTCGTCACTTGGCGTAGACGGCTATGATGAGATCTCCTCTGCGGCCGTCCGGGCCGGGGACGCCGTGTCCGGCGGCTTTCAGGGACGTTCCGGCCCGCGTCCCGGCCGGCACGGTCAATCTGAGATTGCGTTCGTCCAAAGTGGGCACCAAGACCCGGCAGCCGTCGAGCAGTTCGGCTTTGGTCAGCTGAAGGGCGGTCAGCAGATCCTGCCCGACTCGCTTGAAATTCTGGTCGGCGGTAATGCTGACGGTGACCAGCAAATCCCCGGCCTTTCGGCCTGGGCTAGGCGCCCGGCCAGGGACTTTGACGATTTGCCCCGTTTTGGTTCCCGGGGGGATGGTCACCGGCACCCTGACGACTTCGCCGCCGACGTTGAAGGCGGCGATTTTGATGGCCCCGAAGACGGCTTCCTTGAGAGACACCGCCAGAATTATGCCAAAGCCCGACTTGGCCGACGGCTTTTTCCTTCCCGGCTTCTGGCCGAATTCGGCGAAAAAATCCTGGTACGGGCCGGTTCCGGCCCGTTTGGCCGGATTGTCCTCCAGGATGCCGAATAAAGTCTCTTTGACGGGAGGCAGACCGAATTCTCGAAAAAGATCGGACAGATCAAAGCCTTGAAATATGTCTCCCGTCCCGCATTCGGCGTTGAAGGCCTCCGGTCCCAAGTGGTCGTAGCGTCGCCTTTTGACCGGATCGCTTAAGACGGCGTAAGCCTCGGCGATGGATTTGAAGCGTTCCTCCGCGACTTTCGAGCCGGGATTTCGATCCGGGTGCCAGATGACCGCCAGTTTGCGGTAAGCTTTTTTCAAGGCCGCCTGGTCGGCTTCCGCATCGACTTGAAGGATCCGGTAATAGTCTTTCCAGACAGCCACGTTCGTCTCCCGCGATGTTTATGGACGATTGGCGGACTATTGACGGACAATAGACGCGCGAAAGGGCGGACGACAGTTGGAGGTCAGAGGCGCGACAGGCGAAACGTCAGCCGCTCCATGGTTTCTTCAGGCGACGTTTGCCGAGGACGGCCGGTCGGCCTCGGGCCGTTGTTCCAGCCCTAGTTCAAACTGTCGTCCAAGCCGCCGTCCAAACCGATTGTTCAAGCCGTTGTCCAACCTGATTGTCCAAACCGTCGTCCAAGCTCTTGTCCAACCTAAGTTGCGCAAGGCGTGATCCAAGCCCTTGTCCATCATGTCGTCCAAAGCCGTCGCTCAAGATCTGGCCAGAGCCGTCTTCGAGCGTCAGTCGCCGAGCTCGTCTTCCGTTTCGTTTTGTTCGCCTCCGCCTTGTTTCCGGGCCGCCTGATTATGAGCCATAAGGGCGTCGGCAAGCTTTTGCGGGTCAGGTTGGGCCAAAAGGGTCAGACTGCCTTCGTCGGGGTGAAGGGAGCGGACGACGATATGGCCGCAGCCGACCAGCGACATGGCCATGGAGCGGGTCACGTCGGCTCGGTCTATGGCGGACAGGGAAATCGTCTCCGGACGGCCCAGCCCCCACCAACTGTCCGTCCGCAAAGTCGATTCGGATAGGGTGTAGACTAAACTCAATCGGTGTAGAAAAAGGGCAACGAAAATTGTGGCCAGAAAGACCCAAGGCCAGATCTCTTCGGAGCGGCTTCTGGCGTGCAAGGCGATGACAAGACCAAGGCCGGAGCCGAAGACCAACACCCAGGCGCCTCGCAAGGCGGGTCTGAAACGTCTGATGGACACAAAAAAACCTTCTGTTCACTTTTTAGGCGCGGTTGATAAAAATAGGATCGGCCTTTAGGGCATGGTCGTCATGATCCGCCTCAGTAGCTGGTTGGCCTGAAAATTGCAACTCCTAACGAAGCCTCCCAAGGAGGCGAACCGCAACATATTAAAAAACATTTGGCGTTCATAAGCAAGGGGGTTCAGTTCGCCGATATCGGAAGACGGGAGACTAGAAAGTGGAAAGCATAGTATATTATTTGCAGAAAATAGGCGAAATAGTCGTTTGGGCGATGGGGGTGATTGGTTTGTGTTGGCTTTTGTCAAGCGCCGCCTTCGGCAAGGAGGCCGTGCCGGGAGCCCTGGACACGGTCAAGATAGGCGAACTGGAAGTGGGCATGGTTCAGCCCGAAGGTTTGATCAAGGTCAACGGTCTTTGTCCTGAAGCGGACAAATTCATGGAATCTCTAAAAGATCTGTTCAAGTTGAACGTCTTGGCCGTCTACGCCAATCCCGATCAGTGGACCGTTTTCGTCAACGGCTTGTCCACCGGCCAGCCCAGGCTTCTGCCGTCCATAGCCGTCATCAGCTCCACCATCAGGATGGAGGGCAAGAGCTACGACCAGAAGAGCGTGGTCAAGGAGCGGCGACGCCTGAACAACCTCATCGGCTTGGCCATAAACACCAAACCTTTGTCCATGGTCATGAGCAACCGGGCCAACGCCAAGCTTCGTCAGAAGTTGGGCCGGGAATTGGGTTTCAGCTATTCCACCGGCCAGGACGTCGGCCGTTTCGCCGAGACTGAGCGCAGCATATCGTTCGCGCTAAAGACGTCCCTAAACCTCAACGGGCTTCGGAGCGATTCGTTCGTCACCGCTTCCGCCTTGAACGTCGGAGACAAATTCATCTACCTGACCTGGTTCACTCCGGATCGCAGCCCGGAAGGCATGGACAAGCAAAAGACTCAGAGCATCGTCTGGATGAACCAAGTGTCCAGTCTCAACGCCAATCTCGCCGCCAGCGCGGGCAGCGCGCCCAATTGAGCGGCTAGCGATCCTTTGGTTCGGCGCGACGGAGGGCGGCGAAGAGCCTTTCGTCTCGCCCAAAAAGACGGGAACGCCTTCGGCTATCGGGGGCCATAGCGGCCAGGCGAGGTCGAAAAGCGTCCCTTGTCCGAAAGAGAGTCCTTGTCCGAAAGAGGGCCCTTGCCCGAGGGCAGCTGGCGGTTCCCGCTCGAACGGCGTCGCGAGCAAAAATGCTGGCGAACAAAAATACTGGCGAGTCAATGGGTTCGCGTTCTAAAGGTTCGCGAGCCAGGGGCGTCCGCTCGCGCGGCTCCAGGGCTAAAGAACCGAGCTCCTGTCCGATCCGTTTTCCCCGTTCTCCCCGTCCTGCTCTCGCCGTCCGTCCTATCCGTCCTGCTCTCGCCGTCCGTCCTGTCCGTCCTGCTCTCGCCGACCGACCTCTTCTCTCTGCCCGTCCTGCTGCCTATCCTGTTCTCCCCGTTCGCCCCCTTTTTTTCGGGGCGGTTCCCCTCGAAGACTTGAAGAGATCTCGAAGAGATGGAGATTAGCCCAGTTTGAAAGCCTCGTGTAGGGCTCTGACGGCCAGTTCGGCGTATTTTTTTTCGATGACGCAGCTTATTTTGATTTCCGAAGTCGAAATCATCGACAAATTGATGCCTTCTCGGGCCAGGGTCTGAAACATGAGCGTCGCCACGCCGGCGTGATTGCGCATCCCCACGCCCACAATGGAGACCTTGGCTATGTTGTTGTCTCCCACCACTTCGGCCGCGCCTATTTCTTGCCCGGCCGCCTTCATCAGATCAAGAGTGGTGTCGTAATCGCCGGACGGGACGGTGAAGGAAAAGTCCGTCAGCTGGATTTGGCCGTCGTCGGTCTCGTCGGGGGGCAAGGCGGACTGATTTTGGATGATCATGTCCACGACGACCCCGGCTTTGGAGATGATGCTCAGTATGCGGGCGGCCACTCCAGGCAGATCGGGCACTCTTAATAGGGTTATGCGGGCCTCGTTGACTGAATGGGTCACGCCTCGCACTGGTGTCTTTTCCATGTCAGCGTCCTCTTCGCAGATTATGGTGCCTGTGGCGCTGGAATGAGCGTGGCGGACATGGATTTTGACTCCGTAGTTCATGCCCAGCTCGACGCTGCGTATTTCCATGACTTTAGCGCCTAAGGATGATAATTCCAGCATTTCTTCGTAACAAATTCTGTCCATCTTCCGGGCGGCGTCGCAGACGTTGGGATCTGTGGTGTAGATGCCCTCGACGTCGGTGTATATTTCGCAGACGTCGGCGTCAAGAGCCACGGCCAGAGCCACGGCCGTCGTGTCCGAGCCGCCCCGGCCCAAGGTGGTGATGTCTCCGTGGCGATTCTGGCCCTGAAAGCCGGCCACGACGCAGATGCGGCCTTTGGCCAGCTCGGTCTTCAGCCGGGAGGGGTTCAGCTCCGTGATGCGGGCCCGGCCGTGGACGTCGTCCGTCTTGATGCCGGCCTGGTAGCCGAGAAAGGACTTGACCTTTTCGCCCATGGCCTGACAGACCAGAGCGAATATGGCGACGTTCGTCTGCTCTCCGATGGAGAGAAGACAGTCGAGCTCTCTTTTGTCCGGATCTTCAGTGATCTCTTTGGCCAGGTTGAGGAGACGATCCGTCTCGCCCTTCATGGCCGACAAGACGACCACGACTTCGTGGCCGGCAAGTTTGGTTTCGATGGCTCTCTGGGCCACGGCTTTGATGAGCTCCAAATTGGCGACGGAACTCCCGCCGTATTTTTGAATAATTCTAGACATCTCTCGTACCTGGCTAGAGACTTAGGCAAAGCTTCCAGATTTTTCGGGCCAAGGGCGACGGCCCTCGAGCCCGAAGCAAGCGGCCCTGGCCGTCATATTGAAATACAAGCTCCAGCCTGTCTGCGGGCCAAAAAGAATCGTCCATTCTCTCAGGCCACTCCACAAGACAAAGGCCGTCAAGACATTCGTCCAGTCCGGCTCCGACGAATTCGGCGGCCGCGTTCGGGCCCAAGCGATAAAGATCGATATGGCGGAGGGGAATTTTGGTCTGATATTCGTTGCAGAGGGTAAAAGTCGGGCTGACCGCTTCTCCCGGCTCCGCCCCCATAGCCTCGGCCAAGCCTTGGCACAAGGTGGTTTTTCCGGCGCCCAAAGGACCTTCCAAAGTGACGAGAAAGGGAGCGAGCGGCTCCTTTAGGAGCGCCGCGCCCACGACGGCGCCGACGGCGCGGGTGGCTTCGGGACTGTCCAGACGCAGAAGACCGGGAAGATAAGAACTGTCTTGAGGTATAATCACAGCAGGGGAATTCGATTGATCCTCAGGGGAAGAGTTTAAATGTAGAGGCATTTCTTTCTTTTTATCCCTTTGGCCTCTATAAAGCGAAGCGAACGACTCGGAGTCGGCCGGGGCTGAAGGTCTCAGAAGCTGTTATTATGGCCGTTCGAGCCTCTGAAGTCAACAGTTCATGAAAACGAGCAATTTTAGACCTATCGGAGGCGGCGCGGGCTAGGGGCCCTAAGACGGGCGCCTAGGCCGTTTTTGGCCGGCCGACGGGAAACTGGCGCAGAGGAGGCCATGACGATAAAGGATCAGAGAAGACTGGACGATCACTACAGCCGCAAGGCTCGGAAAGAAGGCTACCCGGCCAGATCCGTCTGGAAGCTTGAGGAGTTCGACCGCAAATATGGCTTGTTCAAGCCGGGTCAGAAAGTCTTGGACCTCGGCTGCGCTCCGGGCGGCTGGACTCTGTACGCCGCCGCCAAGGTCGGGGCGGGCGGTCTGGCGCTGGGCTATGATCTCGCTCTGCCCAAAGGTCAAAAATTTCCGGCTCAGGTCGTTCTGCGGGAAGCCGACCTCGCCGAAATCGACTCGGCCGAAGCCGTAGATCTAGGCCCCTTTGACGTCGTCTTGTCGGATATGGCTCCCAAAACCACGGGCCGAAGAGAAATAGATCAGGCCCTGAGCTTGAGGCTGTGTCTGATCGCCTGGGACTGGGCCAGAAAGTCCGCCAAAAAAGGCGGCTTTTTTCTGCTCAAAATATTCCAAAGTCCTGACGGAGACAGATTTTTGAAGAGTTTAGAGCCGTATTTCCGGAAAAGGACGCTTTTGAAGCCCCAGGCGACCAGAAAAGAGAGTCAGGAGATTTATTTCCTGGGCCAAGCCTTTGCCGGTCCCGAGGCGGCGGCGGCCTACGAGTTCGTTTTCTAGCGGCGCCGCCGTCAGGCGCTTTGTCCGTCGGAAGAGGTCGTCCGAAGCGTCTGTATTTTCGCTTCGGCTCTTGGCCGACGGAAAAAGAAAGCCGCGAGATAGAAGCACAGAAAGATGACGCAGTTGACCGTGGCGCCTCGGAAGGCCGCTCGATAGGTTTCGAAATGTTCGGCTATGAAGCCCAGAGCGACGGAGCCGATGCCCATGCCCACGTCGAAGGCGTTGAACAGCGAGGAGGCCACGGAAGTGCGCTGGTGGGGCTGCACCGAGGAAAAGGCCAGAGCCTGGACGCTGGGGAAGATGGCTCCCGTGGAGATGCCCCACAGAACGGCGGCCAAGAGCAGCAGTCCTCTCCCTTGAATGTGCGGAATGAGGGTCACGGCGAGGGTCATGGAGCAGATGGCCGGAAAGATGACCACCCTGTGGCCGCAGCGATCCTGCAGCTGTCCGGAGAAGACTCGGGATATGACTATGCCTATGGTGGCCAGGCCGAAAAAGAGACCGCTGTAGGGCAGATCGATTTCTTTGAAGTACAGGGCCAGATAGATGGCCACGGCGCTGATGGAGACGCCGGTGGAAAACATCAGGAAGGACGGGGCCAGAACCAGGCGGCTGATGAAGACCAGTTTGGGCTTGGGCTTGTTTTCCGGCGGGGCGGGCAAGTCCAGATCCGGCATGCGCATGGTCCAAAAAAGGGCGCAGAGGTAAAAGCCGGCCACGGCCAGGAACATGACCAGATAGCCGAAGGAGTCTCTCAGCCAGATGCCGAAGGAAGGGCCGACGGCCAAAGTCAGAATCGTTCCCAAGCCCAGAAAGCCCATGCCTTGGGCCATTTTGCCCGGGGGGACTATCCCGGCGGCCAGGGCCATTAAAAGAGTCGAGGTCAGACCGAAGCCCAGGCCGTGAAAGAAGCGGGCCAGACTGGCGGAGACGGCCGAATGAGCGAAATAATAGCTCGTCACGGCCAGTCCCGCGATGAGGAGACCCAGTCGAACCAGGGCGAAAGGCTTGTATTTTAAAACCAGCTTCGGCGCGAGCATGCGCATGATGATGGCGGCGACGGTGAAAAAGCTGAATATCCGGCCGATCGCGTCTCGGGAATGGCCATGCTCCTCCAGATAGACGGTCAGCGTGGGCAGAAGAACGTCGAAACCCAGGAAGATGAAGACGTTTAGAAAAATGAAGGCCCGAAAGCCGCGTGTCCACAGCTTCTGGCCCCGGTCGTCTTCGGAAAAGTAATAATCCCGAGTCTGGTCTCGTTTCATGGACGTTCTCTCCCTGAACGGAAATAGGCGGTCAGGGCGGCAAGAGGATGAAGTGGCGGCTTCGGCCGCGCGTCCGAACGGACAATCGTCCGAGGCGAGGCCAAAAAAGAGAAGGGCAGGACGCGTCTCCAAGATGCGTCTTTTTGGGGCGTCGTCATGACGACGCGTCATGGGGACGTCATCGCGGGAGCGTCGTCAAGGCGCGTCTTCATGAAAGGGGTCGAGGGTTGGTGGAGGGGGGAACCCGCCGCAGGGCCGACTCTCCCCTCCCGCAACCGTCATTATGGCGACGCTTGGCCGCCGACGCGACGTTCCTTGACGAAAGGCCTTCAATTAGCCGCCAAAGAGATGAGCGTTCCTAAAACGCTAGACGTTTCCGCACAACTAATCTGGTCCGGCGCGGCGGCCGAACGAGTTTCGGCAAGATACCTCATGGACGGGCAATAGTCAAGGTCGGCTTTGGCCCGCGCGCGCCGCCCTTGGCTCGGCGGCGCCTGACGCGTCAGAGCCAAGGGCGAAAAAGTTTTGGCTTATTGGCCAAAAGGGACGGCCCGCCTGGTCGAAGCTGGCCGAGCCTGGTCGAAGTTGGTCGAGGCTGGTCGGCTCGGCGTTTGGCCCTTGGCGCAGTTTGCCCGTCTGTCAGTCGGGCCGTCTGTCAGTTTGTCCGCCTGTCGGTTGGCCCGCCTGTCATTATTGCTTGTTGTTTGCTGTTGGTTTGATGGGTAGTTATGGTTTGACCGCTCGTTTGGGGGTCAAAAGACGGAAAAGAGGGCCGGCCAGAAAACGCCTTCCCGGACAGGGCTTTTAGGGGGGAGGCCAAGCCCTCCCCCCCTCGAAAGCTCAGGCCAGGAGCCGTCGATTTTTTTGGCCGGGCGGCTTTTGGAACATCGTGCCTCGGCCAGCCGCCTCGGCCAGCCGGGAAAAAAGGCGAAAGACCCTTCGCGTCCAGCCAAAAGACGCGCGTCTGGCCTAAGCCCTTTTGGGGGTTTGGAGGTCGTCCGTACTCCGCCCTTACAGGATGGCCTTTTCTGGGAAGAAAAGGCCAAGGCTTATCGTCAGAAAAGAAAAACAGGGAGGAAACGTCATCGCCTAGTGGGGCGATAAGGACTTATGGCTTTAGGCCGAACAAGATGGATCGCCCTGGCGGAAGAGCCAGGGGCAGGATCTTGACGTCCACCAAAGAAGCCTCTCTCATCATGTCCGTTATTTCCCGGAAAGTGTAGCTTTGTCCGCCTTTCGTGTTGACCAGCATGTTGAGAGAGAATAAGGTCGAAGAGACGGGGCCGTCCAAAGAATCGGCGATCGTCATTTCCTGCACGGCCAATAAGCCGCCTTTCTCCAGAGCGTCGGCCGCCTTGGCCACTAGAGCGGCCGCTCCGGTCGGAGATTCCTGATGGAGGATCTGAGAGAGCCAGACGACGTCGTAGCCGACGGGAAAGGGGTCGACGTTGAAGTCGCCGCCGATGAAGCGGATGCGGTCGGAAAGGCCTAATTGGCCGACGACTTTTTCGGCGACGCTCTTCGAGGCCGGCAGATCGAAGATGGCGGCTTCGAGGGCTGGATTTTTGGCGCAGAAGCTGGCCGCATAGGTTCCCGGGCCGCCGCCGAGATCCAATAACATCTTTCGTCCGGAGAGATCCATGGCTTCGGCTACTTCGTCCGCCTGCATCCTGGCCGCGTTGTACATGGCCATCAAGAAGGCTTCTCTCTGAACGTCGTCGTCCGACTCGGCGGCCGAGGCGGCGGCCACTCTCGAGCCGGTTTTGACCGCTTCGTCGAGTCTGAGCCAGTTGGGCAGAATATGGGATTGGTGCCTCAGCATGTGGCCGAAATAGTCGGGAGAGTTTTTGGAAAAGAGCTTTCTGGAGTCTTCCGGCAGCCTGAGGGCCTGGCCTTGCCTTTCCAAGAGCCCCAGACCGACTAAAGCGGTCGCCAACATGCCCGTGGCTCTGGCGTCGCCGCCGACGGCGGCGGCCAGTTCGGCGACGGTCAGCTCGCCTTTTTCCAGCGGCGTGAAGAGATCCAGCTTGACGGCCGCCTGTATGGCGCAGCAAGCCCAGACTTCCTGAGTCATTTGCATTATGGACTGCGGCGTCCAGGTTCTTTTGGTCATGTCGTTCTCCTTTCGGCGTCGGCGAAGAGCGCCTTTCGCGAAGGCGAAAGGCGGCGATGAACGAAAAGCGAAAAAGAATCTTTCTCCAAGGCGGGCTTGGCCGTTAGACGAAGTCCGGCCCGTCGAAAGGGCCAAAAAAGCGCGGCCGACGGACGGATTGGCCGCCCAGTTGGCCGTCAAAAAAAAGCGAACCGGACGAAAGGCCGCCGCGAAGGGCGAGGCCAGGCGCCTTTTGGGCGGAGAGCCTAAAAAAATCGTCGTCGCTCGGCGTTTTTTCGGCGTTGGCGAACGATCTCGGCGGCGTTTTTGTTTCGAGGGGGGCCCAAGGCCTTTATGATAACATAGCCGCGCTCTTATGTCAGACTTTTGGGAACCAAACGGCTCTTTTACGGCTACTTGACTCTCTCCTTGACCCTTCCATTGGCGAAAGATCAAAATCTATTTCAGCGCGTCAAGCCGGCTTTTCCGATTCCCGACAATGATTCGGCCTTTGGCCGAACAATGTGCTAGGCCAAATCAAGGCCGTAAACGGCGTTTTCATCGACTTGCCCTGCGTATTTTGCGGACGTCAAGGCCAGAAGGGCGAGGCCGCCGCCCAGCCAACAACATGCGGAAAACAGGCGCATGTCCTTGAGAACTTTCAAGGCGCTTCCTTTTAGTTGAAACATGTCTCTCTCCATTGGCGCACTCTAATGGATGCTTATAAAATATCCTTGCTAAAAATAAAAATCAATGCTATTTTCAGGAAATGATTTTCCAAAAACAGAAAACAATTAATCCTCTTCTCAGCGACATGCCTCTATTTGCCGAAGTGGCGAGATTGCGCAGTTTCAGCAAGGCGGCTGACGCGCTCAATTTGGGCGTTTCCACTATTTCCCGCCGCGTAAGGCTCTTAGAAGAGAAATTGGGGATGCCGCTGCTGATTCGGGACACTCATTCCGTTCAGTTGACGGAAGAAGGCAAAGCTCTCCTGGAGCACTGCGAATTTATTATGAATTCTGCGGATACCGCCCTTGAATCCATTACAGGAAGGGCTGCTCGACCATCTGGGCGGGTCAGGGTCAGCATGTACGCGGATATTTATTATGGTTCAATGCAAGGAGCGCTCAGCTCCTTCGCGGACAAATGGCCAGATATCGGACTGAGCATTCGGCTTGCGGAAGATCCGCCGGATTTATTGCTGGAGCCTTATGACATAATTTTCCGAATCGGGCCGTTGCCTCACGCGCACCTTACGGCAAAGAAAGTTTCAACTATATGCCCGGCGGCATATGCCGCGCCCAAGCTGTTGGAAAAGCATTTCAAGCCGGAACATCCGCAAGATTTGAGAAACTTGCCCTGCATAGCCCTTTCCCGTTTTGGCCCTGTATGGGAGTTGCGATGCGGCTCTGATATTGAAGTTGTTCACACCGCGCCTAAATTTACTTTCAGCAGCGCCCTGCTTGTAAAAGAATTTGCTGTCGGTGGACATGGGATCGCGCTGATCAGGGATGAGCTTGCAGAGCCGCTTGTTGAGAAAGGGGAGCTTGTTCGTCTGCTGCCGAAGTGGAAAGGGCCGGAACATGACTTATTCCTTGTCATGGCTGGAAAGCCGATACCACAACGGGTGCAGCTTCTGACCAGCCATATGCTCAGCCATTTGTCATCCCCCTCAGGAAATATGGCCAAGGGAAAAAGCGTGTCCGGATAACGCGAAAAATCACCCATTGCCTCCGAGATTTAAGCTAGAAAGGCGACAGTTTTGCCGCCTTTCCGTTTTACAAGGATTTCTTGCGCTCCGGTCAGCCAGCGCAACCCCAAAACTCGTAGCCGCCTTTACTACCCTTGCCGGGCTTTTTTACCCGATGAGCCATTGCTTTGCCGCATTTTGAACGGATCGTCAATGATTCGGCCGTTGGCCGAGCGAAAGGCGGGGCCTTTTTGGTCCCATCTCGTGAGGACGAACAATGCGCCAAGTTGGCCCAAGCGGCTTCGTCAAAGTTGTCAATTTGGCCGCTCGGCCGAAAATCGTCGCTTTGGTCGCGTCTTCGCCAATTCGCTATTTGGCCGCAACGTCTAGATTTAGCGTTCTTTTGGCCAGACTGAAGAACTAGGGACAAAACGGCCTCGCCAAAGCGCCAAAAAAGCTCGATTAAGCGGCCGGAAAAGCGCGAGCGTTTTGCTCCAAAAGGCCGCCAAATCGGCTTGGCGGGCGATGGCCCGCCCGGCTATGTCCCTCTTGAAAGAACACACAATATCTGGTATCTTTACGCAACGCCAAAGAGCCGAAACATAATTCGTTCTTGAGCAACTTCATTAGTCATTATCTGTAACTGCAACCATCCAGCCTCAGGATTCGCTCCCCTGACGTCCACCGCCTCTGGACGACAGCCTCTCCTTCGACAAGTCGTTTTTTTCATCAGCCGGGGGAGATTATATTATTCGCTTTTCAGCCAAGGTCCATGACCGTTTCCGTCCCAGGATCACCTCCGCCCCCTGGCTGTTTCAGTCTCAGGATCATTTCAGTCCTGTGACCGGTTCCGCCTCGGTTCCGCCCCCGGTTCCGCCCCGCTTCCGCTTGGTCCTGTCGGAGACCAAGCCGGGTTTTTGACGACGGTTTTCTGGCCTGGCGGCGGCGGCGGCTCGAATGGCCAATTTCGGCGGAGTTCGAAGTTTTTGGCGGCGATTCCCGAGCCGGCTCGCTTCCCTGACCCTGAATCAGAGGCTTGGTCGATTTTATGAACCAAGATTATTTGGCGGCCCTGGACCTAGGGTCAAACACCTTCAGACTACTCTTAGCCGCCGAAGCTGACGGATCTCTATCTTCTCGCCAAGTCTGGCAAGAAATTCCCCGCCTTTCCGAAAACATCGCCGCCGGAGCCGACCTGGCGGAAGCGCCTAAAAAAAGAGCCTGGGAGGCCTTGGAGCGTTTCGCCGACATACTGAAAGTCTACCAGCCTAAAAAAACTCTGGCCGGCGGGACCATGGTCTTTCGCGAAGCCGCCGACGGTCAGGCTTTTTTGGCTGAAATAGCCGAACGTTTCGGCTGGCGGACCGTTTTGCTGTCCGGGTTTCAGGAAGCCTACCTTTCCGCTCAAGGGGTTCTTTCCGGGCTGGCCTCCATCCCCGACAAGGCTTTGATATTCGACGTCGGCGGCCGCTCCACCGAGCTTGTGCGCACGGAAGGCCGACGGATAAAGTCGCTCGTCAGTCTCAACGCGGGCGTGGTGGGGCTGACGGAAGAGTTCGTCAAGCATGATCCTCCCCGACCGGAGGAATTGGCGGCGATCGAAAGGCGCCTCGAAAGCCTTTTGGCCTCGGCTCGGCTGCCTAAATTGAGCCGGGAGGCCGTCCTCGTCGGCACCGCCGGGACGGTGACGACCATCGCGGCCATGCTTTTGGACATGGCCCGTTATGACGGCGACCGCGTCAACAATCAGGTCATCTCCGTCTCTTCGGCGGAAAATTTGCTCCGGGAAATGGCCGGAATGAATTTGGACGCCCGCAAAACCCGGGCGGGTCTTGATCCTCGCCGGGCGGACGTGATCGTCGCCGGCTTGGTTCTGGTGAAAGTATTGGCGCGTTTTTTCCGTCGCTCCGAGGCCGTCGTCAGCGACAAAAGTCTTCTTGAAGGGCTATGGCTGGCCGCCGCCGGCCATGTTCCTCTTTCTCCACCATCTTTTTGAGGTTACGTCATGAACGACCAGACAATATTTCCTGAAGGCCTCACCTTCGACGATCTTTTGCTTGTGCCGGCCTATTCGGAAGTTCAGCCCAAAGACGCCGACTTGTCCGCTCAGCTGACCAGCTCCATCAGACTCAACGCCCCCGTCGTCAGCGCGGCCATGGACACGGTGACCGAAGCGGAGACCGCCATAACCATGGCCCGTCAGGGCGGGTTAGGCGTCATTCACCGCAACATGCTCATTGAACACCAGGCTTTCGAAGTCGAGAAGGTGAAAAAGAGCGAAAGCGGCATGATTCTCGACCCGGTCACGGTGACGCCGACGATGCGGGTTCGGGAAGTGAAAAAGCTGATGGATCAGTACCATATCTCCGGAGTCCCGGTGGTGACGGAATGCCGGGAGCTGAGGGGCATAGTCACCAACAGGGATCTGCGCTTCGAAAGCAATTACGACAAGCTGGTCGAAGAAGTGATGACCAAGGAAAACCTCATCACGGCCAGAGAGGGCATATCTCTCCAAGACGCCAAAGGCATACTCCACGAAAACAGGATAGAAAAACTTTTGGTGGTCAACGAAGGGGGCTCTCTGGTCGGCCTCATCACCATCAAAGACATCGAAAAGGTCAGACAGTTTCCCAACGCCTGCAAAGACAGCAAAGGGCGTCTTCGGGTCGCGGCGGCCGTGGGCGGCGTCGACACCATGGAGAGAGCGGAGGCGCTGGTGAAGGCCAAGGCCGACGCTCTGGTCATCGATTCGGCTCATGGCCACACCAAAACGAACCTTGAATACGTCAGAGCGCTGAAGACTTCCTTCCCCTCCGTCGACGTCATCGCCGGGAACGTGGCCACGCCTGAAGGCGTCAGAGCTCTCATCAAGGCCGGGGCCGCGGCCGTCAAGGTGGGGGTGGGGCCAGGCTCCATCTGCACGACCAGAATCATAGCCGGGGTGGGCGTGCCGCAGATGACGGCGATTTTCGAATGCGCCGCCGAAGCCCGTCGGCTCGACTCTTTCATAGTGGCTGACGGCGGCATCAAGTTTTCGGGGGACATCGTCAAGGCTCTGGCCGGCGGGGCGGCGGCGGTCATGTTGGGCTCGCTTCTGGCCGGCACCGAAGAGAGTCCCGGGGACAAGATTCTTTTTCAAGGCCGTTCTTACAAGACCTACAGAGGCATGGGCTCTTTGGAGGCCATGCGGGAAGGCTCGGCGGATCGCTACGGTCAAAAGACCACCGACAACAGCTCCAAGCTCGTGCCTGAAGGCATCGTCGGCCGGGTTCCCTACAGGGGCTTTCTTTCGGAGACGATTTATCAGCTCCTGGGCGGCATCAGGGCCGGCATGGGCTATCTGGGGGCCAGGAATTTGGAGGATCTGCGACAGAACGCCAAATTCGTCCGCATCACCTCGGCCGGACTCAAAGAAAGCCACGTGCACGACGTCATAATAACCACCGAGGCGCCCAATTATCGTTTGGAATCCTAAGGGGCGTCTTTTGACGCCCCTTAGCGGCCGAGCCCTGGAAAGGCCAGGCCTTCGGCGGGGCCAAAAAGTCGCAAGAAGGGCTAAAGTCGCGTTTTTTGCGGACTGACGGGCCAATGAGCCAAACAAACTGTCTGGTCGAGAGAGGGCGGAGGCGCCAAAAACCGCCGAGACGAACTCTCCCGCGCGGCGGATTGGCCGTTCAGGCGCTTCTTGGGAGGCGCTTTTTGGGAGGCTCTTCGCCTACCTAGAGCTTTCCTCGCCTTAAGATTTTGGAACGGCCGGGAAAAGGGCCGGCTTTTTTTCATTTTGTTCGCCTCCAAAGGAGGGCCTCGATGTCGTTCGTCCACCTGCACGTCCACACCTACTACAGTCTTTTGGACGGGGCCATAAGAATACCGGATCTCGTCAAGACCGCCAAGGAAATGAACATGCCGGCGGTGGCCGTGACCGATCATGGCCAGATGTTCGGCCTTATGGCCTTCTATAAAGAGGCGATCGCGAAGAAAATCAAGCCTATTCTGGGCGTCGAGGCGTATTTGGACGCGGTCAGCCGATTCGGCAGGGACAAGAATGAGCCGAGGCACCATTTGACCTTGTTGGCCAAGAACTTGGAGGGTTACAAGAATCTTTGCCGAATGATCTCCTACGCCAACATAGAAGGGTTCTATTACAAGCCCAGAGTCGATTACGAATTGTTGAGCAAATACTCCGAAGGCGTGTTCGCCCTGTCCGGCTGCCTTCAGGGGCAAATCCCCAGAGCCCTTCTGGCCGGCCACGGAGACGACGCCAGGCGGATAGCCGAAAAAATGGCCGGCCTGTTTCCCGACCGCTTCTACATAGAGATACAAGAGAACGGACTGCCGGAACAGGCTCTGGCCAATCAGGGCTTGGTGGAACTGGCCGATTCCATGGGTCTGCCGCTGGTGGCCACCAACGACTGTCACTATCTGAGGCAGGAAGACGCCGTCGCTCATGACTTGCTGCTTTGCATTCAGACCAGCAAGAAGGTCGACGACAAAAAGCGCATGCGCATGAACACGGACGAATTGTATTTCAAAAGTCCGGAAAAGATGGCCGACGATTTTCGCTGGCGGCCGGACGCCGTCGCCAATGCGGCGGACATCGCCGAGAAATGCGATTTCGTCAGATTCGAAAACGTCGACGCCGGAGACGACAGGGTTTATTATTTCCCGACTTTTCTTTCTCGCGGAGACCCCAGGCCGGCGGACGAGATCATGAAAGAAAAGGCCAGAAACGGCCTGGAGAAGCATTTGGAGCGCCGGACCGAATTGGGCGAGCCCTTCTCGGAGGAGGAAAAAGCCAAATACAGACGGCGGCTGGAAGAAGAGATGGCCGTCATCATCGACATGAAATTCGCCAGTTATTTTTTGACGGTGGCTGATTTCATCCAATGGGCCAAGGACGAGAAGATCCCGGTCGGCCCGGGCCGAGGCTCCGGCGTCGGCAGCGTCGTCGCCTGGTCGTTGGGCATCACCAACGTCGATCCTATTCGCTTCGATCTCCTGTTCGAGCGTTTTTTGAACCCTGAACGAAAATCCATGCCTGACATAGACGTGGACTTCTGCGCCGAGAACAGGGACAGGGTCATCAAGTACGTGTCAGAAGCATACGGCGGAACGGAATATGTGGCGCAGATCATTGCTCTAGGGCAGTTGAAGCCCAAGTCCGTGATCAAGGACGTCGGCCGGGCCAAAGGCGTGCCCTTGGACGAAGTGACGGCTTTGACCAAAATGCTCGACGAGGCGGCCAACGTGAAACAGTCGGCCAACGCGAAACAGTCGGGCGACGGAGAAGAGAAGGCGATTTCCCTGCAGACGCTGATAGACAAAAGCCCGGAGCTTAAAAAGGCCATCAACGCCAACCCGAAGTACAAAGAACTCGTCGACATGGGTCTTTTTTTCGAGAATTTTCCTCGCCACGCGTCCGTCCACGCCTCCGGCGTGATCATTTGCGATCGCTCCCTGACGGAATATTTGCCTCTATATTGCGACGCCAAAACGCCGGAAGAGGGGGGAAGACGGACTCAAGCCATCACCCAGTTCAATTTGAAGGGCGTGGAAGATCTCGGCTTGGTCAAATTCGATTTTCTGGCCTTGAAGAATCTTACTTTCATCAATAACTGCATCGAACTGATCGCTCTAAATGGCCGGCAAATTGATTTGGACAAATTGGATTACGCGGATAAAAAGACTTACGAGCTTATCGCCAGGGGCGACGTGACGGGAGTTTTTCAAATTGAGCACTCCGGCATGAGAAAAATGACCGTCAGGCTAGGACCGAACTGTTTGGAAGATTTGGTGGCTCTGGTGGCCCTTTATCGGCCAGGGCCCCTCCAAAGCGGCATGACCGAAACGTATCTCAGAGTAAGAAAAGGCCAAGAAGAAGTCCACTACCCCGTTCCTCAAATGAAGGAAATACTGGAACCGACCCATGGCTGCATGGTTTATCAGGAGCAGGTCATGCGTCTGGCTCAGGTTCTGGCCGGCTATTCCTTAGGCGACGCCGACGAGCTTCGCCGGGCGATGGGCAAAAAAAAGGCCGACCTGATGTTGAAGGAAAAACCTCGATTTGTGGAGGGATGCCTGAAAACGAGCAATATTTCCTCCGAGATTTCGGAGGAAATTTTCGCCAACATGGCCAAGTTCGCCGAATACGGCTTCAACAAATCTCACAGCGTCGCTTACGCCTACCTCATCTTTCAGACGGCTTACCTGAAGGCTAATCATCCCGTGGAGTTCATGGCCGCCTTGCTGACGGCGGAGTCGGAGAATCTGAAAAAGATAAACGTCATCAAAACCGAATGCCTGCAAAGAGGCATCGAGATGATTCCGCCTAACGTCAATTTGTCGAAGCGTCAGACGACCGTGTCCGACGGCAAAATAATTCTGGGTCTTGGCTCCCTCAAAGGGGTTGGGGAAGGGATCATTCAATCGATCGTCGAAGCTAGGCGGGACGGGCTTTTTACGGATCTCTTCGATTTTTGCCGACGGGTCGGAGACAGCAAATTGACCTCCAAAGTCGTGGAAACGCTGATAAAAGCCGGAACCTTCGACTCTTTGGGTCAGACCTGTCGGGCCACGCTTTTGGCCGCCTTGCCGGAGGCCATGGAATCGGTCAAAAGAGGCAAACAGAAAAGGAGCAGACTGGCCAAGGCCGGAGGAGGCCTTTTCGCCGCCTTCGACGCGGAGAGCAGGAAGCCGCGCTGGCCGTCGGTTCCGCCGATGCCGGAAAGCGAGCGTCTGGCCTATGAAAAAGATATTCTGGGCTATTACGTGTCCGGTCATCCTTTGCTGAAGTACAAGCCGACCGCGGAGGCCATCCAAAGCCGGAGCATCGTAGAGGCTTTGGCCTACGATAAAAGGCTCGAGGTCAGGCTTTGCGGACAGTTGAACAACTGTCAAGTCATCCCGACGAAGAAAGACCCCAACAAAAAATTCGGGCGAGCTTTATTGACTGATTGGAACGATTCCATCGCCGTGAAAATGTTCGACAAGTTGTTGAAAAGAAAAGCTAAAACGTTGGTTGACGGCCAGATGGTCATCATCGACGGCGTGGCCGACAAAAACGAGTTCAACGGCGAGGTCTCCGTCGAGGTCATGGTCAACGACATTTTTCCTTTAGAGGAAAGCCTCAAACACAGTTTTCCTTCCATTGTCGTCGACACGAATCTGGACGATCTGGAAGACGTCATTTATTTTTTCAAGAATTGGATCGGCCAGCGGGAAAATGGGCTTGAAGAGGTTTCCGACGTGAAGAAAGGCGAGATATTGAGGAAAGCCATCGTCTATCTGCTCATCTATGACGGTTCCGGCCAGTGCGTCTACCGCCTGAACGACAAAATCGGGCTGTGCGTCGATTTTTTTCTTGAAGCCGACAAATTGACGAGCAACAACACGAAAATAACGTGTTCTGAAAAATATGATCCCTTCAGATCTTAGACTCGTCGTCATGGATGTTGGCCTTAGGGCGTCATCGGGCGATTTTGCGGCTTAAGGGGAAAGGCGGCCTCGAAGGCCCGGCCGCTTCTTTTTCTTCTTCCGACGACGACTTCGCCTGCGGTCTTTTTTGGGCTCGAAAAAGGAGCGCTCCAGGCCGCCGACAGACGGCGACAGGCCCGTCGGCAGGCGGCGGAAGGCCCGTCGGCAGGCGGCGGAAGGCCCGCCGGCAGGCGGCGGAAGTTCGCGGCTGGGCCAAATCGATTCAAGGCCAAATCGACAGAGGAGAAAATGACTCTGGGGAAAATCGCGGCCGGGCCAAAGCGACGCGGGGAAAAAAATATCTTTAGGAAAAAGGGCGGGGTTTAGTGGACAAGAATATGGTTGCGCAGGTTCTGGAAACGCTTAAAGACGTCAGATCGGCCAAAGTTCTCTGTTTGGGCGATCTGATGCTGGATCGCTACATCTATGGCCACGCGGCTCGTCTATCGCCGGAAGCTCCGGTGCCGGTGGTCGTCGTCAAGAGAAAGACCTACATGCCCGGCGGGCTGGGCAACGTGGTCATGAATCTCAAATCGTTGGGCGCCGACCCCCTGGCGGCGGGACTGGTCGGTCGGGATCAGGCGGCCAAGCTTTTGGCCGATCTTCTGAGCGGCGCTCTGGATCCGGCTTCGCCGCCATTGCTCGAAGACGAACAGCGGCCCACCACCGTCAAAACGAGGGTTCTGGCCGGGATTCAGCAGGTGGTCAGGTTCGACGAGGAATCGGAAAGCCCTCTGTCCCCGGAGACGGAAGAGAAGTATCGCCAGTCCGTCTCCGAGCTTCTGCCTCGCTGCGGCGCCGTGGCCGCGTCGGACTACGGCAAAGGGGTTCTCACGCCTTCCTTCTGCGCTTGGCTGTTGGAGGAGGCGGAAAAGATGAATGTCCCCGTGATCGTCGATCCGAAGGGATCCGATTACGGCCGCTACCGAAACGCCTTTTTGGTCACTCCGAATCGGCAGGAACTGGCCCAAGCCGTAGGGGAAGACGTCGCCGGGGCCTCGACGGAACGTTTGGTCGCGGCCGGGCGAAAGCTCATGGACCGCTGCCGTCTGAAAAATCTCCTCATCACGCGCAGCGAAGACGGCATGACCCTTCTCTCCAGCGCCGGCGGCGTTAGTCATTTTCCCGCCAAAGCTCAAGAAGTTTTCGACGTCAGCGGGGCCGGAGACACCGTGGTCGCGGCCATGGCCGCCGCCTTGGCCTGCGGACGAAGCTTGGAGGCGGGAGCGGGACTGGCCACCTTGGCCGCAGCCGTCGTCGTCGGAAAAGTCGGCACGGCCGTCGCCGCTCCGGAAGAGATAGAAGAAGCCGCCCGCCCCGTCGACTGACAATTTTTGCGGTTATCGACCCTTGTTTTCCGACGTCGTTTGTAGGGCCGCCTTTCAAGAAGCGGTCGGCCGTTCCGCCTCGCTTTTTTCCTCGCCTTTTTCCTCGTTCGCTCCCTCGATGACTTCCGCTTTTTCCTTTTTGGCTTTTTTCGGTTTGACGTTGGCTTTTCGCTGGCAGGCGGGGAGCCCTTTATGGCTCCACAGAGCCGTCGCCTGGGCGCCTATTAGTATGGCGGCGTCGATGATTTCTCTTTCTTCAGGCTCAAAATCCGACAGCACGTAAGGCGCGTAGTCGCCGTCGAACGTCCCTTTGACGGGTCGGCCGATGCCGACCCGCAATCGATCGAAATTTTCGCGGATTTCGCCGATTAGGGACGTCAGACCGTTGTGCCCGCTGCTGCCGCCGCCGTTGACGGCTTTGAGGCGGCCTACGGGCAGATCCATGTCGTCGTGCACGACCAGAAGACAGGACGGCTTGACCTTGTAAAAGTCCAAAAGCTCCCTGACCGCTTGACCGGAATTGTTCATGAAGGTCTGGGGCCAGGCCAGGATCGTTCTTTGCCCTTCAATCTTGCCTTTGCTGATCAGGTTCTTCGCGAAACGCGAAGGATCCGGGAAGTTTTTCATTTCGGCCATCTTGGCCACGACGTGGTAACCGGCGTTGTGTCTGGTGTTTTGGTAACGTTCGCCGGGATTGCCGAGTCCGACGATTATTTTCAATTCTTCCGCCAAGCCTCACCTCCAAGCCTTGCCTTCCGGACGAGCCCTGCGCCCGAAAAGAACCAAAGCCAAAAAGACTGTCGGATTGTACTTGAAAAAGCTTGGGGATTCAAAAGCGAATTCGACGGTCAATAAATGACCTTCACGAAAAGGTCTTCGGGCGCTCCGCCATCCTCCTGAACGCCCGGCCGGCTCTTGGCGGCCGGCCGGGCTCGGCGGGCCGCCAAGGCGTCCAGGCGAGCGGGATTCGCCGGTTTTTCCTTTCAAGCAAATATTTGACATCACCAGACATATGAACTAAAGTTTGTTATGATCGTTCAGCGGTAGGGCAGTTTTTTTGGCGCCGGCCATTGGCGAGTCGCCCTCCGGAGAACGTGAAGACTGGCGGCCCCGAATCGTTCGCCGAAAATCCGGCTAAAGTCCTAAAAAAGTCGGAGAAGGGCGCCGCCAAAAGCGCTGTCCGTTTCGACGGTTCGCGAGGCCTCGCCTTTTTGGCGCGGCCAAACAGCTCCAAGGCGGCCGCAAGCCGCCGCAGGCGGGAAACGAAACGTCTTCTTAGGCTGGACTGATCTCTGGCCGTCGTTTCCCCCCGGCCTTTGACCGCCCGCTCTCTGGAGCCGGCTCAGTCTGGCCTTAACGAGCCTCTTCTGGCCTCATCGAGCCTTATCTAGCCTTATCGAGCTTCCTCTGGTCTCATCTTGGCCTTGGCTGGTCTTGACTGTCCAGGGAAGCTTGTTTCGGTCTTCTTTCGTTCTAATTGGTCTTCTTTCGGCCGACGGCTCGCCGCCAAAAATGCTGGACGCCAAAGGCTTCAGTTCGCTGGCGAGAGTCAGTCATCTTGATCGTTTTGGCTTGGTTTTTTTGTTTTTGGCTGACCAAAAAGGACGAGTCTTCTAAAGAGGACGGAAACGGTTCATCGACGCGCTTGGACTGTTCCGACAGTTCGTGCCGATCGGCGCGTCGGTCGATTGTTCGAGCCAAGGGCTTGGCCAAATATTTGGTCGTTCCTAGGGCGCGGACTTCGACATGTTTCTTTGTAATTTTTTTGAAGAAATTCGCTGCTTCGCCAGACCCGCCAGGGTCCCTTTAAACCCTGTTCCGATTCCGGCCCTAAATCGGATTCGGACCATATTCTTTCCCTGATCGTTTCGGATCAGGGCTTTTTTAGGGTGATTTCCCATGAAAAAGCATGTATGCATCGTCTGCGGGTACATCTACGATCCCGCCGTCGGCGATCCCGACAACAGCGTGGCGGCCGGCACCGAGTTCAGCGCTGTTCCCCATGATTGGACCTGTCCCGTTTGCGGCGCCGGCAAAGATCAGTTCGACGCTCAGGGTTGAGAATTAGGGAGCTTTCGGCCGGCGCCAAATCGGCCGGAGGCCGCATTTGGCCTGAAACCATTAACCTGTCGAGTCGTCGGCGGCCTCTGGCCGGCGACTCGTTCGCGTGGCGGGAGGGCAGATGATCTATCCATTTAACGCTGCGGAAGCTTTCAAGATCGCGATCGCGCTCGAAGAGAACGGCTTGAGGTTTTATCGACGGGCGGCCGAGAAGTTCGCGCCCGGCCCCATCGCCGATCTCTTCACTTCGCTCGCGCAAGAGGAAGCCATCCATAAAGCCTCTTTCTCCAAGTTTCTGACTGATGTTTCGACTGGCGAACCCACGGTCTACGATCCCGACAACGAGCTCGACGATTATCTGAAGATGATGGCCGGGCTCAACGTCTTCAAAGACGGCGCCGCCGAAGTGGACAGGCTTCTTTCGGAAGTGGACTCCGTTCAAGGGGCTCTGAAGCTGGCCATGTCGTTCGAGAAAGACTCCATAGTTTTTTTCGTGCAGTTGAAAAGCTCCTCGGAGGCGGCGGCCGACAAGATGTCGGTCGACAAGCTCATCCTCGAGGAAGCCAAACATCTTAGGAAACTGGCCAGAATCTACAACGCCTTGGTCTGATCGTTTCGATTGATCTGATCGTTTCGAAGTCATGGCCCTTTATCGGGCCATGACTTCGTCAAAATCCCGAACGCTTGCGATCCCTTAAGTTAAGCTCCTCTTCAAGAGCGCCGTCTATGACGGCCGTTCTTTTTAGCGAAATCGCCAACATATTCATTTTTTCCAAATTGCATAAAGGATTCAAAATGGAACCTGTCAAGGTAACAGACAATATTTATTGGGTCGGCGCCGTGGACTACGACATCAGAGATTTTCACGGCTATCTGACTCCTCGCGGCAGCACTTACAACGCCTACCTTGTCGTCAACGGCGACGTCGTCACTTTGATCGACACCGTCAAGCACGGCCTGGAAGACGAGTTGTTGAGCCGCGTGGCCAAGATCGTCGACCCCTCCAAAATCACTCAAGTCGTCTCCAATCACGCTGAAATGGATCACTCCGGCGGTCTGCCGGTCATCATGAAGCGCATCGGTCTGGAAAAGCCCGTCTACGCCAGCTCCATGGGCGTCAAGAACCTCTTCGGCCAGTTCCACTACGCGGGCATGAACTTGCAAACCGTCCCCGAGAAGCTGGATCTGGGCGGCGAAGATATGGTCTTCCTGGAAACGCGCATGATCCACTGGCCGGACAGCATGTTCAGCTTCCTGCCTTCTCAAGGCGTTTTGTTCTCTCAAGACGGCTTCGGCATGCATCTGGCCGCTCCAGAGCGTTTCGACGACGAGGTCGACGAAAAAGTCTGGGGTCCCCTGGCTCTCAACTATTTCGCCAACATCTTGACGCCGTACACCGTCCAGATCGGCAAGCTTCTCGAAAAGGTCGCGGCTGACGGCTTGCTGGCACAGATAAAGATCGTCTGTCCGGATCACGGCTTCGTCTGGCGCAAAAATCCCGGCCGGATCGTGGAATTGTATTCCCGGTGGGTCCAGCAGAAGCCGGAGAGGAAAGCGGTCATCGTCTTCGACACCATGTGGCATTCCACCGAATACATGGCCAGAGAGCTGACGGACTACCTGGCCTGTCAGGGGATCGAGACCCGCTATCACAATCTGAAAAACACCCACCGCAGCGTGGCGACCACCGACTGCTTCGAAGCGGCGGCCATCTTGATCGGTTCTCCGACGATCAACAACCAGATGTTTCCTTCGGTGGCCGATTTTCTGACCTACGTCAAGAGCCTGAAGTTCAAGAACAAAATTGGCGCCGCCTTCGGCTCCCACGGCTGGAGCGGAGAAGGGGCCAAATTGGTGCAGGCGGAACTGAAGACCATGGGCTTCGAGGTTCCGTCCGACGAAGTCAGAATCCAATGGGTGCCTCAGGAAAAAGATCTGGGCCCCTTGAAGGCGTTGGGTCAAACCGTCGCCGAGGCCGTCAAAAAGCTGTCCTGACGTGAGCGGCAGGCAGGCCAAAACCAACGCGGCCAGGTTTTTGGACGGTCTGGGGACGCCCTACGAGCTCTTGACTTGCCAAATCGATCCGGCCGATCTTTCGGCCGAAACCGCAGCCGTCGCCTTGGGTCTGCCGCCGGAGATGGTCTATAAAACATTGCTCCTGCGCGGTTCGGACTCGACCTTGCTCGAGGCTTGTCTGCCGGCCGATCGCGAGCTTGATCTAAAAGCCTTAGCCAAGGCCGCCGGTCTTCGATCGGCGGCCTTGGCGCCTTTGAAGGAGCTGTTCCCCTTGACCGGCTATCGCCGGGGCGGCTGTTCGCCTTTTGGCGGCAAGCGCCGCTTTCCTCTCTTCGTCCATGAAGATGTCGTCCTCTTGGACAAGATGGCCGTCAACGCCGGCGCCGTCGGCTTGATGTTTCTTATGAAGCCGGACGATTTTCTGCGCGCCGGCGAAGGCGTCTTGGCGCCTATAGTCAAGATTTGATCGAGAGCTTTCGCGTCGTCTTCGCCCCTCCTCCAGGCCCCGCCTTTTTCGCCTTCCCTCGTCTTGCCGTCTTTCCTTCCGCCTCGCCGTCGCTTAGGCTCTCCGAAGCGCCGCAGCTCAGCCGCTCCGTCTCTCCGCATTGTCGATTGTCGTCGAATATGCGATAATTTCGGAGGAAATAAGAGTTTTTCCTGCTCCAAGACGGCTTTTTGGTTCGTCGGCGGAGCCTTGCGTCTCGGCGTCTTTTTTGGCTGTCGAGGAAACGGCCGTTTTTTTTCGACGCGCGGCGAAAGGTTCATCTTCGCCTCGACGGCGGCTTGCCGGTCTTCGGCGTTATCGCGCGTTCGCCTCGACGGCGGTTTGGCGTTCTTCGGCCTTTTCGCTCGTTGGCCTCGCCGGACGAGGATGACAAGAACCGTCTCGCCCTTTTCTGACGCTATTTTTTCCGGCCTTATCTTTTTTTTGGAGAAACGCTCATTTTGTCGACTTATCATCCTAAGATTCTGGCTCTGGATCTCGACGGCACCCTTTTAGGGACCGATTCGTTGTGGGAGCTTTTTTTTAAAGGTCTGTCTTTGGGCCGAATAAGCCCTCTTTTATGGCTCCTGACGGGACGGCTGTCCTTCAAAAGAAGGCTGGCCGAGACGGTGGATTTGGACTTGGCTTTGTTGCCTTGGAACCCCAAGGTCATCGAGCTGGCTTTGGCGCATAAGGCCAAGGGGGGAGAAGTCTGGCTGGCCACCGCCGCCAACGAGGCCATGGCCAAAAAAGTCGTGGCCCATTTCGATTTTTTTTCCGGCTATATGGGTTCGGATCGTCAGGTCAATCTCAAAAGCGCGGCCAAGGCCCTGGAGCTGTCTCGCCGTTTCGGTCCGGGAAAATTCATCTACGCCGGCGATTCCGGAGCCGACGTCGCGGTTTGGCGGGAAGCCGGCGGAGCCGTCGTCGTGGGTTCGGAGAAGTTGGCCGGCCGAGCCGAGCCCAGGCAAGGCCGGGTGGAAACGGTTCCGCCCGTCGGAACCAAGAGCCCGTCGCCGGCCTTGGTTCTGAAGACCGCCCGAGCCGGCCAATGGGTCAACAACTTGTGGCTCTTGGTTCCCTTGTTGGCGGCCGGTCTTTCCGCCTCGTCAAATTTGGCCCAAGCCGCTCTGGCCCTGGTCGTTTTTTGCCTGTATTCTTCCGCCGCCAGCGTCGCGGGCGACCTGCTGAGCGTGGAATCGGATCGGCGAAGCCCGAAAACGCGCCAGAGTCCCTTCGCCTCAGGGGCCTTGGATCTCTCCCGGGGCGGCTTCATTTTTCTGGGCTCCCTTTTGGTCGGACTGTCGGCTTCCCTATTTCTTGGCTGGGCTTTCTTTTTCTTGGCCCTTTTGCATCTTTTTTTCTCAATTATTTATTCTCTTTCGATCAAAAACAGATTTATTTTGGACGCAGTCGCTTTCGCTCTTCTGTTCGTCGTGCGGCTTCTGGCCGGGAGCGCGGCCATGGGAGTCAGGAACTCCTTATGGCTCATACTTTTTTCGTTTTTTCTCTTCGCCTCTTTAGGTCTCGTCAAGCGTTTAATTTCAATTAGGTCGCGAACTCCGGCCGAAGAGGCGTCGGCCGTCGCTTTTCAGCCGTTCAAAATCGCCGAATCGGCTCTAGTCAAATTTCTTTGCGTTGTCTGCATTTGCGCGACAGCGCCGACGCTGCTCGTTTTCGCGAGCGACGAGGCCGCCTGGAGCCTCTATGGGAGGCAGAGGGAGATACATAGGTTGTTATTATTGCTTTGTGCGGCTCTTTTCTACTGGCTGGTCAGATTCTTGAAGATGGCCGACGCGGGACGTATTGGGAGAGAGCCGTTATCCTTCTTGCGGAAGGACAAAATCAGCTGGATCTGTCTGGGGTTGGGGGCGGTCGTTCTTATTCTGGATATTTTGGCGGCTTGAAGGGGCTATTTTTTTTTAAAAATCTCCGCTCCGTCGGCTTGAGATTGCGGCGGCCAGGTCGACGGGCCAAACGAGACGCCAGGCCTCGGGAGACTCTCTCAGCCCAGGCGAGTTGACAAGCCCCAGACGACTCGCTCGGCCCCGGTCAAGTCGCCAGGCCCAGGGCAAGTCGCCAGTCCTCTGGGAGAGTCGTTTGAATCAGACGAGTCGCTTCGCCCAGGGCAAGTCGCCAGGCCCCAGAGAGAGTCGTTCGAACCAGACGAGTCGCCTGGCCCGGAAAGTCGCCAGGCTCCCGACGAGACGCTTGGCCCCGGCTTGAACAGACCGCCGGTCGACTGGGGAGCCCGCGACCGATTCTTTCTGCGCCAAATCGGCTCTCCGCCTGTCTTTCTGACCGACTATATGGTCGACTGGCAGGCTGACTAACTGACCGACTGGCTGAATGACTGGTTGGCTGATTGGCTGCCCGTCTGACTTATTGATTAGGCTATGGCCGATCTCGCCCGGTTCGGAGCGGGACGCGGCCGTAGCTTTTTTTTGGCCAACAAAAGCTCCTTACGGATCAGGGCTTTGGGACAAACCTGCCCAACGAGGCACGTTTGGCGAAGCTTATGAAACGAATCGAAGCTTCGCCCGGCGGTTCTTTCGTATCCCTGGCGAAACTCTCGGCCGAACCCCAGGCCAAATCCTTGGCTGAACCCCTAGCCAAATCACTGCCGAATCGCTGCCCGAATCCTTGACCGAATCTCGGCCAGAATCCCTGACCGAATTTCGGCCGAACCTCGGCAGAACCCCCAGCCAAATCCCAGGCCGAATCCATAGCCAAATACCCCATCGAATCCACAGCCAAAGCCCATGACCTGACCTCTGGCCCGGCACCCAGGCCGAGGGCGGGGGTTTTACAAAAATTTTACATCCTCATGACGTTAATTTGGTCGGCAGTAGGTTACTTTAAAACATGACCAGCGGGCAGACCAAAAATCTCATCTTCAAAATCGTTGCCGGCATGGCGGCCGCCAGCGTTCTCGCGATCGTCGCGGCTATGGCCGCGACCCTCTACGTTCAATCCCGCCCGGCTCTGACTCGTTTCGGCTTCGTCAATTTTCTGACCTCGACCAGCTGGAACTACGGTCAAGAGGTCTTCGGGGCGGCCAGACCTCTGTTCGGGACGTTCGCCAGCGCCTTATTGGCCCTGATCGTGGCCGTACCGGCGGCTTTGGGCATAGCCGTTTTTTTGACCGAGATTTGTCCCTCCAAACTGCGAGGCGTCATCGCTGCGGCTCTGGAGCTTCTGGCGGCCATTCCCAGCATCATCTACGGCATGTGGGGACTGTTCATCCTGGCTCCGGCTTTGGAGAAGTTCGTTCAGCCGCTGGTCGGGGAGACTTTGGGGCGACTGCCTTTGATAGGCTCGTTCTTTCAGACCAAGCTGGCCGGAGGGGTCAATCTCTTCACCGCCTCAATGATTCTCGCGATCATGATCGTTCCTTTCATCAGCGGCATCGCCCGCGAAGCCATGGCTCAGGTCCCGCCGATGCTGAAAGAGTCGTCTTACGCCTTGGGGGCCACCCGCTGGGAGACGGTTCGCCGGGTGGTCGTTCCTTACGTCAAAACGGCCCTGGCGGGCGGAATAGTCATGGCCATGGGCCGGGCTCTGGGAGAGACCATGGCCGTGGCCTACGTCATCGGCAACCGCCACGCTCCCTTGGAGTCCATTTTTTCGCCTTACGTGACCATCACCTCCGTCATGGCCAACGAATTCAACGAGGCCGGCGGTCTGCAGCTGTCGGCCTTGTTTTCTTTGGCCTTTTTTCTCTTCGCGGCCAATTTTCTGGCTTTGACCCTGGCCAAACGGCTTTTGGGCGGAAAAAAGTGGACCATCTAAAGAGCAGGAAACTGAAAAATCTCGTGGCCATGACTCTGGCCACGTTGTGCGCGGCCGCCGGGTTGGCTCTGCTGTTCGTGATCCTCTACGACGTTTTGGTCGAGGGCCTGGGCGCCTTGAAGCTCAGGCTCTTCACCCAAGATCCGGCCCCGCCCAACCTCGCCGACGCCGGCGGGCTGCGGGGCGCCTTTTTGGGTCAGGGGCTCCTGACTCTGGTCGCCGCCGCCGTCGGCGTCCCCGCCGGAGTCATGGGGGGCACCTTTCTGGCCGAATACGGCCGAAACAGCCGGATATGCCGATTGATCAGTGCCTTGAGCGACATGGCCGTCTCCATACCCTCCATCGTCATAGGGGCGTTCGCCTACGCCGTCCTCGTCAAACCCATGGGCGGGTTCAACGGCTGGGCCGGAGCGGCGGCTTTGGCCATCATCATCCTCCCGATAATCCTGCGAACCACGGAAGAGATGCTGAACATCGTGCCCTGGGAGCTGAGGGAAGCGGCTTTCGCTTTGGGGGCTCCGCAGCATAAGGTGATAATCGGCATCGTCTGGCGCTCGGCCAAGAGCGGCCTCTTCACCGGGGCGCTTTTGGCCATAGCCAGGGTGGCCGGGGAGACGGCCCCGCTGTTGTTCACCTCCTTCAACAGCAATTTTTTTAAGCTGAATCTCTCGGAAGCCGTGCCGTCCATAACCGTCAGCATATATCAGTACGCGGCCTCTCCCTACGAGAGTTGGACGGAAATGGCCTGGGCGGCCGCGTTCGTGGTCACCGTCTTCGTTTTGTTGCTGAATCTCGTCGGTCGGGCGGCGCTGAAATTCAAGAAAGTCGGCTGAGGCGAACATGGAAGATCTGTTGGAAGTCAAAAATTTGAGTTTTTTCTATGGCGCCGATCAGGCCTTGAAGGACGTGACTCTGCCGATCAGAAAAAACAGCATCACCTCGCTCATCGGTCCTTCCGGCTGCGGCAAGACGACGCTTCTGCGCTGTTTCAACAGGATGCACGATCTTTACCCCAAAAACCGCTACGCAGGAGAGATCCTCATGGCCGGGCGGAACATCTTGAGCGACGGGGTGGACGTCTTGAAGCTCCGAAACGCCATGGGCATGGTCTTTCAAAAACCAACCCCCTTTCCCATGAGCGTCTTCGACAACGTCGCCTACGGTCTGAGGCTGAAAAGCGTCCGGAACATGAGCGCTCTAAGGGAGAAGGTGGAAAAGGCCCTGCGTCAGGCGGCCGTTTGGGACGAGGTCAAAGATCGGCTTCACCGGAACGCCGCCGGACTCTCCGGCGGGCAGCAGCAGAGACTGGTCATCGCCCGGACTCTGGCCGTGGAGCCAAAGGTCATTCTCTTCGACGAGTCCACCAGCGCCTTGGATCCCATTTCCGCCAAAAAAATCGAAGAGCTGATGGCGGAGCTCAAAAAAGAAGTCACCATCGTGGCCGTCACCCATAACATGCAGCAGGCGGCTCGTATTTCGGACTACACCGCCCTGATGTACCTAGGCTCCTTGGTGGAATTCGACGAGACGGGAGTCATCTTCACCAAGCCCAAGCATAAGATGACCGAAGACTACGTCACCGGCCGCTTCGGCTGAGCCGGCTGAGCAGGTCTTTTTCCGGCGGCGGCGCGACGGCTTTTGGTTTTTGTTAGGATTCTGCCGTTCGATTCTGTTCGCCTTAGGCCGAATTTTGGCCGACTCCGCGCCAATTTGTTCGCCTTAGGCCGAATTTGGTCGACTCCGCGCCAATTTGTTGGTCTTGGCCGGATTTTTATTCAAATTTTCTCGCCTTTGCCGCTTTGCTCGCCTTAGTTTTCTCAGCCTTCGAAAAAAAAGGGGAAGGAAAATGGCTCCTTTGGAAAGTCAGTTGAGCGTCATTCGGTCCAAGGTCGCGGCCATGGGGCTGGCGGCTTCCGAAATGTTCGATCAAGCCGTCCAGTCATTGCTGAACTCGGATCATAACCTGGCCAGGGGAGTCATCGAGCGCGACTCCGAAGTGGACGGACTGGAAAACGAGATCGAGGGCTTGTGCTTGAAGTTTTTGGCCTTGAAGGCCCCTAAGGCCCAGGAGCTCCGCTACGCCGTGGCCGCGACCAGACTCATCAGCGACATAGAACGGATAGCCGATCACGCCGCCGTTCTCGGCCGGGAGAGCTTGAACCGGCGTCTTTGGCCGATTCTTTCGACTTTGCCCGGCTTTAGCGACATGGGTCGTCTGGCCGGGGACATGGTTCGAAAAGCCGTGGATAGTTTTTTGTCTTCAGATGATCTATCGTATCTGGAAATATGTCGGCAAGACAAAAAGGTGGGCGAACGTCAGAGGGAATTGAACGAGGCCTTGGCGGCCAAGGTGGCCAAGGAGCCGGAAAAGGCTCCGGACATCGTCTCTCTCGTCAACATCGTCAGGCGCATGGAAAGAACGGCCGATCACGCCAAAAACGTCGCCGTCATGGTTCCCTACATCACTAAAGGTCTCTTGCTGCGTCACAATCCGGAGGACGGCGTCGATGCTGATTATGATGATTGAAGATGAAGCCGCTCTGAGGGAGGTCATCGAGTACCGCCTCAATCGGGAGGGCTATCAGGTGGCTTCCTTCGACAACGCCAACGACGCCTTGATCGCCATCGAGGATTGCCCGCCGGATCTGATTTTATTGGATCTCATGCTGCCCGGCCTTCAGGGGCTGCAGTTTTTGGACATCCTGCGCCAGCGAGACCAGCGCACCCCGGTCGTCGTCATCTCGGCCAGAACTTCCGAAGAGGACGTCATCCGGGCTTTGGAGCGCGGCGCGGACGATTATCTGCCCAAACCCTTCAGCGTGAAGCTTCTGGAGACGAAGGTCAAAGTGGCCTTGCGTCGGAGCTCCGGCGAAGAGACGGTTCCGGGAGGTCTCTTGTCCAGCGGAGGGGTGGTCGTCGATCTGGGCGGACACAAGGCGACCATCGACGACAAGGAGATCCAGCTGACCCAAAAAGAGTTCGATCTTCTGGTTCTCTTCATCAGAAAGCCCGGCAAGGTTTTTACCAGAAACCAGCTTCTGAACGTCATTTGGGGCTATGAAAACGACGTCAACAGCCGAACCGTCGACGTCCACATGGCCATGCTCCGCAAGAAGCTGGCCGACAAGGGCCGTTACATCAGAACGTTGCCGAAGATAGGCTACCTCTGGGAGGTCAGGCCAGGCGAAGCCAAATGACCAGCAAATACAAGATATTCGCTTTGATTTTCTTGCCGGCCTCCTTGGCCGTCGTTTTCGGTCTGGCCTTGGTTCAGCAGAAAAACAAGGACTTGAGCGCCCGGCAGTTTGAAGAGCAGCTGAAAAATCAGTGGCGTCTCGTCTCCATCATCCAGCGAACCTCGCTCGATTCGGAGCGGTTCAAAGCGGTCGGCGACGAGCTCGGTCTGCGGGTCAGTCTCATCGATCGCCATGGGGTCGTCAATTTCGACAACGGCGGCCAAGACGAGGTTTTGGAAGATCACAGCCAGCGGGAGGAAGTCCGCAACGCCTTTCTCGGCGCGCCGACCATGTCCGCCAGGCGCAGCGCCACCACCGGCTTGTACACCATCTACTACGCCGATAAGCTGAGCGACGATCTCGTTCTCCGGGTCGCCTATCCGGCCGATTATTACCAACGCCAGGAGGGGGCTCTCCTGGCTCAGACGTTTTCGGGCCTGACGGGACTCATCGTCGCCGTGGCCGTCTTCGCCTTCCTGGTTTCGCGCTCGACCGGCCGGACTCTGCAGGAGCTGAGCCGGGCCGTCGCGGCAGCCGAAAAAGGCAGTCTGGTTCTGCAAACTTTCGGCGCCGAATCGCTGGATTCGGCGCTCCATTCCCTCAGCGCGGCGACCAGAGAGCTGAAGCAGTCCGGCGAGCGGAACGCCGCTTTGAACGCCCGGCTCCTATACATTCTCGGGGCCATCCAAGAGGGCGTGATCTTGATTCAAGACCAGAGCGTCGTCTTTGCCAACGACAAGGCTTCGGAAATTCTGAATAGTCAGGTTCCGAAGAGTCTTTCGGAAATAAACAAGGCCGATTTGCTGGCCGTCTTCGAAAGCCTGACCGGCCCTAATCCGCCCGCCGAACTGAACGTCGGCGGCCGGATCGTCTCGGCGAGCCGTCACCGCGCCGATCAGACCACTTTGATCATTTTGCGCGACATTTCGGATCGAATCAGGTACAGCGGCTACAAATCCGATCTGGTGGCCAACATTTCCCATGAGCTCAAAACTCCGCTGGCTCTGATCATGGCCGTCAGCGAGGTTCTGGCCAAAGACTCGGAGATGCCGGCGGAGAAGAGGGAAAAGTTTTTGAAGACCGTTCATGGCAACGCGAAGAGACTGAACTCTCTTTTGGACGATCTCATCGCCTTGCACAAGCTGGAATCGACCCAAGAAGTGGAGGCGTCCCAAAGCGATCTGGAAGAAATAGCCGCCGACGTCGCCGGTCTCGTCGATCCCAAGGACAAGCGGATCGACTGGTTCTGCGACAAAGGACAGGTCAACATAAACTCCAGTCACGTGGCCAGCGTGCTCGTCAATCTCATCAGCAACGCCGTCAAATATTCTCAAGGGCCGAACGTCGAAGTTTCTCTAAAACGTCTCGGCCGCGAGCTCGAAATAACCGTGTCGGATCATGGGCCGGCCATCCCCGTCTCCGAGCGGGAACGCATCTTCGAGAGATTTTATTCTCTGTCCGCCTCCCGAAACCGGGAAAACTCCGGCTCCGGCTTGGGTCTTTCCATCGTCAAACATATCGCCAGACTGTACGGGGGCCAGGCCCAGCTCCTTTCCGGCGAGTCGTCAGGCCCAAGCGGATCGTCAGGCAACGTCTTCAGAGTCACGTTGACGGAAAAAGCCGACGGCGCTTTCGGCGAACCAGCCGACGAAACGGCTGGGGAATATGTCGGCGAATCTGTCGGAGAAACGGCCGGGGAAACGACAATGGAGTCTGCCGACGAAACCGCCAACGAAGCGTCTGGGAAAACTGTAGGCGAATCTGTCCACGAAACGACCGTGGAATCCGCCGGGGAAACGGTCAACGAAACGGTTGGGAAAACTGCCGACGAAACAACCGGCCAAACGGCCAACGAAGCGGCTGGGGAAACTTTCGGAGAACCAGCCGACGAAACGGCCGGGGAATTTGTTGGCGAACTAGCCGACGAATCTGTCAGAGAAACGGCCGGAGAAACGACCCTGAAGTCTGCCGGCGAAATCGCCAATGAAGCGGCTGGGGAAACTTTGGGCGGATCTGCCGACAAAACGGATTGATTCGTAGATTTTCGCAATCGGCTTTTGATATGCCGGAGACCGGCGATATTGGCCTATTTTCGTTTCGGTTCTGCTGAAGATGGAAAGCTGTTGAGAGATTCAAAAAAGATTTTTCCTTCGGCAGCTGACATTGTTCCATTGGCGTCGCCTCGCTCGGAGGCCGGTCAGCCGTTAGCCGTCACCAGTCGCCAGTAGCCAGTCTCTAGCCTCCAAACCCTAGTTTCTAGTCTCTAACCCCTTTTCTCCCGTCACGCCTTCCTCCTCGGCCAGTCCTTTCCGCTGGCGGCAATAAATCCCAAAATATCCCCAACTATCCCTATTTTCTGTATATCACCCAGAAAAAGACGTCTCCGTTCGGGCTATTATTCTTCTGACCAGGTTCAGTTTCAGACGCGAGCCGACGCGAGCCGACAGAGCCGACCGAGCCGACCGAGTCGACCGAGCCGCATGAGTCAACCGAGTCGAACGAGTCGGTCGAGCCAACCGAGCTGACTGAGCCTGTTGAGCCGGCTGAGCCGAACCGAGCGAGCGAACAAACAGAACAGACAGAACATGAAGACAAACAGAGCAGACAGGACTTACATAACCGACTTAGCCGAACGAGGTAAAAGTGAACAGCTTATAAATTTTATCGGTCAGCAAATTCCGGTTAGTAAAATTCTCGAACCGAAATGCGCCGCCAAACTTTACAACTATTTTACCTGGTCTTAAAAGCCATTTGACCCTGAAGGCATAAGATAGTCGCAACTTCAAGCCGCTATCGTCCGGCTGTCAAAAATATGACGCCTTTTGTGGCGTCCGAAATCAACCTGCGAGGTATTTACATGAAAAAGTCGTTATTGGCTCTGGTCTTGGGATTGTCGCTGCTCCTGCCTGGCTTGGCTTCGGCCAGGGACGTCACCGGAGCCGGAGCGTCTTTCCCTTATCCCATCTATTCGGCCTGGGCCTACAGCTATGAAAAGGAGACCGAAGTCAAGGTTAATTATCAGTCCATTGGCTCGGGCGGCGGCCTCAAGCAGGTCGGCGAGGGAACCGTCGATTTCGGCGCCTCCGACGATCCCCAGACGTCGGCGGATTTGGAGAAGGCCGGCTTAATTCAGTTTCCGGCCGTCTTGGGCGGCGTCGTGGCCATAATCAATGTGGACGGCGTGGCCAACAACCAGATGGTTCTGACCGGCAAGATTCTGGCCGACATCTTTCAGGGGATCATCAGCAAATGGAACGATCCCGCCCTCGCCGCCTTGAACCCAGGCCTAAAGCTGCCGGACGAAACCATCAACGTCGTCTACCGTTCCGACAGCTCCGGGACGTCGGCCATTTTCACCAATTACCTCTCCTTGTCGTCTCCGGAGTGGAAAAATGCCGTCGGGGCCGGCAAATCGGTCAACTGGCCGGTCGGGGTGGGGCAGAAAGGGAACGACGGCGTGGCCGGTTCGGTCAAAAGGATCAAAAACAGCATCGGCTATGTCGAGTACGCCTACGCCTCTGAAAACCGGATAGTCTGGACCAGTCTCGTCAACAAAGCCGGGAAGACCGTCGTCCCGTCCATAGAATCTTTCGCCTCGGCGGCCAGCAACGCCCAATGGGATGCTGGTAAGGATTATTTCCTGTGGCTGGTCGACGAAAGCGGAGACGATTCTTGGCCCATCGCGGCGGCCACCTTCATTTTGATCCGAAAAGACAAACCGGAAGCCTTGGAATCGGTGACCAAATTCTTCGATTGGTGTTTCCAAAATGGAGACGCCCAGGCGGAGGATTTGCAGTATGTGCCTCTGCCGTCCTCTCTCAAGGACGACATCCGGCAATATTGGCGGAAGGCTCGCTAAAGGGGCGTCAAAAGCGCCGAAGCGACTTTATTGGAAAAATGGCCGGGCGAGTCGGGAGGCGCCTGAAAAGGCCCGGCCGGTTTTATGGTCCTCGTCTCCCGAAGGGGGAAAGAGGAGGCGCCGCCCAGGCAAGGTTTCGTCTGGTAAAGGCATTTTGGCTGAAAACTGCGGATCGGCAAAAGATCCGCAGTTTTTTTTTGGGCTCTGGCGAACGTCGGAAAATTTCTGGAGGCGGGGGAGAAAGGGCGAGGTGCGCGGCGATAAAACGCTGGAGAGGGAAAGGGCTCTGGCGAACGGCGGAAAATTGCTGGAGGCGCGGGGAAAAAGGCGGGGCGCGCGGCGAAAAAAAAAGTTGAAGG
>JAIRTO010000340.1 GCA_031254895.1 Deltaproteobacteria bacterium
GTGTCGAACCAAAACGGATGCGCCAAAAACTTCATGAGCGGCCGACAGAGCCCTCTTTGGAAAGAAAAAAAACTTCTCCGCCTGAGAGCCTGCCCTAAGGGTGGTCTGGCCAAAAACCGTCGCGAGCGGAGTTCGCCCTCTTCTCCAAGACCTTGAAGAAAGTCTTTTTTGAAGCGTCTTTTGGTTCAACTTTTGACGGGGACATTCATCCCCCTCCATGGTTTCGTCATTTTAGCATTTTTTTGGGATTTCCTTAAACCAAACAACCAAACTGCATCTTCGGCCCGCATCCGGCCAAAACGAGACATCGCGTCGGGCTGTCGGCCTGGAGCCGATTCGCGCGGCTTTGGAATCGCCAGAGCGGTTTGGCCGGTATCTGAAGCTGTCGGCCTCTCCTGCGGCCGGGCGCGTTTTTGGCCAAAAGCCGCGTCGGCTGGCCAAAAGCCGCGTCGGCTGGCCGAAAGCGGCGTTGGCTGGCCGAAAACGACGTCGGCTGGCCAAAAACGACGTCGGCTGGCCAAAAACGACGTCGGCTGGGCAAAATCGGCGTTTTTATCGGACAAGGCGTTTTCAAAAATCCGAACGTCGCCAAAAGGCGCCTTGGCGGCAGCCAAGACGCCAGGCTTGCTTCAGTCAAGGCGGCAGCCATGGCGCCAGTCTGCCGTCTTGCCTTCGACGCGCGCCAACAACCTCGCCTTCATGACGCCGAAACGAAAGAAGACGGCCAAGACCGCCGCCGCCCCGAACAGGCCCGGTCAGAGCCTTGGCCCATAGGCCTCTTCATCGCTGTTCGTCCTACCGCCGATGGACTAAACATGACGTAAAGTGACCAATTTTTTTTTGTCTTCGAAAATTGACGACATAACATGACGACAGTAAACGTTGTTGGCGTGTTCTGCCCTTGTATAAAACTAATTGTTATGTCTAATTATCTTTTTTAACTTGTCTTAGACCTCATCATGTCAATAATATGTATTGATTGACGCAATAATTTTTGCTATATTAGCTACCATGAAATCAGTCAAGGCCTGCTTGGCGGAAGCGAACCGCCCAGTTTTTCGGACAGGCCTAAATATCGAGCCAGCTTCAAGGGCGACAGCCCTTCGAGCCGAAAAAAGCGAACACTCTTTTAAAAAGGAGCTGTGAATGATTCAAAAAAACATCGTCGTCAACGGGGTTCCCCACAACATCTTCGTAGATCAGGAGGCCACTCTGGCCAAGGTTCTGCGTGAGCAGCTCCATCTTCTCGGCACCAAAGTCGGTTGCGGCGAAGGCATGTGCGGCGCCTGCAACGTCATTATGGACGGGAAACTGGTCCGCAGCTGCGTCTTGAAGATGAAAAGAGTGGAAGACGGAGCCTCCATCCTGACCATCGAAGGCATCGGAACTCCAGCCGCTCTTCACCCCATTCAGAAGGCCTGGATCAAACACGGCGGAGCCCAGTGCGGCTTCTGCAGCCCGGGTTTCATCGTTTCGGCCAAAGCTCTGCTGGACGAAAACAAGAGCCCTTCCCGCGAAGACGTCAGGGATTGGTTCCAGAAAAACAGAAACGCCTGCCGCTGCACCGGCTACATTCCGCTGGTCGACGCCGTGATGGATGCGGCCAAAGTCCTTAGGGGCGAGATGAAACCGGAAGAGCTGGACTACAAGCTGCCTTCCGACGGCCACATCTGGGGCAGCGACTCCCGCTATCCCCGGCCCACGGCTGTGCCCAAGGTCACCGGCACCATCAAATACGGCGCCGACATCGCTCTGGAGCTGCCCCCGAACAAGTTGTACATGGCCCTGGTTCAAGCCAAGGTCTCTCACGCCAACATCAAAGGCATCGACGTCTCGGCCGCCGAGAAGATGCCGGGCGTCTTCAAAGACGTGACTCAAAAGGACGTCAAAGGCAACAACCGCATCAACGGACTGGCCTTCCCCGCCAACAAGGGCGACGGCAAGGAACGTCCCATCCTGTGCGACTCCAAAGTCTTTCAATACGGCGACGCCATCGCCGTCGTCTGCGCTTCGACCGAAGCCGAAGCCAAAGCGGCCGCCGAAGCCGTCAAAGTCGATCTGGAAGTCCTGCCCGCCTACCTCTCCGTGCCGGCGGCCAAGTCTCCGGACGCCATCGAAATCCATCCCGGCACTCCGAACGTCTACTATTATCAGTATCTCCGCAAAGGCGAAGAAACCAAGCAGTTCTTCGACAAAGGAGACATGGTCACGGCGGAGGACACCATCATCACCAGCCGGACGCCTCACATGCCTCTGGAGCCCGACTGCGCCTTCGGCTACGTCAACGACGACGGCGCCGTCATCGTCCATTCCAAATCCATCGGCGTGCACCTGCACAAAGCCATGATCTCGGAAGGCGTGGGTCTGGCCGACGACAAGCTCCATCTGGTCTCGAATCCGATGGGCGGAACCTTCGGCTACAAGTTCAGCCCGACCAACGAAGCCATCGTCGCCGCCTGCGTCATGGCCACTCAGCGTCCCTGCTATCTGGTCTTCAACTACCATCAGCAGATGCAGTACACGGGCAAACGCTCGCCCTTCTATGGCACCTTGCGTCTGGCCGCCGACAAGAGCGGCAAGATCACGGCCATGGAAACCGACTACGACGTCGATCACGGCCCCTACTGCGAATTCGGCGATCTCCTGACGGTTCGGGGCGTGCAGTTCATGGGCGCCGCCTACGACATCCCGAACATTCGCGGCGAAGGACGCACGGTCTGCACCAACCACGCCTGGGGCTCGGCCTTCAGAGGATACGGCGGAACTCAGGCTCAGCTCATCAGCGAAATCGTCGTCGACGAGCTGGCCGAAAAGCTGAACATGGATCCCTGGGAGTTCCGGCATAAAAACGTCCTGCGTCCCCCGGCCACCAACCCCAACAGCCAGACGCCCGACTCCTACTGCTACGTGGAGATGCTGGACGCCATCAAGCCCAAGTACGATGAGGCCCTGAAGAAGGCCAAGGCCGGAAGCACCGCCACCCACAAGAAAGGAGTGGGCCTGGCCTGCGGCTCCTACGGCTGCGGTCTGGACGGTCCTGACTCCTCGAACGCCTACGTCGAGCTCAACCCCGACGGAACCATCACCGTCTGCACGGCCTGGGAAGATCACGGCCAAGGAGCCGACATCGGCGCCATCGGCACGGCCCATCAGTCCTTGCTGCCCATGAAGGTCTCTCCCGACAAGCTGAAGTTCACCTGGGCGGACACCCGCAATCCCGTCTCCGGACCGGCTGGGGGCTCCCGCTCTCAGGTCATGACCGGCGGGGCCATCAGGGTCGCCTGCGAAGCCATGCTCGAAGGCTTGAAGAAACCTGGCGGAGGCTATTACGGCTACGACGAGGCCGTCGCCGCCGGCAAGCCCACGAAATACGACGGAACCTTCTCCGTGCCTGGCGTCCCGCTTGACGAAAACGGCGTCGGCAAGCCGTTCATGGTCTACATGTACGGCGTCTGCCTCTCTGAAGTGACCGTCGAAATAGCCACGGGCAAAACCAAAGTCGACAAGATCACCTTCTACGTCGACATCGGCAAACTCAACAACCGTCTGACCGTCGACGGGCAATTGTGGGGCGGCGTGGCTCAGGCCATAGGCCTGGCCCTGACCGAAGACTTCGAGGACATCGAGAAGCACAAGACCATGCTCGGCGGCGGGTTCCCTTACATCAAGGACATCCCCGATCAAATCGAGCTGAAATACTTCGAGCATCCGAGAGAGTTCGGTCCGCACGGCGCCGGCGGCGTGGGAGAAATCCCCTTGTGCGTCCCGCATCCCGCCATCCTGAACGCCATCTACAACGCCACCGGGGCCAGGGTCAAACGCATCCCCGCTCTCCCCGAACGCGTTCTGGAAGCCATGAAAAAGTAAAGCTGGCCAGGGCGTTCCCAAGACCGGAAGGTTTTGGGGCGTCCCCCAGTTGAACGCCTTATCCGGTTTTCTCTATCCGGCCTTTGAACCCCCGGCCGCTCGCCAGCGACCGGGGGTTTTTAAATTTCAACGTCCCTGACGGCGACTCGCCCGAAAAAGCCGTCAAGAGCCCGTGGCGACGAAACTTTCGCCAAAAAGCGTCCGATTCCGTCAGCCAAAGGGCCAAAGAGCCTCCGACGGGCGCTCCCCCCCAACAAAAAGCTGCGGAACCGTCGACCGGCTCGGATCAAACAAACCTCGAACCAAACAAACTTGGGACTCTCTCCCGCGCTTTTTTTTCAGCCTGACATGGCGTATCATGTCAGGGAAGAGCAGACCAAGATGGCGTCGTTTCGGGCCTTAGCGACGACAGACGTCGCCAAAGGGAAGGGCCGCCAAGGCGCTCCTTGGCCTTACCGCCGTCGGCAAGACGTCTTTTGGCCTTGCCGCCGTCGCCAAGGCGCTCCTTGGCCGCGCCGCCGTCGGCGATTCGTCTTGGCCATCGTTTTTTTCGCCGAAAAACCGTCTCGAAACGATTTTTGGCTGATGAGTAAACAATCACGGCGAAGAGCCTCGCGCCTGCCTCCTTTTTCGCTCTCTTCTCCAGTCTTGGTCGACAACGGGCTAGCTCCATGGAACAAAGCGTCTTGGAACAATTCGAAAACTTGTGCACTCAGGAGGCCCTGCCCGCTTGCCAGAGCCATTGTCCCCTTCAGGTGGACGGCCGGGCTTTGGCCAGTCTGACGGCGGAAGGCAAAATAGACGAAGCCCGAAAAAATCTGGAGAGAAACATGCCTCTGGCCGCCATCAGCGGCCGCGTCTGCGAAGGCCCCTGCCGGGAGCATTGCTTGCGGACGGCTTTGGACAGCGGGGTGAACATTCCCCTTCTGGAGCTCTGCATCGTCCAGGAAGGCCGCCCGGTCAAGCCCTTCCCTTTGCCCGGCACGAACAAGACGATCGCCGTCGTCGGCTCCGGCCTTTCCGGCTTGGTCGCCGCCTACGGCTTGGCCATGAAAGGCCACAAGCCCGTCATCCTCACGATGGGCCGGCCCGGCGGAAAACTTTGGGATTTGAGCCGTCGGCTCATGCCGGCGGAAGTCATCGAAGACGGCCTTCAAACGCTCAAAAATATCAAAGTCGAATTCCTCGACGTCAAAACGTTCGATCGCGCCGATTTGGACGAGCTGACGCGGGAGCGCGGCGGCGTCTTTTTGGCCCCCGACGACCCTTTGTTCGATTTTTCCTGGCTTCCTCCTGAATCTCTCGTCGCCGACCGCGTCACCAGAAGCTCAAATTTGAACGAAAAAATCTTTCTAGGTCCGGACAGGCACGAAAAAACCTTCCTCGAAGCCGTTTCGGCGGGAAAAAAAGCGGCTCTCTCCTTGGATCGCCTCTTTCAAGGAGTGAACCCGGCCACGGCCAGGGAAAAGGAAATGACCGGCCCGACCCGCCTGCGCGTCGACCTCGGCGGACGGGAGCCGATCAAGGAAATGGAGCCGAAGGAGCCGACCGCTCCGGACAAGGACGAAGCCAAGGCGGAGGCGGCCAGGTGTCTCCGCTGCGCCTGTCTCGCCTGCCTTCCGCCCTGCCCTCTGCTGCGCGGCCGCAAGGGTTATCCGAAAAAATACGCCCGGGAGTTCTACAACAACATCATCACCGCCTTCGGCATCAGGCATTCCAACCGCCACATCAACAGCTGCACGGAATGCGGCCTGTGCGCACAGCTCTGTCCCAACGGAGCGAATTTGGGGCAGTTTGTGGCGAAGGCCAAAATCGAGATGGTCAAAACGAGCCACATGCCTGTTTCGGCCCACGAGTTCGCCTTGGAAGACCAGGTTTTTTCCAACTCGGACGAAGCCGCCTTCATCCGGCTCCAGCCGGGCTCTACCACATCGGCCGCCCTGTTTTTTCCGGGCTGCCAGCTTTCGGGCGCCTCCCCGGAAGGCGTTCTGGATCTTTACCGTCACCTCATGGCCCATCTGCCCGGCGGAGTCGGCCTTTGGGCCGGCTGCTGCGGCGCCCCCGGCCGCTGGTCGGGCCGACGGCGCCTGACGGACAAGACGGTCGCGACGATGGCGGAGGTTTGGAAGAAAAGCGGCTCGCCGACGGTCATCCTGGCCTGCCCCTCTTGCGCCCGCTTTTTCGAGGCGGAACTGCCGGACATTCCGATTCTGGGCCTGTGGCCGGTTCTGGAAAAACTGGCTCTGCCCGAGCGGGCCGTTCCCTTGGCCGAACCGCTGGTCGTCCACGACCCCTGCGCGGCCAGACTGGATATGGAGAGCCAGACGTCTCTTCGCCGGCTCATGGAAAAGCTGGGCCAAGCGCTGCTCGAGCCGCCCATGAGCGGCCGGAAGACTTTGTGTTGCGGTTACGGCGGTCTGGTCAGCGAAGCGGTTCCGGAAATGGGCCGGCAATTCGTTCAGGAGCGGCTAAGCGGCTGCCAAGAGCCCATCCTGGCCTGGTGTTCGGTCTGTCGGGACAGATTCCGGGCCGAGGGGCGCGGCGCTCTTCACCCGATAGATCTGCTTTTTCCGCAAGCGCCGCCCCAGGCGGTCATGACGGAAGAGCCGCCGGGAATTTCCGCCAAACGCGAAGGCCGAAGATTTTTCAAAATAAAGGCTCTGACCGATATTTTCGGCGAAGCCGTAGAGGAGACGAAGACCATGGGACTGAACGTCGACGTCCCCGGCTCTGTGCTTAGGGACATGGAATCTAGACGCATCCTGATGACCGACGTGATGGCCGTTCTGGAGAACGCCGCCAAAAACGGACCCAGTTTCATCAATCAGGAAACGGGCCGTCGTCTGGCCAATCTTCGGCCAAGACAGGTGACCTACTGGGTGGAATACGACGAGCGCCAGGACGGCTCCATTCTGGTTCATCGCGCCTGGTGCCACCGCATGGAAACGCCCGGAGCGCCCGGCGAAAGAAAGGAAAGTCCGGCCAGCGAAGAAGGCTTCGCCCGCACCGGCGGCCGAGTCTGACTTTCTCGCTCCGTTTTTTTTCTGTTTTTTTGAAAATTTAACTCATTTAATCAGTCTATCGTCGGAGCGGCCCTTTGGAAGGCGATTTTTCCAAGCGACCGCCGTCCGTCCCTTGTCCAGCGCGGAGGACGCCCATGGCCCACGCCTTTTCCAAAGCCGGACCGGAAGGCTGGAGCTGCGGCAAATGCGGCCGCAAGCTGGAGCCCGTCTCGGTCAACGTAGAATATATGGGTTCCAGTTTTTTCGTCGAACTTCCAGGCTGCCCCGATTGCGGTTCAATCTTGATCGACTCTGAACTGGCCGAAGGCAAGATGCTGGAAGTGGAAAAACTTCTGGAAGACAAGTGAATCGGCCTGAAGACCGTCCGTCTCGGACAAGTCCTGACGTTCAATTTTCGGGCCGGACGCCGGGAGGCGCCATCGGACGCGCGACCGGCCGGACAGCCGACGGAGCCGTAAACCTAGCCGACGGACGGATCGACAACCGAACCGGCGACCGGATCGACGACCGAGCAGACGGGCGGGTCGACAACCGAGCCGACGGACGGATCGACGACCGAGTCGACAACCTAACCAACCAAGTCGTCGGCGACGAAGCCGTCGCCGACAAAACCGGCGTTCCGCCCAGCCAAAAGGCCAAGCCGGCGGCCGACGACCCGTATGGCCCGCTTCGGCGAGTCACGGGATCAACCCTGCGTCCGGGCGGATTGGAACTGACCAAACGAGCTCTGTCCTTCTGTCGGTTCCCCCAAGGCGCCAGTCTTTTGGATGCCGGCTGCGGCCAAGGGGCGACTCTGGAACTTTTGCTCGCCTCCGGCTTCAAGGCCGTCGGCCTCGACGCGGATCCCGCTCAAGCGGCTCAAGCCGCTCAAGCCGCTCAAAAAGCCGAGACCAGAATAGGATTTTTGGAAGATCTGCCCTTCGCCGACGCCAGCTTCGACGGCCTGTTTTGCGAATGCGTCTTGAATCTGACCGACCGAGAACGCGCTTTGCGAGAAATCGCCAGAACGCTGAAGCCAGGCGGATTTTTCATTTTGAGCGACATTTTCAAAAAAGGCGGGACTTTGGAACTGCCGGCGGCCAAACAGCCGGAACCTAAAAAAAATTTACTCGCTTCATCAGGAACGTCTCTTCCGACAGGTTCGGCCGCGCCTTCCGGAACAGACCGTCCCGTCCGTTCGGGCTTTCGCTCCGACGGCCCGGCAGGAGAAGCTTCCAGCCGCCCGCCGGACTGCCGGCAAGGCGCCTTGACCATCCGGGAAATGCTGACCCAGCTCGAGAATCTGTCTTTAGTCGTCGATCTGGTCGAGGATCATCAAAAAGCTCTGGACTCTTTGGCCGCCGCTCTGGTCTGGGAATACGGCGCAAAGGGGTACGCCCAACTCCTCGGTCTGGGCGGCTGCCTTGAGGCTGGCTCTAAAGAAAAATTCACCTACGCCCTCGTCGTCGCCAGAAAATGAGCCGATTTCAAAGTTTTATTATTTTTTCGACCTCTCAGCCTGCGCGCGTTTGACGGCGATTCGCGGCCGGCCGGATCGTCTTCCGGGTCGGTTTCCTCTTTTTCGCCCATAAGGGAACGCCTCTTTAGCGTCTCTTGAGTTCTTCTTGTTCGCTTATTTCGGGCTTCTTGCGCAGGTTCTCTGACGCTTCATGCGCGCGACTGGCACAGGTCTTGAGAGCTTCTTGCGCGCGTCTGGCGCAGCTCTTGAGCGCGTCATTCGGGCGGCCTCAGCGCCCCTGTCGCGCGTTTTGCGCCAATTTTTCGCCTTTCGCCTTTTCGTCGGCCGTTCGCCTCAAGCGGCGACGAGCCTTAGGAAAAAGCGGCGGCTTGAGGCCGAGGCTTTCGACAACAAGAGCCAAATCGGCCTTGTTTCTCCGCGCGAAGCCCAAGCGTCCAACAGGAGCCTTCGGCAAGAGGAGCCTTCGGCAAGAGGAGCCTTCGGCGACAAGAGCCTCATTAACAAGAACCTCAGCCCACAGGAGGAGAAAATATATGAGCGACGACGTCAGTTTGGAAATAATGCGGTTGGCCGGCCAAGGCTACACCTGCGCTCAAATAGTCGTGATTCTGGGCCTGCGTCTGATGGGGCGGGAGAACCCGGATCTAATTAGGGCCATGAGTCCTCTGGCCATGGGCGCCTCGATGGGCTCCATCTGCGGCGCTCTCACCGGCGGTCTGTGTCTGCTCGGCGTCCATCTCGGCAAAGGTCTGGAATTCGAAAGGCCGGAAATGGGCGGCAAAATCCCTCCGGCCGCGCTGATCAAATGGTTCGCTCAGGAAGAGCTGCAGGGCAAAACCCCGCCCACCTGCGCGGGCATTTTCGAAGCCGGCGGACAAAAGCTGGATCTGGAATCGGGCGCGCCCGCCGCCGCTTGCGCCGATCTGGTCGCCCATGCTTATGAAAAGGTCATAAGTCTTCTGGCGGAGCACGGTCTGGATCCCACCGAAGGGAGAGAGCTGGAATGAGCGACAATTGTCGAGACTGCTCCCGTCATTTAGACGCGTCTTCGACCGAAACGAACCGCGCGGCTCGATCTTCATCCGCCGAGACGCCGCCCTTTCCGGGCCGATGGCTGTCCATGACCGAAAGTCTGTGCCCCGTCTGCCTAAAAGTCCTTCCCGCGCAGATAAGACGTCAGGACGACGACGTCTTTCTGTGCCGCCGTTGCCCCGAGCATGGGGATTTTTCGGAAATCATCTGGCGAGGTCTCCCCGACTTCGAGAAGTGGCGCCGCCCCAAACTGCCGGCCCTCGGCGTCAATAGGCACATGGAGAGCTCCTCCGGCTGCCCGTTCGACTGCGGTCTTTGTCCTCGGCACGCGCAGCGCCCCTGCACGATTTTGTGGGAAATCACTCAAAAATGCGATCTGGTCTGCCCCGTCTGCTTCGCCTCTTCCGGCGGAGGCGACGCCGTCCATAGACCGGCCTCGGAGATCGTCGATTCTCTGGCCTACATCAAGGCGCAAGCCGGCCAGATCGTTTTTCAGATCTCCGGCGGCGAGCCGACCACCCACCCGGATCTGGTCGAGATAACCGCCGCCGCCGCGAAGATGTTTCCGGCGGTTCAGCTGAACACAAACGGTCTGAGGCTGTCCCGCGACCTTTCTTTGGCCCAAAAACTTAAAGACGCCGGATTGTCTTGGGTTTTCCTCCAGTTCGACACCCTCGACGACGAGACTTGCCGGGCCATCAGAGGGAGACCTTTGGTCCAGGAAAAGCTCAAGACCATCGACAATTTGGCGAAAGTCGGGCTGCCGACCGTTTTGACGCCGACGATCGTCAAAGGCCTGAACGACTCCGAACTCGGGGCGCTTGTCCGTCTGGCCGCCGGAAAGTCCTCCGTGAGAGGACTGCACTTTCAGCCCATGACCTCTTCCGGCCGAAACAGCTTCCTCGGCGAAAACAGCCGACTGACCCTGCCGGAACTCTTGACGGCCTTGGGCCGTCAAGTCCCCGCCTTGGACGTCTCTTTGGCCTTCCCTCCGGGCTGCGAGCACGAAAGATGCTCCTTTCATCTGCGTTTCCGGCGTCTCCCCGACGGAACGCTGATCCCCAGAAAAAGTCAGGAACAGAGCTGCTGCGGCGGTCCCCCGAAAACTACGGACACGCCGAGCGATCCGGCCCAGACGGCCGCCGGCCGGGACAGGGCCGTCGACATCATCCTGCGCAGCTGGTCTTCTGGCGGCGGCTCGGGATCGGCGTCCGCCGCAGCGCCCGCCGAAAAGGCGACTTTAGCCATCCCCATGGCCCCGAAAAGCCAGCCGGCTTCGGACGTCTTCGACGAATTCATGCGCAAGACGGCCCAAGAAACCTTCAGCGTCACGGCCATGGCCTTTCAGGACGTCTGGACGGCGGATCTGGAGAGACTGAGAGGCTGCTGCGTCCACGTCTTCAATCCTCCGGACAGATTCGTGCCCTTTTGCGCCATGAATCTCACCTCCCGAGACGGACAAGGACTGCACCGTCGATGAGCCGCGCTCTTTTTCGCAATTACCAGACTCTTCTCCTCAAAAGAACCCTTCTCGGAGAAGAAGATCTGGCCCTTGGCCTGACCAAGTGGAGATTTAGGGCCCTAGCCGCGACTTTGGAGCGGGCCGAGAGAGACTCCTTTCATTATCGGCGTCATGTTCGCGCCTTGGCCGAGGCCGGCTCCGCTCTTCTGAAAGAGGCGGAACATCTCGAATCTGCGGCCGACGGCGAAGAAAAGCTGGCCGACATATTGGAGGGGCTTCCCTTCACCTCGCCAGAGGAGCTCGCCGAGAATCCGACGCATTTTCTGGCGGTTCCCCATCAGGAAGTGGAAGGACTGGTCACCGTCTCTTCGGGGAGTCAAGGACCGGCCAAGCGAGTTTTCTCCAGCCGAGCCGATCTGGAAAACGTCAAATCCTTCTTCCAATACGGCATGCTGAATCTTTGTCTGGCCGAGGCCGATGAGCCGGAGCTGGATCCTCTGGCCCTTTTTTCGCTCTCCTCGGCGGAAGAAAAAAAACTGATTGCCGCCAAGACTTCAGGGCAAAAAGTGTCGCTTTTAATGTCCGGCTCGCGTCCCGGGTCGGTCGGAGCCCTCTTGACCGAAGCCTTGGCTCGGTGGTCAATTCCCTGCGAAACGCCGGGTTTTCTGCCCGCCGACCCGTCGGAGCATGACGCTTTCGTCCAAAAAACGAGCGAGGCGCGAGCCACCTCCATCGTGGGTCTTCCTTCGCAGCTCTGGCATATGGCCAGGTCTTATCCTCGGCCCGAGGGACTGCGAAACGTTCTTTTGAGCGGCGAAAGCGCCCCTAAAGCGCTGGTTCGGGCCATAGAGCAGGAGTGGAACGTCGACGTCTACGTTCACTTCGGTTTGACCGAGTTCGGTCTCGGCGGAGCGGTGGAATGTCAGGCTCGGCAAGGACCGCACCTCCGCGAGACGGATATTGTCGCCGAGATTTTGGACGAAAACGGAAGCGCCCTGCCGCCGGGACAAATCGGCGACATCGTCCTGACCTCCCTCAGCCGGGAGGCCATGCCTCTCATACGCTACCGAACCGGCGACGAAGGGATGTGGCTTGAAGAGCCTTGCCCCTGCGGGTGCCCTTTTCGTCGACTTGCGGTCATAGGCCGCAAAAAAGACAAAATCGTCCTCCCCAGCGGACGAAGTCTGACCTTCTACGATCTCGCCGAAGCTATGGCGGGTCAGGCAGAAGTGACCGGCTTTTCCGCCGCCTACGCCAGTCGACCGAAGCCGGAACTGACCATTGCCGCGCATCTGAAGAAAGACGCCGCCGTCTCCGCTGGGAATCTCCGCGAAGCGGAAGAAGAGGCGAAAATGATGAAACGTTTGAAGACCTCGCTCGGCGACGAACTGCCCCTCCGGATAATCTTGTCGACGCCGACGGCCGGCCCGGCTCCTGCCGGGGCCAAACCTGTTCTGACCAGAACCGACTGACGCCAGAGAGAGGTCGCCGAGGCGCCAAGATTTGGCCGCTCCAGCGTGGCCGACCGAAATCGTCTATAGGCTTGACCGCCATGGGCCAGGGCTTTGTTTTTTGTTTCAGTCGGCGGCCGGGAGGCCTTTGCCCCGGCGGCATGGATTAGCCCCGAGACGGATTCGCCTGGGGACGGATTAGCCCCGGGACGGATTCGCCCTGGAATGGATTAACCCCGGGACGGATTAACCCCGGGATGGATTAGCTTTAGCGCCGCCTTCGGTTTTATGGGTTTTCTCGCCGCGCCTGACCTGCCGCCAAGGCGACGGCCGATTGCCTGTTTCTCCGATTTATGATTTAAGGCTCAAATAAAAAGGGCGACAGGCGAGCGCCTTTTAGGCGGGAAAGAAATATATTTTCGTTAGGATTTGCGGCATAATAAAATTCGCGGCGGTTCGGTTCTTCCACGCGCGTAAGCCACCGATAACCTGTCCATGTCAATTCGGAACGCAGCGCATTCCGAATTGGGAACGTTTGACAAAACTGCCGCATATGACGCGGACTGCGCTCTATAAAACCTTCGCCAAACTTAGGCGGTCAGCTTGTCGGCAAAATAATGCAAAAGCTGTTTGTCGCGCTCAGCGCGGTCTCCGACCGCGCTTCTTCTCAGGGAAAGGGGATTTTCGGAAAGATGAAAAAGCGGGATAGCGCAAATGAATTGACGGATATTCTCAATGCTCCCGAATATGCCGAAATTGTTGACCGCCTGGCGAAGATCGTCTTGAACTTCGCCTCGCCGAATGGCGAAGAGGCGTCGGCTTTCATAAGCCTGATGGACAGCTTCATTGAATTCAAAGAATTCTTCAAAAGCGGCGCCATTAATCCTGATTCATTCGTTTCCCTAACTGATATGGAAGGGTTAGTTTTACGCTTGCAGGAAAAACAAAAAAGCGCGAACCATGATTTGCTGCTCGCCCTGGCCAAAAATATCAATGAAGGCGAAATTTTAAAAAAAAAGGCAAGCGAATTCAAACAATTGGGGATAAAATTAATAAGATGGCGAATTTTTGAACGTTCTGTCGTGACTGTATTCGGCAAAGTTACTTTTTATCGTCAAGCTCTTATTCCTTCATCGCCGGAAGATGCTGACAGATTAACTGTTTTAAGCGATAAAAGACAAATCTTCCCATTGGATGAAGTGTTAGGAATTGATAAAATTCCATTCAAAGTGTCAGTCGCAGCTATGTTGGAGACGGCTTATCGTGTTCAATCCGCCCCTTCGTACGAAACCGCAGGCGAACTAATAAGAAAAAACGCTTGCCTTCCGCTCAATGACGACACCATACGACACGTCGCCAACTATATTGGACGCATAGTTTTTGAAAAAGATTGCGATGAGGCTGAAAGAGCATGGTCCGTCTTCAATTCCGGCAAAATGAAAATTATGGACAAGAAAGATAGTATTCCCCATGTGTTATACATCGAAATTGACGGGGAAAGGCTTCAGGTCAGGAGAGGAAAAACAGGAGCTGAAGAGAGCGGCGAAGAAAATGAATCGCCATTTTTGGACAATAATCTGGCTATGGTCTTTTCTTCCGACAATTGCCGCTTGAGGCGAGACAAGAGCGGAGAGACGACAGATTGCCTCGGCCAAAAAGAATACAGGCCTTTTCTGGGCGAAGCCGAAGAATTCAAGAAACATGTTTTAGCCCTGGCCCTAAGAAATGGTTATGGACAATATTCGCGGACCATTATCCTGAGCGACGGGGCGGCTTGGATAAGAAACATGAAAGACGAAATCTTTCCCGAGGCCCGGCTGATCTTGGATTTTTCTCATTTGTCGAAAAAAATTCATGAACTCGCCAAAGTCGTTTTTAATCATGACGAGTCTTTGCATAAACCTTGGGCCGAGCATATATGCTCGTTAATGAAAGAAAGCAAACATAAGCGGGCCATAAGCGAAATTGACAAATTGGGCACAAAAAAAACGATCGCCAGAGGCAAATCGAATCTTCTCAATTATATTTTGAATAATGAGAACGAGATTGACTATGCCAGGTGCCTTGACAAGGGATGGCATATTGGAGGCGGCGAAAGGGCGAATAAAACGGCCTTGCGGCAGCGTTTGAAGCAGCCTGGAATGAGATGGAACAAAGAGACGGGACAATACGTCC
>JAIRTO010000195.1 GCA_031254895.1 Deltaproteobacteria bacterium
ACGGCCCTTGTCCAACAGGGTTTTGAGAAAGGCGGCGCACAAGCCGGCCTCGCTCGGATGCCCCGGCCCCGGCGAAATGCAGACCATCTTCAAATCGTCCCGACCGGCCAAATCCAAAAGGCCGGGAGCGTCGTTGCGGACGACGAAGGGATTGACCCCCAAAACCTGGAAGGCTTGAGAGAGGTTATAGGTGAAGGAATCGTAATTGTCTATTAAGGCGAGCATTTCACTGAACCTCCCTTTCGGCGCCGGCCAGAGCGGTCATGATCGCCGCGGCCTTGTTCAAGCATTCCCGCCATTCGTTTTCCGGAACGGAATCGTAGACGATCCCGGCCCCGGCTCGAAAATGGGCCTGGCCGTCGCGGGTCCACAGGCTGCGGATGGTTATGCCCAAGTCCAGATTGACCGAGTCCTTGTCCAAGCCCAGCCAGCCAATGGCCCCGCCGTAGGGGCCGCGATCCAGACCTTCCATTTTGGCGATGAGCTCCATGGCCTTTATTTTGGGCGCCCCCGAGAGCGTGCCGGCCGGAAAAGCGGCCGTCACCACGTCCAGGGCGTCCAGATTCGGGGCCAAATCCGCGCCAAGGTGAGAAGTCAAATGCATGACGTGGGAGAAGCGCTCCACTTCCATGAATCTGACCACCTCCACGGAACCGGATTTGGCCACTCGGCCTAAGTCGTTTCGGCCCAGATCCACCAGCATGACGTGCTCGGCCTGCTCTTTGGGATCGTCTATCAGTTCGCTTTCGAAAAGATCGTCCTCCACCGAATCCTGTCCCCGAGGTCTGGTCCCGGCGATGGGACAAAGCCGGAGCCTGTCTCGGGCGCAGCTGACCAGAACCTCGGGAGAAGAGACGACCAGCGAAATGTCCGGTTGTTGCAGGTAAAACATGTAGGGGGAAGGATTGAGACGGCGAAGGCGGCGGTAGACGTCGAAGGGGTTGCCGGAGCAGGGACTCTCGAAACCGACGGAAAGAACCATCTGAATGAGCTCCCCTTTGGCGATCAGCTCTCGGGCCTCGGCGACCATCTTGAGGAAATCCTCTTTGGCCGGCGTGACGACGACCTCGCCGGATTTGAAGCCGTTTTCCGAGCCGGGAGCCAGAGCCGACGACTCGGCGGGGAGATCCGAAGGCAGCTCCTCGCACCCGAGAGTCAACTCCGTCAGAGTGTTGTAGGCGTGGTCGAACAAAAGGACCGAGGCCGGGAGAGTCATCGAGGCTTCGGCCGACTCCGGCTTGAGGAGGCCGCTTAGACTTGGCTCCATCAGTCCGGCCAAGCCGTAGCCCAAATAGCCGTAGAGGGCTCGGGCGATGGGCGGCAGATTGGCGGCGGACGGGTCGGGGACGACGACGATGTCCGCCATCACTCGGCGCAACCCCTCCAAAAACGGCAAGCCCGCGTGTCGCGCCAAGGGTTTTAAGCGGCTGTCGACGGAACTTACCGACGTCAGGCCGTTTTGGCAAGAAACGCGCAGAACGGCGCCGACGCAGACCAGAGTGTACCGGCCCCATCGACCGCCGACTTCGGCGCTTTCCAACAAGATGCCGCTGCCCCTCCGCCCGACTCTGCCGAGAAAGGCGCTGATGGGGGTGGCCACATCGCTTTCCAGAAAAGAAGCTTTCTGTCTTAACTCAATCATGGCGACTCCTGCGTTGTGATGTCAGGCAAAAAAAAAACCGCGCTCGATATGAACGCGGCGATAGGAAACTATGGGCATTTTGGGTGCTCAGTCAGTCGCTCCTGCCGACCGCGGGAAAAAGACGAACCACCGCCAGCCCCAGTTCATGGTAGAGGGGATGTAAGCGATATGGTTGGTCTTGACTGACATGGTCGGCGAAAATCCTTTGTCGGGGGGTCATGACGATGACCCCGCTTTTGACGTTGACGGGCTAAATTTTTATCACAGCGGAAAAAGAAAGTCAAATTTTTTTTTTGGCTCGGCCTTTTTGGGGTTTTGGGGGATTTGGCCATAAGCCTTGGCGCGGGGGCCAGGGTAAAAACGCTTAGGAGACGAACCGACTCGCCTCCCCCGCCTAAGGGGAAACTTCGGCCGCTTAAGATCAAGGCCGTCAAATTAAAGCTGCGGGAAAGGCGAACGTTCGCATTTCTTCAAGCTTAAGTTAACAATATTGCTATTAGAAGTGAAGGATGCCCAAAGAAAATGGTTTTGTCAACAGCTAAATTTCGCATGCCTGTTGGGGGACAGCCAATGGCGGCTATATAACAATTTACAGAATTTTGTACTAGAGACGAAACGACAAAGCCGTCTTGATCTTTGCCCCAAAGATTGGGACCAAGATCAAGGCGGCTTCGGAAATGACTCGGCTTTTCGCCGAAAAAAAAAGACTCAAGCGAAGAGAGGGGAAGAACTCTTGTCGGGATCCGGAACGAGAACGACCTCGGAGACTTCAGGGATGGCTTCCTTCAGCGCCCTTTCAACCCCGAATTTAAGAGTCATTTGCGACATGGGGCAACCATGACAGGCGCCCGTTAAACGAACCTTGACCTTCCCGTCAGACAGGACGTCAATCAGCTCGATGTTTCCGCCGTCGGCCACCAGACCAGGACGAACCTGCTCCAGAACCTTTTCAACCTTTTCGCGCATGGA
>JAIRTO010000051.1 GCA_031254895.1 Deltaproteobacteria bacterium
AACCGATTTCAACCTCCTCTAAAGCGGGCTCCCAATTATCCTAACTCCATCATGAAATACTCAAAAATGATTCGCCTTGTCTCAAAATTGCTCTGACGTCTCAACTGGAGCAGTTTTTCCCGTAGTCCGGAGCAAAACGCAATTTGTTGAAAACATCGTCATCCGGGCAAGGCTCCGTTCAGAGAAATGGCCTTCTGCCCCAAAAATACGCCAGTTGGTTCGCCAGACAGGCGTAGTGGAAGACGAAGAATTCCAAAACAACGCTGACCCTATCTTTCTTCGTCTTGCCGCAGTAAAAAAAGCTTCTTCCAAAAAAAAAAGAAAGATGAAGAGCGCTTAGGCGGCCTCGCTGATTCGGCCGCCTTTCCATCGTCGCTTGTCGTATTCTCAGGCGGCCTCGCTGATTCGGCCGCCTTTCCATCGCCGTTTTGTCGTTTTCTCTGGCGGCCTCGCTGATTCGGCCGCCTTTCCATCGCCGTTTGGCCGATTCTCAGGCGGCCTCGCTGATTCGACCGCCTTTCCATTGCCGTTTGGCCGTTTTCTCAGGCGGCCTCGCTGATTCGACCGCCTTTCCGTCGCCGTTTGGCCGATCTTCCAGCGCCTATTTCGTTGTCCTCGATGGCTGCATTGACGCGACAATAGAGGCCATAGAGGACTTTTTAAGACGAATATAAGCGGCAACCGACGTTTCGTGATATAATTGCAAAACTTCGGTTGTTTCAACCAATGATATCCGCCTGGGCCGCCGCCTGACGTTCGGCGAAGACCCCAACATTAATTGAAGCGGAGCTCGGAGCACTTAGCCTCTAAAGACACATTAAGGTCAACTTCTCATAAATAAAAAAATCGCGTTCAATCGGTCGCCATATCGTCTCTTTAGACTTTTGTTTAATAAATGCGCCAAATAATTTTATAATTCAGATTTAATCATAATGTCTGTTCCCGTCATCTCTTCAACAATTTCCAATAGTTCTCGCTCCAGAACCGGCTCCGCAGTCGACAAGTCTCAGGCCTCGCCCTTAAGACTCATTCTGTCGTCTGATTTCGGCGTCCTGCAGGTCTGGGAATTCGTCGGTCCCAGGGCCGTGGTCATCGGCCGGGGGCCCAGTTCCAGTCTGCGTCTGCCCGACACGCCCGAGCATCAGACGATCTCCGGCTACCACTGCGTCATCGAGCTAAGCCGCAACCGGGCTTACCTTCGGGACTTGGGCAGCTTGAACGGCACCTTTTTGAACGGCCATCTGGTCAGCCGCCGAGAGGAGGACAGACTCCAAGGCGTGGCGGTCAGCGGCTTCGGCGTGAAATTGGCCGACGGCGACGTCGTCACCCTAGCCGGCAGCTTCTCTTTCCGCATAGGTCTGGTGGAGGACTCCCTCTACGATCAAGGCGGCCAGTCCGTGACCATGGTCGAGGTCGCCACCGCCTGTCCGGCCTGCGGCCGCCGCCACGATCCCGTCCCCCTCTCCAAATACGCCGACGTCTTGTGTCAGGAATGCCGCCCCAATCCCCTGGCCAGTCTAAAACTCTTGAAAGCCGGCCTAAACCGCCGCATCAGGACTTTGGAGTCCCTAAAAGGCCTGCGCGTCACCCGAACGCTGGGGCGCGGCTCGACTTCGGCCGTTTTTTTGGCCGAACGCAAGGACACCAAGATGCAGATGGCTTTAAAGGTCATGTCCCCGGCCATCTCGGAAAACGAGTGGGCCAGGAAGAGCTTTTTGCGGGAAGTGGCCATAGGCCGGGCCTTGAAGCATAAAAACGTGACCAAGCTCTACAGCTTCGGCTATTACGGCGGGGCCTACTTCTATCTGATGGAGTACTGCTCCGGCGGCAACAGCGAGGAAGAGCGCCTGGCCGCCGGCGGCGTCCTCTCGGCGGAAGAGGCTTTAGGCATCATTCTGCCCATTTTGGACGGCTTGAACTACATCCACACCGTCAAGCTGGCCGCCACCCGCCAGGAGGCGGACATGGCCCCGGAATCTCGGGGACTCGTGCACCGGGATCTCAAACCCACCAACATCTTTCTGGGCGGGCCGGACGGAACCGTGCCCAAAATAGCCGACATCGGGGTCGGGAAGCTCTACAACTCCACCGACAGCTACAGCAACACCCGAACCGGCTCGGTGGCCGGCTCTCCGGCGACCATGCCCCGACAGCAGGTCTTGAATTTCAAGCGGGCCGGTCCGGAAGTGGACATCTGGGCGGCGGCCGCCACCCTGTACAAGCTCTTGACCGGGGATTATCCTCGGGATTTTCCGGACGAGGAGGATCCTTGGAAGGTGGTTTTGAACAGAGCCCCCGTGCCGATCCTGAAGAGGGGCAAGCGGATCCCCGTGCATCTGGCCCTGGCCATCGACGAAGCCTTGATCGACAACCCGGCCATAAAATTCCAGTCCGCTCTGGATTTGAAGAAGCGGCTGATCGAGGCCGCCCATAGGGACGGCCTCTTGAAGGAGGTTCCGGCTCCATGAGCGGCGTCTCCACTTCCTCGCGAAACCAGCTGGGCACAGCCGTGTGCCCCAAATGCGGCTCCGGGTATCACTTGAACGTCGAGAACCTGGGGCATCGCTCCATCTGCGTCAAATGCGGCCAGAACTTTCATCTCCTGCCTCAATCCACGGCGGCGGACACTCTCTGGATGGACACGACGGCGGCTTTGAATCAGCTGGCCGGCCGGGTCTGGGAAAAGGGTCTGGATCTGCGGGTGGGGCAGGTGGTTTTCGGCGTCTACGTGGTTCAGGAAATCTTGGGGAAGGGCGGCTTGGGCCAAGTCTTCAAAGTCCGCCATCAGGAATGGCAGCGGGAGCTGGCTCTGAAATTGCCCTACCGCAACGTCATGGAGCCCAAGTATTTCCAGTCTTTGAAAAACGAGGCCGAGACCTGGGTGGCTTTGGGCCTCCATCCCCATGTGGTGACCTGTCATTACGTCCGGCCCTTGATGGGCGTCCCGGCCATTTTCATGGAATACATCTCCGGGGGCTCTCTCAAGACCATGCTCGACGAAGCCGCCGGCGCGACTCCTTCGATTTTCAAAGGGGACGCCCTCCAGCGCACGGCCCGCATCCTGGATCTGACCATCCAGGCGGCCTGGGGGCTGGAATACGCCCACAGCCGGGGCGTCCTGCATCTGGACATCAAGCCCCAGAACCTTTTGCTGGAAGAGGACACCGGCCGTCTTCTGGTCACCGACTTCGGCTTGGCCCGGGCGGCTCGGGACTCGAATCTGCCTTCGGACAGCGCCTCCCTCTGGCCGGGAGACGTCCACAACGGCGGCGACGGCCGAAAAGGCTCCGCTCCCCCCGCCAAGGCCTTCGGCACTCCGCAGTACATGTCCCCGGAAGCTTCCGAGAGAAACAAGCCGGCGGTGGGCTTTGACCTTTGGGCTCTGGCTTTGACCATGCTCGAACTGTTTTTGGGCCAGAGGCCCTGGGAGTACGGCGGCTCGGTGGGCGTGGGACTGGAGCAGTACATCGCCTCCGTCAAGCCCGTCACCGCTCCGCCCGCCCCGGTGCTCGATTT
>JAIRTO010000201.1 GCA_031254895.1 Deltaproteobacteria bacterium
CGCCTTTCTTCTGGAAAGACCGAGCGAGCGCAATGGAGACGATTGCCCGGCTGAGGGCTTTCCAGATTTTCTGACCTTTGGCTGTACTCCAAACGAGAGAGACGAAGCCTGACGATGTCTGACAAGGCTTCTGCTTGATTTCTGGCCGAAGTCTTCGGCGAATCGTTTTGACGTCGCTAAAAAGCCTCATGACAAAAAAGCTTTTCTGAATCCAAAAACGAAAAGGCCGGTCTCTTGGCGACGCCAGAGACCGGCCTTTAATTTTCGCTTCACCCGAGCCATTTGCTTGAACCGAGTTATCCGCTCGAGTCAAACATTTCCTATGCTCGAAATGGTTCTCTTTCTCGAAATCGTTCCCTTGCTCGAAACGGTTCGCTTGTCGGAACCAGTTCTTTTGTCCGAAGCCGTTCGCGTCTTCTAAGCCGTTCGTTGGCTTCGAAGCCGTTCGAGAGAAGAGAGGTCTTCCGAGAGCGGCTTTGACGACAATAACGCCTAAAAATTCAGTCAAATCGTCAAAACAAAAATAGGCATACTTCAAAAGAGGCGAACAATCAGGCCCAGGTGACCAGACCCAGAACGAAGGGGTTGCCGAGCTTTTCGAGGCTGGGCGTGACCCTGACCGTGTAGCCGAAACGGCCCGGACGTTCGCATTGGATTTGACCTTTGAAGATGAAGAGGTCGTCGACCTGGTCTTCGGGGGTCAGGATCAGGGTTTCCCGGTTGGCGAATTCGCCTTGGTGATCCATGGTCCCGAAATAAGCCTCGACGGTGACGTCTTCCGGTCTGATGTTGTGCCCTAGCTTGACCTTCGCTTCCAGGCAGACGCTCTGGCCGACGACCTTGGTGTCGCCGCAGTCGCTCTTGATGTCGACGACGGAGATGTCGGTCCAGCTGGTCATCAGCTTGTTGCACCAGGCGGCCTGTTCGGTCGCCGGAGCGAAATTGTTTTGGGTCAGGGCGTTGTAGCGGGCGGAAGACTTGCTGTAGTAGCGGTCGTAGTAGTCTTTGACCATTCTGTGGGAGCTGAAGCGGGGGATCAGCTCCTTGATGCTGCTGCGCATCATCTCGCACCAGCCGACCGGGATGCCGTCGGCCGTCCGGGTGTAGAAGGAAGGCACGACCTGATGCTCCAGAAGGTTGTACAGGGCCTGGCTTTCCGTCATGTCCTGCAGTTCCTGATTGGAGTCGACTTCGCCGTTGCCGATGGCCCAGCCGTATTTGGGCGAATAGCCTTCATCCCACCAGCCGTCCAGGACAGAGAGATTCAAGACGCCGTTGGCCACGGCTTTCATGCCGCTGGTGCCGCAGGCTTCCAGAGGCCGACGGGGGTTGTTGAGCCAGACGTCGCAGCCGGCGGTCAGCATGGCCGCCAGGCGGATGTTGTAGTTTTCGATGAAGATGATCCGGTTGTAGAACCGCTCCTCCCGGGAATAATGAATGATGCTCTTGATGAAGGCCTTGCCTTCGTTGTCTTGGGGATGCGCTTTCCCGGCGATGATGATCTGGACGGGCCGGCCGGGATTGTTGAGGATGCGGGCCAGACGGTCGGGATCGGAAAACAGGAGCGTGGCTCTCTTGTAGGTGGCGAACCGCCGGGCGAAGCCGATGGTCAGAGTGTCCGGGCTGAAGAGCTCCATGGACTTTTGGAGGATGTCGGCCGTGGCCCCCTGGCGTTTGAGCTGCTGGAACTGCGCCCGGCGGGCGAAGGCGACCAGGCGCTCGCGGCAATGGCAGTGGGCCCGCCACAGCTCGGAGAGGGGGATCTGACTGGCGAACTCCCAGATGCGGGAGGGATCGGGATCGTCTTTCCAGTCCTGGCCCAGATAGCGGGTGTACAGCCGGGAGATCTCCCGGGAAGCCCAGGACGAGACGTGGATGCCGTTGGTCAGGGACTCGATGGGGGTGTCTTCCACCGGAGTTCTGGGCCAGATGGCCTGCCACATGTGCCGGCTGACCAGACCGTGCAGTTTGCTGACTCCGTTGGCGTGGGCCGAGAGGCGCAGCGACAGCGGGGTGACGCCGAAGGCCTCGCCTTCGTCTCGGGGGTTGACCCGGCCGTAGCCCAGAAGGACCGGCCAGCTGATGCCCAGCTCCTTGGCGTAGTCTTCGAAGTAAGCCCTGGCCAGATCGGGGGCGAAGGTGTCGTTGCCGGCCGGGACGGGCGTGTGGGTGGTGAAGACGGTCGAGCCTCGGACCACTTCCCTGGCCGCGTCGAAAGTCAGACCGTGGTCTTTCCGCAAAATGTTGATGCGCTCCAAGGCGGAAAAGGCGCTGTGGCCTTCGTTCATGTGCACGACAGTGGGGGTGATGCCCATGGCTTTCAGAGCCCTCACGCCGCCGATGCCGAGAACTATTTCCTGGCGGATGCGCATTTCCTTGTCCCCGCCGTACAGCTGGGAGGTCGTGGCTCTGATGTCGGGGGGATTGTCGGGGTGATCGGTGTCCAAAAGATACAGAGGCACCCGGCCCACTTGCACCTTCCAGACCAGTATGGCGGCTTGACGCTCTTTGAATTGGACGTGAACCTTGATCGGCCGTCCGTCTTGATCCAACGCCTGAGTCATCGGCATGGTGTCGAAGGAATTGGCGGGATAAGACTCCATCTGCCAGCCGTCGTTGTTGAGGTATTGCTGAAAGTAGCCTTCCTGATACAAGAGGCCCACGGCCACCAGCGGGATGTTGACGTCCGAGGCCGATTTGAGATGATCTCCGGCCAGAATGCCCAAGCCGCCGGAATAGATGGGCACGCAGGTGGTCAGGCCGAATTCGGCGGAGAAATAGGCCACGCAGGTGTCGCGAGCCGCTTCGGGCTGAAGGGCGTTGTAGACGTCGAAGCGGTGGGCCACCTCGTCCAGCTGAGAGGTGAAGCCGATGTCGTGGGACAATTCGTCCAGACGCTTCTGTTCCACCAAGCCCATCAAGAGGACGGGGTTGTGACCGGATTGTTCCCAGAGTTTCGGGTCGATGCGTTGGAAGATGTCCCTGATCTCGCTGTGCCAGCTGAACATGACGTTATAGGCCATCCGTTTCAGGGGCATGAGACGTTCCGGTATCCGGGGGATTACCTTGAATTCCTGCTTGGCTTTCATAATATCCTTCCAAAACTGGCTCGGCGGACTGAGGACGCCTCGGTGAACGACCCTTCGTTCAGGCGCCGGCGAGAAATGAGTGAACCTTGAAATGCTCTCAAAGTTTTTTTTGGAGCAAATCTAGTTGGCTGATGGAGGCCGCGACTGAGAAATAAGGCCTAGGCGCAGAGACGGGGCGCGGCGTTAACGGACCCGGAAACTCGTCCCGGAAGCTCGCCGAAGACCGGCTTGAATCATGAGCTTTTGTGGGTCGCTTCGTCGGATTGGCCGAAGTTCTAAAGAACGTCGGAAGATTCTGTTCAAAAAAGAGGTCGAAGAGCGGCGTTTTTTTAGGCTGCTCTTTTTTAATTTTATCGGTCAAATCGTCGTTGTTCTGAAGTCGGGTCTATGGTCGGCAGCAGGGATTTTGGCGGCGTCTTAATCGAAAGCTGGAACTATGTCGAAAGTAGCGTCGTGACCGCCAAATTGCCGCCGCAAGCGACGTTTTTGAGGAGGCGTCGGCTTGTTCAAGTCCGGTCGGCCTCTGTTTTTCGGTCGGTCATATTCTCGGGTTGGCGTTTTTTTTGTGGTCAGCCTCTGTTTTTTTGTTGGCCCTGCTCTCGGTTTGGCGTTTTTTTATGGTCGGCCTCTGTTTTTTTTGTCGGCCATGTTTTCGGTTTGGCGTTTTTTTTGTGGTCGGCCTCTGTTTTTTTGTCGGCCCTTTTCTAGGTTTGGCGATTTTTTTTGTGGTCAGCCACTGTTTTTCGATCGGCCTTCATTTTCGGTTTGGCCATGTTTCGTCGATGGGCGTTCGAACGCAAAAAAAATCCAAGGCAGAGCCGCTGAAAAAGCGTAAAAAATTATAAAAAATCTTCGAGGGTTGTCAAAACATAAAATCATCAGCCAAATATTAACATTTTAGCCAACTGACGTCAAGAAAACCCTTGCCGCTTTCGGCTGAAATAAAGAACACGGAGGATATAAGAAGTCAATTATGTCTTTAGGCAGTTTAAATAACGGCGTTAAAATGTTTTAAAGACGTAAAAGCGCATATAAAATTAGCGAAAAATGAGAAAATAGTGAGCTGTTTTAGGGAAGATCTTGTTTTTTCGGCGGTTTCCGCCAGGCTTTCTTGGCGGAAGCCGCGCCAGTCGGAGAGACGCTTCGCTTCGTCGTCTTCCGCTCGCTTTTTTATGCTTTTTTCGCTTTGTTCAAAGGGCGCCTTCCGGAGCCTTCCGGCTCCTTCAGGCGCGGTCGTCAGGGCCAAATGGTCATGGCTCAATCGTTATGCGGCCTTGAAATTCCGCCTGGATGGGGCTGTTTCTTTCCAGATGCAGCCGCAAGGCGTCGTTGGCCAGATTTTCGCCTTCTTCCCACGCAAGAGGCTGGAACATGGCGAAACCGTCGCCGCCCCGGGCTAGAAAATCGAAGGTGACCACTTTGTAGACGGCCTTTTTGTCCAGCTCTCGCCAGGCGCCGTTCTCCGCCGCATATTCGACCTTCGTCACGCGTCGGCCAGGCTCCAGTTTCGGGTTGAAGGCGTAGCGCAATCCGGAGACCTGCAAGAAGCCCCCGACGTTTTCGCCGTATTTTTCGACGCCGTGCTCCAGAGCCGCCCAGAGGACGGCCCCGCTCATCTCGGTTTTCACCGGGGTGTTTTGAAAGGGCAGGGTGCCCAGGACGTCGCCCGGGGTCACTTGGCCGCCGGGCAGGGAATTGCGCAAAGCCCCGCCGTTGACGAGCGAGATCTGGATTCCCTCGAAAGCGATTTGACGCAAAGCGTCCGCCGTTATGTTGCCGGTGAGGCATTCGACGTTTCGGCAGGCCCTCGCGCCCGACTCTTCCAGAGGCAGGCCGTTGCGGCCTTTGGCGACAATCGAGCCGATGGTCTTGTTCATCAATCGCTTCACCGGGGCGGCGAAAGACTCTATTTGCCGCGCCAAAGCGGCGTTCGGCGAAGGGGCCTTCAGACCGTCCAACCCGGCTTGATCCAGCCTGATTGGCTCGCCTCGCCACTCTCTGGCCTTTCCGTTTTGGTCGAAGCCGACTTCCAGACGTCCCAGAAGGACGGAGGCGGTGGAAGCGGTGACGATCAGCGTCGGAGAGCCGTCGGCGGCCTTTTCCACGACGGGATATGGCCCCTCGGCCTTGGGGTCGACGTTGGACAGCAGACTGTGGCTATGGCCGCCCACTATGACGTCGACGCCGCTCGTCTCCCTGGCCAGACGGCGATCGTTTTCCAGTCCCAGATGGGTCAGGGCGATGATGATGTTGACTCCTTCGGCCGACAGACGCTCTATGGCCTCCGTCAGGAGCGGCTTGAAGTCGAGAAATTCGACTCCGGGGCCGGGGTTGGAGGTTTCGGGCGTCTCGGGGGTCGCGAGCCCGATGACGCCTATTTTTCGTCCGCCCCGCTCCAGAATCAGGTAAGGTTTGATTTTGGCCAAGGCGGGAGAATTTATGGGCGGGTCGAAGGCGACGTTGGCCGCCAAAACGGGGGTTTTCAGGCTCTCGACGTACTTGAGCCAGACTCGCCAGCCGTCGTCGAACTCGTGGTTGCCTGGGACGACGGCCTGATAGCCCATTTCGTCCAGCAGCCGGGCGGGCATTTTTTCTTTATGCGTCGTCCAGAACAGCGTGCCTTGAAAGACGTCGCCGGCCTCGAGAAAAATCGCCTCCGGCCGGTCTCGACGGATGGCCCGCGCAGCCTGGTCCAGTCGAACGTAGCCGCCGCTTCCGCCTTCGCACAAGGCCGCGTAGCAGGTCTGCCCCGTCGCGGTCGTCCCGCCGAAAGAGCTGTGAACGTCGTTCGTGTGGAGAAGGGTCAAAGTGAAATCGACGGGCTGCTCGTCAGTTTCGACAAGGCCATGGCCGCAGGCCGAGGCCAAAACCAGAAGCGAAGTAGCGAGAAAAAGGCTTAGGCTTTCGTTTTTGAACCGGCTGAAGAGACGCATGTGAACTCCTTGATGATCCGAATTTTC
>JAIRTO010000350.1 GCA_031254895.1 Deltaproteobacteria bacterium
CTTCTGCACCACCTGCGGTTCCCCCTCCGACTCCTGAAAACCCCTCGTGAGAAGTACCGCATTTTCCAAATCCATCTCTGGCTTAGTGTTCAAAAGGCGTTCCTTCAGCCTTTCAATCCGTTTCATATAAGGTTTCTTTTGAGTTTTGTCAGTTTTTGTCTGTTTTTGTCGGTTGTTTTTGCGGCTTGGGCTAAAGGAGCTTTTTGGCTGCGGAAGACGGGCGCTGGAGGAGGAGGAGGAGGAGAAGCGGAGGAATTTTTCGGCGAGAAAATGGTCGTTTGGAGATGAACGTATGTTTGTTTGTCTCGGCCGGGAGGTAAAAAATTGTGACTCCGAGCTTTTTACTGGACTCAGACAATCTGTTATGCTCCAAAGAGCATATTGAGCTTATAATCTGGCTCGAGAAGTTCGGCGACCTTGTCAGAGTTTGACCGCGAAAAGAGCTATCTGAACTAAGGCGGTTCGTTTGAGCCCTTATGAACGACGCTTCCAGCCAGTTTGGCGGGTTGGAGGCGACGCCTGCCGTCATTCTTCTTCTTTCGGGCGTCCGGCGGCGACGTTCGCCCGCAATCGCCAAAAACTCTCCGAAAAGAGCCTAGAGGTTCGACGGGTTTAGTCTTCGTCGTACTCTTCGTCAAACTCTTCGTCGTACTCTTCGTCCTCATCGTCGAAATCTTCGTCGAGGAAAGAGCTGTCGATGCCTTCGCCGGCTCGGGCAATCTCTTCGTCCGGGAAGAAGTCGTCGATGTCGTCGACGGCCAGATGCTTCTCGACTATGGCTTGAGGATCGTTGGCCAGGGCGTCGAACGTCTGGTTGGTCTTGCGGCGAAGATTCTCCGAGGCCTTAAAACTGACGACTTTTCTGGCCTTTAGCTGAATTTCCTCCAAAGTGTGGGGATTCCGGCCAAGACGAGCCATTTTGTGCAGGACCTTGAATTTGCCGAAGCCGGAAATCAAGATGTCCTCGCCGTTGCTCAAAGCCCTGAACATGATGCCCAAGAGCTTTTGCATGGCTTTCTTGGAGTCGTGACGACTCCAGCCGGTGTCCTCGTTAATGCGTTTCAGGATGGTCTCCTTGGTGACAGTCATCTAAGCGCCTACTTTCAAACAAAAGGTCAACAATAAAAGTCGCGAACTGGAAGTTCGCGACGGCTTCGCCGCTCGTCGTCTCCTGCCTCCAAAGACAGTCCCCAAAAAGACGAGGGATCTGGAGGCCAAGACGGCGGCGGCCCGAACGCGGCCCTTTTTCTCCCGCTCTGGGCGGAAGCGTTTGCGGGCCGGAAAAACAAGTCGGAAACTAGCTTGACCAAGGGCGTTTTGGCTAGAAACGGCTAAGAAGCCGAAAAACCTGAAAGAAAATTGTCCCTGCCAAATTCTGTCCTATATGTTGACGGAAGACGGGGAAGGTGATTTTCGGAGGTTCAACTTTTCGGGAAGTCGAAGGCCGGGATGGTAGTCGAGGTTTCACGCCGCAAAGCCGGTCTGGTCAGCTGGTCAAGCTCTCCCCTGTTCAGAACTGACCCGACGAGCCTTTGAAATTATTAAGCAAATTCGGATCGTTGGTCGGGTTTTCTGACTTTTGTTGCTATGTTATCACTTACACCTTTTCAACTCAAGATAATTTTTAGGAAAAATAACAGTCTGGCTGATAGGCTGGTTAAATCCTTTTAATTAAAAGATGTTTGCCGTTTTGGGCAAAAAATTGTTAGAACATAAAGTTGTTTATCTAAAATAATTAGTCTTTATACTTATTTTATATCCTAATACTTACTGTAGACATATTTTAAGCATAAATATGGCAAAATAGTCTATCGGCCAAAAATGGAGACTTAAGTTCCCAGTTCTTTTCGGAAAGTCTTCGTCAAATCCACGCCCTTCCGCCCGAGCTAGTCCTCCCGCTCGGCGAAGGGTCAAAGGTTTTTTCGGCGTCTGGTTCTATCTGGCGATATTATATAGTTTTTTTTAATTGTCATGAGGAGAGGTCCGCCTGCCAGTCTCCTCCGTCCTCCCCCGTAACTCTTATCTCCCTTATGTTCCTTATATCCTTAATTTTCCTAATATCCCTCGTCCTCCTTGGTCAGTCGGCGAGCTCTTTTTGGCGGCGCGTCGACGCTCCGTCGGCCGAGTTCGAGCGTTTTCAGAGTCGGCCGGAGCAGAGCGGACGGCAAAGCTTCTTTTGTCATTTTTTGCCCATAGTTAAATTATCGCCTAGGCCGTCGAAGCCGGCCAAGGCCTGTCGAATCAGATCCTCCGTTCGCTCGAGTAGGAGAAAAAGCTGCCGTCGGCGGGCTATTGCCCTAAAATTCTAATGATTGTCTAGAATTGTCGAATACGCTGCCTCGGTTTTTTTTGGGGGGGAAAAAAAAGCGGGCGTTTTGACCAAAAGCTGGCCAATTTGCCTTAGGGGGCCGATTTATTTGGGCGACGTTGGCCTAAAAAAGGGGTTTTTGGCCTTCATTTAAAGAAATGCGCCGCTTAAACTATTTGGCGAAATCCCTTTTGGGAGAGTTTTTTGCGAAATTTAGGCTGGAATCAAAAAAAAACCTTTTGGAAAAAATTTTGAGGAAAATTTTGGGGAAAGGTTTGAGGTCTGTTTATTTTGGAAAAGTCTTTTGCGGAAAAGCGAAAGTTTTTAGGGAAGGGCTGAAGGAAAGAGGGAAGGGAAAGATCGATGGGAAAGAAGGGGGGAGGTTTCCGTCGTTTGACGAGGCCGGACAATAGCCTCCTCAAAAAAGATCGCCGGAAGGGCGCGAAAAAACGCCGTCATTTTGGCCGTCATTTCGGCGAAAAGAGGCGGTCGTCGGCCGGCCAGGCCCTTGGCGTCCGAAAAAGATCGGCGACGAGAGTCCTTTAGCGCCGCCCATAAGGCAATAGATTTTTTGGAAATCCGCCGCTCATTTAGGTTATGGTCGCCGGTAATGAGCGCCGGTTAGGGGCATAGGTTATGGTCGCCAGTTAGGGGCGCAGGTTGTGAGCGCCGGTTATGGCCGCCGGTTAGGGGCGAGGAGCCGTCAAGCTCGGGCGGCGGTCGCCCCCTTGGTCAGAGAGAGTCGGATCATGTCGGCCACTTCGTAAGCGGCGTTGGCTTGGCTGACCTTTTTCTGCTCCTTCAAGATGTCGCCTAAAACCTTGTGGCTGGTGAAGCTTTTGGGGGCCAGTCGAGTGGCCAACTGGGCTTCGGCCAGGGCGGCCATATGGTTGCCGAGCTTTTGGTAGCACATGGCGATCCACATGTGGGGTTCGGCCATGTCGTGCTTGACCGAGATGAGTCTCTTGAGGAGATTGACGGCTTCCTTGTAACGGTATTCGTTGTAGAGGATCTTGACCTTGGTGATGATGAGCTCTCCATGGTAGGGCCATTTGGTCAAACCCCGGTTGAGCCATTCCATGGCTTCGGCGTTCTGATTGATGTTGAAGAGATATCTCATGAAAATCACGGTCTCGTGATGATCGGGCTCCTCTTTCAGACCGATGGCCAGGGTGTCGGCCAAGGATCTCAGATTCTGCGACTCCTCGAACTGGCCCATGTCGTTCAGCAAAGAGGCCATGATGTACCGGGGCCGGGGCAAGCGCGGATGCTTGGCGCACAAGGTCTTGTAAATGTCCAAAGCTTCGTCGTGATGATGATTTTTGCGGTAAAAGTCGGCCAGCTTGTATTTCAGCTCCTCGTTGTCCGGCTCTATGGCCACGACTTCCAGAAAGTAGCGCAAGGCTTCGTTGTATTGGCCCTGCTTTTGATAAAGGTTGAAAAGACGCCAGCGGATGCCGCTGTTCTCCGGCGAGAGGCTGGCCGCTTCGCGGAGATGATCCAAGCCTTCCTCCAGATGGTTTTCCTTGATGCACATTTCGCCGAAAGACATCAAAGCGTTGACGTCGTTGGGGTTGTCCTTGAGGCGGCCCATCAGGCGGCCCCAGCGGATGAGCTTTTCGCCTTCGGCCGTTCGGCCCAGCTTGACGTCCAGATTGCCTTTGAGGATGTAGAACTCGTGATCGTCCGGATGTTGGGCCAAACCGGCTTCATAAACCTGAAAGAGCTTTTTGTTGGCTCTAAGTTCGGCGTATAACAGCCCCATTTTTTTTAGGAGCTCGGAATTGTTGGGCGTGTAGAAATGGGCGATGAGGACCGGCTCCAGCAAAGATACGGCCATTTTTGCCTGCTTGCGATCCAAAAGCGCCTTGGACAGGGCGCAGGCGGCGTCGAGATCGTCTCGGTTGTTGACCAGACGCTCCAGAGAGTCGGCGATGGTGAATTCCCTGTTGGCTTCCTCCGTCAGGCCCATCCGGAAATAGACCCGGCCTAGGCCGTCGTAGGCGGCGATGGTCAGGGGACGAAGAAAGAGAATGTCCCTGAACCACTTGATGGCGTCGGCGTAGCGTCCCTTGGCCGCCAGCTTTTGAGCCCGGTGGAGCATGCTGCCCGGCTTTCTCTGAAAACCCAGAGAAGTGAGCAGCATGTCGAATATGTCTTCGATGGGCGGAATCCTCTTCCACAGATTGACCAAGGACGTCCAGAACTTTAGAATGGCTCTGGTGGCGGCGTTGCCCCCTTCCGCCAGAGCGGGGGAGCGTCCGGGAGGATTAAGATCCAAGGCGGCCACCGAATCGGCGCCCGAGTGGACGGTGGAGTTGTATTCCAGATCCGCCCCGCTCGTTCCTGGCGACGACTCGGCCTCTGCCGGCTCTTCTTCGGCTCGTCTGTGCGACCCGAAAGTGTTCAGCCTGGAAGTGGCGGCCATGGACGGCAGGTCGGGCTCGCCGAGCGAAATGTTCGGAGCGGCCTCCGCGAAGCCTCCCGCTCCCGCCTGAGGCTGAAAGCCTTCCTCAGGCTCGGCGTGGACCGGGTGTTCCGCTTCCTGATTCAGCTGGTCTG
>JAIRTO010000074.1 GCA_031254895.1 Deltaproteobacteria bacterium
ATGTCGAACAGCGAAGGACTGGCCGTGCTGCCGGTCAGAGCCAGACGGAGAGGCTGGGCCGCCGCTCCGGGTTTGATCTGCATCTCGGCGGCCAGATCGACCAAGAGGCGTTCGAAATCTTCATGAACCTTAATGGGCGTCTGGAGCAAATCCCGCCAGCGGAGCAAAATGGCTCGACCTTGGTCAGTTAGAACCTTTTCCGCCGCCGCCTCGTCCATTTTGGGCAAGGGCAAAAAATAGAACTCGGCTTTTTTGGCCATCTCTTCCAAGGTCTTGCCTCTCTCTCGGACGGTCAGAACGATTTTGGCGTATTTTTCTTCGTCCGGTTTGGCCAAGCCTCTCTTTTCCAGAAAGGGCCAAAGCAATTGGCCCAATTGGTCGGGCGACAGGCTTTTCAAATAGTGGGCGTTCAGCCAGTCGAGCTTTTCCGGATTGAAAACGGCGGCGGCTTTGCCGACGTGTTTCAGGCTGAAGGCGGAGACCATCTCCTCCAAGCTGAAGATCTCCTGGTTGCCGTGAGACCAGCCCAGACGGGCCAGATAGTTGACCAAGGCTTCCGGCAAATAGCCCATCTCCTGATAGGCCATGACCGAGGTGGCCCCGTGCCGTTTGGACAGGCGGCTCTTGTCGGAGCCCAAGATCATGGGGACGTGGCCGAACTCAGGGAGTTTCGCGCCCAAAGCCTGGTACAGGAGAATCTGTCTCGGCGTGTTGTTGACGTGATCGTCGCCTCTAATGACATGGGTGATGCCCATGGCCGCGTCGTCGACGACCACGGCCATGTTGTAGGTCGGGAGTCCGTCGCTGCGCAGGATGATCAGATCGTCGAGCTCAGAAGCCTCGAAGACGATGGAACCTTTGATCAGATCTTTCCAACGTATCTGACCTTCCAAAGGCCCCTTGAAGCGGATGACCGCCCCTTCGGCGGCTTTGAGGCCCAGTTCCCGGCATTTTCCGTCGTAGCGCGGCTTGCCTCCCTCGGCCAGGGCTTTTTGCCGGCTTTTTTCAATGTCTTCCGGTCGGCAATGGCACCAGTAAGCCAAGCCTTCATCCACGAGTCTCTGGGCTTCCTGTCTGTGCAGATCCGCTCGACCGCGCTGAAAGATCGGTTCGCCGTCCCAGGAGAGGCCCAGCCATTCCAAGGCTTTTAAAATGGATTGCGTGTACTCTTCCGTGGATCTCTGGGCGTCGGTGTCTTCGATGCGGAGGACGAAACGGCCATTCTGGCCGCGAGCCAGAAGATAGTTGAAAAGGGCCGTGCGGGCGCCGCCGATGTGCAGGTGGCCGGTGGGACTGGGAGCGAAGCGAGTAATCATGAAAAGCACCTGGAAAAGGCCGCTTGGCGGCCGGAAAATGACGTCTGGAGGGAGCGGAGATTTGTCCGTCCTGGCGCGGCTTCTCCGTGAGGCGGGAGCGGGAGGAAGTCCTGTTGAAGTCCTTCGGGGAAGCCGCAAACGCCTATGATAGTCCCGAGGAAGTTAAAAAGGCAAACCTTGTTTTTCCCGGCCCGATGATTTATAATAGAAAATTCAGACTGCCGTAAGGTCTAGCCGACATTGCGGCTGTTCGAGCTTCTTGGCCGAGCCTTCGGTCAGGCGCCTATTTTGACGCATGCGGCCCTCTTTTAGGGGGTTATTTCGGCGTTTTTTTTTCGGCGGGTTTCGGCGGCATATTTTGGATCATCTCGGTCTTTTCGGCCAGATCTTTTTGTTCTCTCCGGATCCTGCCTATGCGCCTATGCACGCGCCCATACAATTGTTTCCTCATCTCTGGTCTGGAGCCAAAGGAGGCGTCTCAACGAGCGTCTCAACGAGCGTCTCAGCGAGCGTCGCTTGGTTCCGGTCCGGCGTTCCGTCGTCCGTTTTGGCCTGAAATGGCGGTTGCGGACTAGCCTGAACAGGAGGTCGTTATGACTAGGATGCCTTTTCTGGCCGGCAATTGGAAAATGTTCAAGACAGGTTCCGAGGCTGCGGAGTACGTTGAAAAATTCAAATCTCTGATCGCCGACGTGAAGGATCGTCAGACGGCTTTGGCCGTTCCGGCCACGGCTCTCTATCAGGCGGTCGCCGCCGCCCGAGGCTCCGACCTCATCATAGGGGCGCAGAACCTTCATTGGGAGAAAGAGGGAGCTTTCACCGGAGAGATTTCCGCTCCCATGATTTCCGCCGCCGGCGCCTCCATGGTCATCATCGGGCATAGCGAACGTCGCCAGTATTTCGGGGACGACGACAGCGCCGTCGCCAAAAAGATGGCCGCCGCTTTGCTCGAAGGCCTGCTGGCCGTCGTTTGCGTGGGGGAGAGTCTGAAAGATCGGGAATCCGGTCAGACCATAGACGTTCTGGCCAAGCAGCTGCGCGGCGCCTTGACCGGCTTCAATCCGGCTTGGACCCAAAAGCTCGTCTTGGCTTACGAACCCGTCTGGGCCATCGGCACGGGCAAAACGGCCACCGCCGACGAGGCCCAACAGTCCCACGCCTTCATTCGTTCCGAAGTTGCCTCCTTGTTGGGCGGCCAAGCGGCCGACTCCCTGCGGATTCTTTACGGCGGCTCGGTGAAACCCGACAACGCCGCCTCTCTCATGGCGCAGCCGGACATAGACGGTCTTCTGGTCGGGGGAGCCTCGCTGCAGATAGAATCCTTCGTCAAAATCGTCCGCTATTAGCCGTTCGCCGGCGGCCGATAGTTTACGACGCTCCGCCGACGAACCGACGATGACCCTCTGACGACCAATTGGCGCCCCCCTGACGATCAGTTGGCGACCCGCTGACGACCTGTCGACGAACCGTCGGCGGCGGCTCGTTTTTTAGGCTAGGGGTTTTCTTGAAGGAAAAGGATTTTTCAAAAGTCGTTCTCCAAGGTCGGCCCTTTTTGGCGCCTAGCCAACGGTCGACGGTTCCAACGGTCGACGGTTCCAATGGTCGACGGCTGCAATGGCTTTTGAAATCCGTTCATTTTCTTAGACCTTATACGGTTATTTTCGGTTCAACGCATCTTTTTCGCTCGGAGTTGGCATGACCACCATCATTACCTCTATTCACGTCTTCGTGGCTATCCTTTTGATGATCAGCGTCCTCTTGCAGACCGGCAAGGGCTCCGGGCTCGGCGCCGCCTTCGGCGGCTCCTCCTCTTCGGTCTTCGGCTCTCGAGGGCCGGCGACCTTGATTAGCCGCGTCACTTCGGTGGCGGCCGTCATTTTTATGGTCACGTCTCTGGTCTTGTCTCTCTGGGCGCAAGGCGGGGTCAAGCTCGGTTCGGTGGTGGTGGCCGACGCTCCTGCGGCGGCTAGCGCTCCTGCGTCGACCGAAGGTCGGATCGTTTCCGAAGAAGACGTCCAGGTGCCTGTCGGCGAAGCCGCTGCCGAGGATTCCGCCTCGCCGGCCGCGACAGACGAGGCCGTTTCGTCGACCCCGGCCGACGCGCCGGAGGGAACGGTTGAAGGCGACCCGGCGGCCGAGCAAAACGCCGTTGCCGCTCCCAGCCAAGACGCTTCGACCGAAACATCTTCAGACGCGTCCGCCGAGGCGAC
>JAIRTO010000078.1 GCA_031254895.1 Deltaproteobacteria bacterium
GTGGCCGTCTCCATCCTGATCATAAGCCTCGTCTCCACGGTCTCGGCCATGAAGGGCGTGGCCAAAGGCATAAAGATCATCAGCGACGGGACCATGATCGTGGTTCTTCTTCTGATCGGCTTTTGTCTGATCGCCGGCCCGACCATGTTCGAGTTCAACACCTTCTTCGAGACCTTGGGCGACTACCTGAACCAGCTGCCCAAGATGAGCTTCTTCCTCGACTCCAGCGGCGCGGTCGCCGAAAAGGCCGGCTACAACTGGGTGGGCGGCTGGTCGGTCATGTACTTCGCCTGGTGGGTGGCCTTCGCCCCCTTCGTCGGCGGTTTTCTGGCCGACATCTCCCGAGGCCGGACCATCCGGGAGTTCATCCTGGCCTGCGTCCTCATCCCGTCCGTCCTCTGCTTCATCTGGTTCACCTGCTACGGCGGTTCGGCCATGTTTCTCAGCCTGAAGGACCTGGCTCCCGACGCCAAGGAGATGGCCACCAACTCCACGGCTTCACTGTTCATCTTTTTGAAAAACCTGCCGGTTTCCAGCCTGAGCATCTCCGTGGCCATGATTCTGGTTCTGACGCTTATAGTCACTTCGGTCAATTCGGCCACCTACGTCATGGGCGTCATGTCCAGCGGGGCCGAGACGAGCGAGCCGTCTTTGGGCGTAAGGGCTTTTTGGGGAGCGTTCATGGCCATCAACGCCCTGCTGTTTTTGTGGGTCGGAGGCATGCAGGCCCTGCGCAATTCGTCCATGGTCGGCGCTCTGCCGTTCATGCTCATTCTCCTTTTGATGCTGTTCAACATGATGAGAGCCATATTGACTGAACAGTCATCGGCGGAGAAAGTCGGCTGACAGGATCGGTTTCGTTACCTCCAATCGGTCCGATCGCCGGCTTCATCCGCAAAGCGAAAAGGCCGGGGGCGAAAGCCTCCGGCCTTTTCTTCATCGTCCTCATCTTCGTCCTGTCGTCCCCGCGATCATCAAAATACAGGCTCAATTCCTAGCGACGGCTGCGGAACGATCCCAGTCGACGAAATCGCCTGGTCGACGTCTTCCTGGTTAGGCTTTCCGCAGAGTCGGTTTTTCATCGGTCTGGGAGGGGGCGAACAGGTCATCTTGCGTTTCATCGTTGGCATAATCTATAGTCAGGCGACATGTTTCGCATCAAATGGAGCAAACCTGCGTCGGGACGCCTGAAGATGATTTGGTCGGAGCCTGCGCGGAAAGTCCGGCGCGAGCTTTTGACGAGCCGGGCGGTTTCCGGTCGCGGAGCCAGGCGTCAGTTGGTCGTCAATCAGACGTCGGGAGAAAAAAACAAGTCATTCTCAGCGAGCTCGCCTGCGGGATTCTCTTCGATCGCGCATAAGCCGCCACGCCGGCGTTGACGGCGTTCTCGCTGAAACGGAAGCGACTTTGGGGGCAGGCGCGAAAAAGAGAGGCGACTGTTCGTAAGACCAGGTCGATCCGTCTTACCCAATAGATTACTCAATTATGGCAGCGGAGACTCGAAAGTAGGTTGCAGCGATATGTAAACGTGTCTTTCGCCTAGCGAAGACAAGAATCAAGAGATTTTTCCAAATCATCAACAGCGTCGAAATTTGCCAGGATGCATTTCTGTTCCTTGGTCAAAGCTTTGGGCAGCGCGCGCTTGCCGTTTGCGAGAACGACATGAATGTTTTCTAATTGAGCGAACGCTTTTTCCAGAGACATGCCCTTCGGGGAAAGGTGTTCGTTCAGTCTGCCAAGCATATAGGCTTCAATGGCCAAGGTTATGAAAGTGCCGAATATTTTGCCGTTCGTCTTTTTTTCGTCAAGGGTTCGCGCCCTGCCGCTTCCCATGTCGATCTTGACCTGACCGAACATTTTTTCGGCCATGTCTTTGGCCCGAAAAAAATAGAGGGCATCTTCCGGGGTTGCCCTCAGGTCAGTCGTGAAAAAAAGAAAGAAGCCTTTATTTTTCCTTGTCTCGTCCACAACGTCAGTGTTCGCGCCGAAGGCGAATCCATCGCCGTTTAAATTTTTGCTCATCTCGAAATATTTTGGATGCTTGGAGAGTTTGCTTTTAGAACATGTCTCCAGCGCTGACGGCTCTTTTTCGTTGTGAAGGAGGGCGAGAAGCGCACAAGCATCAAGAACATATTGTTTCATAAGTCTAGCTCTTTGTCAGAACGCTTTCGTTCTAAGAATTTATCCACACTCATTTCTGGATACTCCGAAAGTAATCCTCTCAAATCGGCTGCATAATCAGGCTTATCCATTGAGATTGGTTCAATTGTAACAATGGAGTTAATTTCATGAACCAATACACTAGTCGTGCCAAACGCATTGACTATAAACTCTGGCAAAGCGCCTACATCCATAACTTGTTTCTTCATTTAAACAGTACTCCCTAGCGAGACGAACCCCGTGTCCACTTTCGGCATGAACACAAGGTTTTTACTTGAATTCAAAAAGTAAATTAACGCTGGAAACTGAAAACAATCGTTATATCAGGTGGTTATCTTTTTAGGCAAGTAATTGCTGGAAAAATAGAAAACTGGCAACCAACCAGCCATGCCCAGTTGCCCCTGTCAGCCTGATTTCGCTACAGACCTTTATTCCCAATCCCCAGAATGTTATACCAGAGACCAAGCGAGAAAAAGAGTTGACCAGATCGTTGTCAAGATATAATGGGAAAGATTTAAGGATAAGGCCTGTGCCAATCCTCTGTGCCAACACTTTATCGCATTAACAATAAACTAAATATAATCAGGTAGTTATGTTTTTTTTCGGTTCGATTCCGTCCATCGAATTGCCGCAGCGAAGGATGAAAGCGGCCGTCGCCAAGATTTCAGTCGCTTTTTTTCCGAACGCTTCCTGAAGACAGTCCCATAACCCCATGTCTCTGCATGACTTTTCCGCAAGGTAGGCAAAACCATAGCTCCGGTAGGACGACTCGTCAAATTCAGTCGGCTGCGGAGCCGCGCCATACATGGACCAATAATTGGCGTTAGGCGTCATCTTTCCGCTGTCGTCGTCAATTTTGCCGATGGATATTGACTTGTGTCGCGACTTTCCTTCCGCGTTTCTATAATGCTTGGCATATACGTAAACGTACTTTTCGCCTTTCGCCCCGGCGGCTTTAATATGGACGCCCTTTTCGTCAGGCACGTCCACCAAGCGGATCTTGGGAATAGTCATGGAGGCCCCAGTTTTGCAAGCGATATCGAGGTCGCGGGCGCCAAGAATTGAACGCCGATAAGCCTTAAACTTCGTTCCAAATCGGAAAAATCCGCCTATGGCGGCGCGTTTGTCGAACAGGCGGTTTTCGTCAGCCGTTAATCGCCTTTTCCAAGCGTTCCCAAGCCGAAAAAAGGACGCTTCGAGGACAGGCCATGTTGACCCTCTGAAAACCTGAGCCGGCTTGTCCGAACATGACTCCTTCATCCAGCCAGAGCCCGGCTCGGTCTATGACGAGCCTGTTCAACTCCGAATCAGTCAAATTCAAGGACGAAAAATCAAGCCACAGCAAATATGTTCCCTCCGGCTCGACCAGGCGCACTTGGGGAAGGCGCTCTCGGAAGAATTGCTTGGTCGTCGAGACGCTCTCTTCCAGATAGGCCAAAAGCTGGTCGAGCCAGTCTTCCCCTCGCTCATAAGCCGTCTGGGCGGCGACCAGGCCCATGACGTTCAACTGGCTGACTCCTGTTCTGGATATTTCGTCTTTGAAGCGTTTTCTGAGCTCCGGGTTGGGAATGACGGCGTTCGAGCACTGCAGGCCGGCCAGGTTGAAAGTCTTGCTGGGAGCGGTCAAAACGACGGTTATTTCTTCCAGAGCCGGCTCGATCGTGGTCAGAACATGATGCGTTCTCCGGCCGAAGACGAAGTCGCAGTGGATTTCGTCCGAGACGACGAGGCAACGGGTTTTGAGGCAAATGCGGGCCAGTTCGGCGAGCTCTTCCTTCGTCCAGACTCGGCCGACCGGATTATGCGGACTGCATAGAAGCAGCATTTTGGCGTTTTCCTGGACTATTCTCTTTTCCAGATCTGCAAAGTCCATCTGGTAGGCGCCGTCTTTATAGATTAGAGAGCTGTCCGTCACCCGACGGTCGTTTTCTTTGATCATCCGAAAAAAAGGATAGTAGACGGGCGTTTGGACGACCACGGCGTCTCCCGGCGAAGTGAAGGCCCTTATGGCGACGGCCAGAGAGTAGACCACCCCCGGCGCCTTGACCATCCATTCGGGCTGAGGCGAGAAATCGAAGCGCCGCTGAAACCAGCCTTGAACCGCTTTATAGTAGCTTTCCTTGGCCTCGGCGTAGCCGAATATCCCGTGTCTGGCCGTCTCGACAAGACGGTCAATGACCTCCGCCGGAGTCTGGAAATCCATATCCGCCACCCACAATGGCGTCAAGCCTTGGGGCATGCCTCTCTCTCGGCTGAAATCGTATTTGATGCTGTTGGTGTCGTTTCTGTTAATTATCTTGTCAAAATCATATAAAGGCATTATTTATTCTCCGTTTAAACGATAATTTTATGTTGATAAGGATGTGACAGCAGTAAAAAACAGTAAAATTATGAAGAATCTATAGAATGTTTGCCGTATCTGAAATTATAATAAGCAAAATTATGTTCGACAGGGAATTATAGCACAAAAGGCCAAAAAAAGGTCATGCCGACGTTGGAATCACGAAACGACAGCCATGAGCCAATCGAAAAACCGGAATTGACAAGGATTTTTTCATTAACGACGCGACTCGTTTTAACGCAAGTCTTTGACGGAACGGCGGAAAGTCGGCTATATTTGAAAATTAGTCGACTTGCGGAAGGCCGGAAAAGAAAGAGATGATATTTTGAGGATTAAGTCGTCGCCTTTTCCGGCTTATTTGGCGAAAAAAAACCAAGACATGAGTAGCCATATTTCCTGAGGCTAGGCGGCTGGAACGTTGCGACGGAGGAGAATTAATTTGAACGGGGCTGGCTTTGTTTGCCGACGCGTTCGGCGGAGAAGCGGTTATTGACCGAAGGCGAAGTCGAAGACGGCTTCGTCGCCGACGGTCATAAATGCTTCGAAAGATGGCTGCCGTCTAAAAATTCAAAAAAAGCAAGCCTCAAAAAAACAGTCGCGCCTAAACCACATGAGGGGCGGCCTTTTTTTTGCTCTTCGAGTTTTTTTGGCCAAGCGCCTTTTTTAGACATGGCCAGCGGCAATAAGAAAATGAAAACAGCGGCGTCTGACTTGCAGACGCCGCTGGCTCTTTGAATTGACAATAAATCGGCAAAAAGATGGAAGAGCAAAAGGGCTAGCGAAAACCTGCGCGGAAGAGGCGGAGGCGTTTTTTGAAAAAACGTCCAGTTCAGCCGACAAGCTTCCTTCGACCAGCTTGGGGGGCGGAGGTTCAGCTGACGCGCGGCGAAAAAAAGGACTTCGCCCTTCTGGTCGACATAAGGTTATTGAATCAGTTTCGTCTGCGCCAGGCCTGTTTTTAGAATTTCGCCTCTCGACGAGAAATCACTTCCGGTCTTCCTGACCGCGCTCGTCTTCGTTTCGACCGTTGATGAGTCCGCCTAGATTGGCGATGGCCTCGTCCAGATTCAAGGCCGCTTCGTTGAGGGACTGAGAAGCCTGGGCCGAGGCGTTGGCTTCGTGAGCGTTGCGTTCGGCCACCTTGCTGGTCGAATCCACCGATTGTTCGGCTCTGGCGGCCCCTTTGGCCTGTTCGCCGGTGGCGACGCTGATTTCGTCGATAAGCGTGCTGACCAAGTCGGAGCCGTTTTCAATCTTCTTGAAACACTCATCCAGCTGGTTGGCCAATTTGACCCCGAAAGCGACGCTGTCCACGGAAGCGGTGATCAGCTCGTTCGAGTTTTTGGCCGCTTCCGACGAGCGCATGGAGAGGTTTCTGACTTCTTCGGCCACTACGGCGAAGCCTGCCCCGGCTTCGCCGGCTCTGGCCGCTTCCACGGCCGCGTTCAAGGCCAAAAGATTGGTCTGGAAAGCGATGTCGTCTATGGTCTTGATGATGGCCTCTATCTTCCTGGCCGAATTCTCTATTTGAGACATGGCCCTCATCATTTCCTCGGTCAGCTGGACGCCGTCTTTGATCAGCCTGTTGGTTTGGGAATTGGAGTCTTTGGTCAAGTTCGAGTTGTCGGCGCTCTGTTTGGTCATGGCCATCATTTCGTCGAGGATCGCCGCCGTTTCCTGCAAAGAGGAATGCTGATTGTCGGCTCCCTGCGAGAGCGTCTCGGAAGAGTTCAAGATGTCGCCTGAACATCGGTTGACCTGGTCGAAACTGTTTTGCAGTTCGCTCATGATCTTCAAAAGCGATTTGCTGATGGAGCCGACCACGATCTTGGTGACGACGATCACGACGACCATGACGCCTATGAGGATGCTCAAGACTGAAATAAGGAATTCCCGTTGAGTCTCTTTTATGGCGTCAGTGGAAATGCCCACGAAAAACATGCCGATGACTTTCTTGCTGACGTCTTGGATCGGCCAATAAAAGGTGTCGAATTCTTGACCGAACATTTGAACCTTGCGGCTTATGGTTTGGGCCTTGGTCAAAACCGTGTCCAAGATGACCGGGTCGGTCACTTTGGTGCCTTCGAGAGATTGCCCTTGTTCGTTTTTGAGGGTGGTCACGCATCTCGTGTCTTCGCAGATGACGGAAAATTCCGTGCCCAACGACTCTTTGATGTCGGCCGCGAAGGCGTAGTTGAAGGCGAAACGGCCGGCCACGAGTTTGCCGACGGTCGAGCCGCCAATGACGACGGGCAAAACGGATCTGGCGTCCATCATGTTGGGCACGGTGATGGCCATGGCGCTCGTGTTCCCGGTCAGAGGAGCGTCTCGCAAGTTGTTGAAGTCAAACCCCGAGGGAATGTTCTCCTCAGTGGCCGACCAGACCAATTGCCCGCTGGAGTTGAAGATCCCGAGATAGTCGACGTCTCTTTCCTGCTCGACGAACTCGGACACTCTGTCTCCCATTTCCGGGTGGGCCTGGGCATCCAAGGCGTCAAGCCTCTGCAGTTCGCTTTGAAGAAGTCTCGAAGCGTCGGCGGTTCCGGAAATGTATATGGCCATGACCGTGTCGATGGCGTTGTGGTAGGCCGCGAGGGAGTTGTCGGTGACCCTGACGTAAATTTTCGAGCTATAGTAGTTGGCGGCCAGGGTGACGACGACGGTGGGGAGCAGGCTGGCGAGGATGCAGACCAGCAGAAGCTTTGAGCTCAATTTCATGGTGTGACCTGCTTTTGGGGCGCTAACGGATTCCCTAGTTTGCGGACGGAACAATATGAAAGCCTTTTAGCTCATCTATTGCGCGAGAAAGCCCTGAAAAAGCGGAAAAAGCCTTAGAAAAAAATGGGGCTTTTATTATCGTATATTTCCAAGAATTATACTTAGTTAGATCTTCAAATTCAAGACTATAAAGCAAAGGGACTTTTTTTG
>JAIRTO010000105.1 GCA_031254895.1 Deltaproteobacteria bacterium
TGGTCGGTTTCATGTACGGCTTCATGGACGGCTTCATGGACGGCTTCATGGACGGCTTCATGGACGGCTTCATGGACGGCTTCATGGACGGCTTCATGGTCGACTTCATGGTCGGTCGAAACATCGATGTCATAATTTAAATTTTTCAAAACGACATGAAAAGCTGATGGCGTAGAGCGGAATTCCGGCGCATAATCTTCAGTGTAACCGTGCAGATAAGACGTTTCCAAACGGATTTTTTTCAGACCGCTGCCCTGTCGCTCCACGTAATCAAGACGGTGGAACACATCCGCGATGGTCGGATTGCGTCGAAGCGACGGCACATCCTCGATATCCAAGTTCTGAATCAAAGAACCATCCACCATACCGCCCGGCGAATAAATGTCGAGGCGGTCGTCGTACATATCTACATGGACTTCGCTGCCAACCACAGACCAGTCGCGATGCATAAGCGCATTGGCAAGAGCCTCAAAAACGGCGCGGTCGGCATAGTCCGGCTTGTTAACGCGATGGTCGGACATTTTCTTCCAGCGCACTTTAGAATTGAGCCGCACGAAATTGTGGCTGTTTTTCAGCAGCGATATGATATCCCCCTCGAATTCCTCCGAGTCTACGGCATCGTCGCCCACCGAGCCTTTTGACAGCCCGTCCCAATGAGTACAGAAAATCCGCGCCTGCAGCAACGGACAGTCATCCGCGAACAGAAGCCCCGCATAGGTCAGCGTCCCATCCGTGTTACAGAGGCCGAAAGAAACATATTCTTTGGGCGTAAGGATTTTCTTTGTCACCTTTTTGAATACGGCTTCAAACACGGAAAACGCGAGTTCGGATTGCTTATGCGAAGTCGGCATAGAGTCAAAGGCGATGTTCTTGCCCTTCAGCGCAAGTTCCCGCAGACGGTTAGCGTCGGCGGGGACGCTCTCGTTGCCGAACCGGATGTAGGCGACCACCGAACCGTCACCCTGATAGAAATATGGCGGCGTCTCACCGGCAGGAACGGTCAGAGCGAGAATATCCTTGCCCTCAACCTTATGCGCCACAAGGCTGAACGCCGGCAGCGGCGCGATGCGGGCTTTGATCAGTTCGCTGATTTTCTCGGCGTCCAGCTGGATGTCGGCAAGTCTTTTGACGCTATGATTATCGGCGACGCCAAAGAAAATCGTTCCGCCCGCGCTGTTGGCAAACGCGTTGACCGTTTTCAGCCAGTCCTTGGGCTTGCGGATTTCCAAAACCTCTTTAAAATCGTGTTCGCTCGTCTCGGCGAGCAGCATCTCTTCAAAAATTTTCATCAGATCCTCCTCTCTTCCTTCATCATTTTAATACAGCCAAGCGGCTCCTCGCAGGAGGACACCCGCAGCTTCTCGTAGATGTTTCGGTTGCGGGTCTTGATGGCATTCACCGAGCGTTGCAGGATTTTGGGCATATCCTTTGCCCGATGCCCTGCCTCATACAGGTCGAACACCTCGCGCTCGGTCTTGGACAGGCCGTCGAGGTTGCGGAGGAACTCCTCGTAGTCCTCGCGGGCGAGCAGGGGGATTTTTGCTTCCTCCGCCTCCGCGCCCAGCTTGAACAACCGCCGTTCCAGTTCCCGCCGCTCTGTTTCCCGCGCCGCATCCCGTTCGGCAAGAAAATCCATTAAATCGTCTATTTCCGGCACATTGGCGGGCTTTTGGTTGCCGCCATTCTCGCCGCGTTTCTTATACATAAAACCAGTTAAATTTGCGCATAGGGCGCCCAGTCTTTCCGCCTATTTTTTCTCAGAAGGCGACCCGTTATAGCAAGAACCAAGCCTTAAATATTTTTCTTTTAGTTTGCCAAAATTTCATCACGGAGGAGAAAATATCATAATTTAAGTCAACTAATTTAGTTCTTTTCCCACTTGACATACGTCATAAAACTGTTTATTCATGACTTAGTTCAAAAATTATCGTGGTCTTTAACCTTTATCTATAAGAATATAGATTGCGAATTGACTAAGTCAAGTAAAACAGTTAGCAAATTAACAATTGCTTTAGAAATTAAAATAGAGATAATTACTGTTGTAATTGGGCTTTTGTCCAAGTTATTAAACAAAACAGTCGCTACGAGGATAGTTTGTGTGATTTTATTTGTTGCATATTTGCCGCATAATCGCATCGAAGAGGTTGTCGGCTTGTTTCTTCGGATCTTCATGAAATCTAAATATTTTGATTTTCAAATAGCCGTAAACAGAATTATCAGCGAAAAAGTTCAGCTGTTTGACAATATAGAACCGTTAAACGAGTATACATGCGTCCCCAAAAAGGCCGCCCTATTTCGGAAATTTTAGCTGGTTTCCGGTATAGGTCAGCATAAATGCTTGATTTTAATGCACTTAGCGGCGGTCTCGGCGCGTTTCGTTTGTCGGTTCACGACAACCTCCCTTCAAACAAAATATTCAGCGTAACGCTGTTCACGTCAAAACCTTGTCCGGATTGTCGCAAAAAATTAAAACTTCAAATTGACGTTAAAAATTTAGGCGCATTGTTGAGACTCGGCGACATGGCCTTTTTCAACAGGCGGAAGAATCCGAAAAACGTCAAAAGCCCGCTCGACGGCCTGCAATGTCGCAAAAAAAAATAGAAAACGTGGCGCATTTTCAATAAAAACGGAAGAAACTGAGCGGCGCGTTTCAAATGGAAAATCATCAGGAAACAGGGATATTTCGTATGTTGCAGCGTTTTTTGACGATAAATGGATTATGGCGCAAATTTACGAGTTTTACGCAATTGCCCTTAAGTCGTCATATCTGGCGGCTGCCGAGTTCGTTCGCCGGAAACGAGGTTTTCGGAACATAAACGAAACGCGGCCTGGTTTCTCCTGGTGGAAAAGCCCGGTCTCCCTGGCGAGGGCCGGGGGAAAATCGGTCTTTCGGCCAAAAGAAGTTTGTGATAAAGTTGGCGGAACAAAGATGTCAAGCGGCTTTTTGCGCGGCTCCGCCAGATCTTTCGGTCTACGCCCCCCCCCTTTGAAGCCGCTCGCGGCGTCGGTCGTCCTTGACTTGGCTGGCCAGCGCCCTTTTTGGCCAAGAGGCGGGCGCCCTCGATCATTGAACTAGCGGTTCGGTCATCGAAGCCCTCCGCCTTTGGCGGAGGGGCCAGAGCGGCCAAGACGTCTTCGCATGTGTTCCTGATCGCCTCGACGCGCGGGCTGGATGTAGCCCCCTCTTGAAGAACGATCCCTGGCGGCGGTCAATGTTCGGGTGGCCCGAAACAGACCTCTACAAAAAAAACGCTTCAGACCCGGAAACCTGATGTCCGAAGACTTAAGCCTGAAGCGGGAGCGAAATAAGGACTTTGAAAAGCCTTTTTCAAACGCCTGACATCCGCGCGTCATTTCGCCAAACAGATGTTCGCGGCGATTTCGTCGCGTTTTGTAAAAGCTTATTTCAAGCGGACAATCAGGAAAAATGAGTCGATTTAGCTCTAATAATCTCCCAATGCCGATATTCGAGTTCCTTCTCGGAACATGACCTCGGCGGCGGCTTCCAGGAAATGAGGCTCAGCTTCTTGAAGACCCGCCAGGCCTTAGGATCAGATGTTCGTCAAGAGCCGGCTTGGATCTGAACGCCCGTTTCGCCGGAACATTAGCCCGCCCGGCGACGCCCCTTAAGTCAAGAGGTCGTCGCCGAAAATGAAGAAGGACGAAGCTTCGCCGACAGCTCGCCAAAGGGCCGGTCGAACGTCTCGTCGACCGTCGGCGCGTTTTTGGCGTCGCCCTAAAACGATGGAGTGGATAATCATGCATTTGCCGCCCGATGAACTCGCCCTCTTCTTCAAAATCATGTTCAACATGTTGTGGGGAATCAACGAGAAAAGAAAGATCGTCCCGCGTTATCCAAAGCCGGAATCCCCGAAAAACTCTGGAACGTCTTTCCACGACGCCGTCACTCTCACCCAGGCGATGTGGGAAGATCCCTCGACCATCGACGAATATCTGGCCGAATCCGACGACCCCGACTTGACGGAGGAGAAAAGGACGATCATCGGCGAATGGCGTCGTCATCATTTGAAAGGCCAATTTTGGGTCTCCAGACACTTGGCTAAATATTCCGTGCTGATGACGGCGGGAGAACCGAGCAAGCTCTACGGCGTCGTGGGACTGACCGAGTCTCTGGAGGAGATGTCTCCTATTCCGACGCCGTTTTTGACGGAAACGGTTTTGTTGCCCTTCTGCGGCAAGATCGTTTACGACGGCATCTTAAACTTTCACAACATCAGAGTAGGTCCAGGAATCCGCGCTTCCATCAACCGAGTCTACTCCGAGGCCAAAGCCCAGGACGGGATTATCGTGAGGCTGATAGGCGAGGAGACTGAGGCGCCGCAGAAAAAGCCGACTAAAGCCCCGGCCAAGCCGAGAAAATCGGCCAAGTCGCTCAAGCCGCTGAACGAGAAGCAGGCGCCGCCCAAACACCTGAAGGTTCCGGAGTCCATGGCTCGCCGATACGGAGAAATAGCCGAGCTGATTTCCGAATTTTGCGCCGCCAATCTAGATAAGGAAACCGAGGGCGTATGTCTAAAGGCTTTGGCCAAACTGTGCCGGAAACGCCCTTCCCCGCTGGAAAGAGGCAAAGCTCCGACCTGGGCCTGCGGCCTCATCCACGCGATCGCCACCATCAATTTTCTTTTCGACCAGAAGGCGGCTCCCCACATAGACGCGCCGCAACTGGCCCAGTGGTTCGGTTTGGCCAAAAGCACCTCCTCCTCCAAAGGGGCCGAAATCAGAGCCATCTTGGATCTTTCCTGTCTAAGCCACGAATTCCAGAGGAAGGACAGACAGATCGACATTTTCTCGACGCCGCTGCTGCTCCTTTGAGTCTTGGCCGGTTTCACGGCCCCCTTTTTGGCTGACTAAAACGGAGCGACCCAGTTTAGCCGAGGTTTGTCGTGCCTGATCTGGTCGAGACTGCTCTGGTCGAGCCTGATCTGGTCGAAAGCTCTGGTCGAGCCTGCTCTGGTCGAGACTGCTCTGGTCGAGACTGGTCTGGTCGCAATCGAGTTAATTTGCGGGACTCCATTTTTTTTGAAGCGGCGAGCTTGGGGCCGCCGATTCGACGATCAATCGCGGAGGCGTCGGCACGACGCCCCCCTGATTAGGTTGCCGGCTTAAAAACCGTCGGCCGGACAATTCGCGCCAGAGGCGGAACCGCCAAAACCGTCGAAGCCCTTCGACGCGTCAGGCAGGTCGACTTCGTCGGCGGAGAGAAACATCATGCAGTTGTCCAACCAACATCGCGTTCTTTTTTTTCGGATCATGTACAATCTTATCTGGGGCATCAACGAAAACCGCCTGTTTGTCCCCCGCTACCAGAAACCCGGTCGCGACGCCAAAAAGACCACGCCCCCCATGGCCATTCTGGAAGTGAACGAGGCCATGTGGGATGACCCGACCTTGATCGAGGAATACCTGGCCGACAAAAACATCCAAATCCCCGATGAGGAGAGGGAGATCGTCGACGGCTGGAATCGGCGTCACATCAAGGCCAGTTTTATGGTCGTCGATCATTTGCCCAAATATTCCGTGTTCATGAAGATGGACACCCCGCCATTGCTTTACGGCGTCCTCGGTTTGTCCGATCCGATAAGCAAAATGTATCCTTTCGCCAAGCAGTTCTTGACCAAAGCGACCTTGTTGCCCCTGAAAGGCCAGATCGTCACCGACGGCATATTGAAAGCCGATCAAACCGAATTCAACCAGGAAACTAAGGAGGACATTGAGAAATTGTACCGAATGGGCCTAAAATCTCGCGGCGTCATCGAACGGCTGGACGACGACCTTTTGGCCTAACGGCGGTAAATGGAAAGGCTGAATCCGTCTCCATCGAGCCCGCTTTGATCGGTCATGGCCGGCGCGGAGTCGGTCCTAGGCGGGACGAACGCGGCCTAGGGCCGGAACCTGGCCATAGCGGTTAGTCAGTCGGAAGTTTTAGGGCGAGAGCGAAGCGACG
>JAIRTO010000174.1 GCA_031254895.1 Deltaproteobacteria bacterium
GGCCGGTTTTTCAGGAGGATCGCACATGCTCGTATTGTCTCTGTTCCTCAACGGCATCACGCTGGGTCTGGTCTACGCCGCGGTGGCCCTCGGCTTCAGCCTGGTGCTCGGGGTCTCCGGCGTGATCAACTTCGCTCACGGCATAACCTTCACCTTCGGCGCCTACTTTTTCTGGGTCATGTATCAAACGGTGGGCTGGATTCCGGCCATGCTCATCTCGCCTCTCATCGTGGCCTTGATCGGGCTGTTGGTGGAAAGAGTGATCATCCGAAGGGTTTACGGCCAAGATCCGTTGTTCGGCCTCTTGATCACCTTGGGCTTCGCCCTGGCCATGGAAGAATTGATCCGCATGATTTTCGGTCCGGCCACGCACAACGTCAACGCTCCCTGGTTCGCCAACGGCCCGATCATCATCGGCAATTTCCTCTATCCCAAATACAGGATCTTCATCGCTTTGATGGCCGCTCTCATGATCGCCGCCGTCTGGATTTTCACCGAAAAAAGCAAATACGGCTCGGTGGTCAAAGCCGGCATGTTCAACAGCGAAATGGTCGGCGCTCTGGGTCACGACTTGTATCGCATGCGCATGGTCATCATGATTCTGGGCTCGTTCATCGCCGGTTTGGCCGGCATTCTGGCCGCCCCGATGTGGAGCGTCAAGTCCGCCATGGGCAACTCCATTCTCATGCCCTCCTTTCTCATCGCCTTGATGGGCGGCTTGGGCAGCATTCCCGGCACCCTCATCGGCGGACTTCTGGTGGGGCTCTGTCTGTCCATGGGGACTCTGGTGGCCCCTCGCTTCGTGGACATCATTCCCTACCTCTTGATGGGCGTGATCGTCTATTTCTGGCCCCGGGGCTTGATGGGCCAACAGAACATTCTGGAGTAGGGGGCGGACAATGAGCAAATTGAGCCAATTGCACAAAGATCCTCTCCTCTGGATTTTTCTGGTCTTCGCCCTATATCCGTTCCTGCCCTACTTCGGCAATTTCATCTCCTTAGGCTCCGAGCTGCTCCTTTGGTTCATTTTCACCCTAAGCTTCAATCTGTGCTTGGGCCAGACGGGCCTCCCGTCTTTCGGACACGGGGCCTTCTACGGCCTGGGCAGCTACGCCGCCGCCATCACCTTTCTGAGGCTCTCGGACAAAGGCTTTTTCCTGCCCGTCCTCGGCGGAGCGGTCGTCGGCTGTCTGGCGGCGGCTTTGTTGGGCTGGCTGATCAAGGACAAGCGCGGCGTCTATTTCGCCATGCTGACCGTGGCCTTCACCCAGGTCTGTTTCGGCGTCTGTTGGCGCTGGGACGAGGTGACCGGCGGAGAGGCGGGACTTTCGGGCATCATCCGCCAAGATTTTTTGGGCATTTCGATGAAGGATCCTCAAAATTTCTATTACTTCTGCTTCGTCATTTTCGCCGTCTGCTCTCTTCTGATCCGGGCCATCAGCCGTTCGTGCTTCGGACTGTCTCTGCAGTCGGTGCGGCAGAACCACCTGCGGTCCCAATACTTGGGCTACCCGACCGGTCTGTACCGCTTCGCCGTCTACAGCCTCTCCGGGGCCTTCGCCGGCCTGGCCGGCGCCTTGTACTGCCTTTTGACCCAGTCCGCCTTCGCCGACATTCTGGACTGGCAAAAATCCGGCGACGTGGTCATGGCCACCCTTTTGGGCGGCGGCACGGCCAGCTTCTACGGGCCGATTCTGGGCTCGTTCATCTTCATCGTCTGTCGAAGCCTTCTCAGTTCGCTGTGGGAACATTGGCTGTTCATCTACGGTCTGTCGTTCGTGATCATTTTGAGCTTCTTCCCCACCGGCCTGATGGGCATCCTGCAAAAGAAAAAGGGCCGCTCCAAGTCGTCGTGAGCTCTTTTTGGACCACAAAACCAGGGAGGAACTATGTCTTTGTTTTCCATACAGGGACTGACGAAGCGTTTCGGCAGCCTCGCGGCGACCAACGGAGTTTCCGTGGAAATAGAGAGGGAGGGAATTCTCTCGATCATCGGCCCCAACGGAGCCGGCAAGACGACCTTCTTCAATCTCGTCACCGGTCTGTTGAAGCCGGACGCCGGCAAAATCATCTATCAGGGCAAGGACATCACCGGCCAGAAGCCTTACGAGATAATCCGCCACGGCTTGTCGCGCTCGTTTCAAGTGGTCAGCCTCTTCGAGGAGCTCAGCGTTTTGGACAACGTTCGCGTCGGCGTGCAGCGAAATCTTGGCTTCATGAACAGGCTGTTTCTTAATTACCGGCGAGCCGCCGAGGTCACCGAAAGGGCCATGGAAATCCTCGACCTGATTGGCCTGGCCGACCAAGCCGATCAACCGGCGGCGGCCATTCCCCACGGCGACCGAAAAATCTTGGATCTGGGCCTGGCCCTGACCACCAAGCCGCAGTCCCTTCTTCTGGACGAACCCATGGCCGGACTCTCGAAGGCCGAAAGGACGCGCATAACCCAGCTGATCAAAGAACTCAGCCTGACCCACAAGATAATCGTCGTCGAACATGACATGGACGTGGTCTTCGGCATCTCGGACTTCATCCTGGTGCTGCACCACGGTTCCGTTCTGGCCTTGGGCGAGCCGAAGGACATCGCCGCCAACGAGGAAGTGCAGTCGGCCTATCTTGGTCTGGAGGTGCATTGATGCTGAAGATAAAAGATCTCGACATTTTCTATGGCCAGGCGCAGGTGGCCTTCAAAACTTCCCTGGCGGTCAAGGAAGGCGAGTTCGTGGGCATTTTCGGCCGCAACGGGGCCGGAAAGACCAGCCTCTTTCGGGCCCTCATGGGCCTGCGGCCACCGGCGGCCAAAGGCGACATCACTTTCAAGGGCCGCAACGTCCAAGGCCTGCCTCCTCACGAAATCGCCAACTTGGGCATCGGCTGGGTTCCGGAGGACCGCAAGATTTTCCCCAACCTGACCATCAGACGGAACCTCCTTTTGGGCGAAAAAGCCGAAAAGCATCTGTCCAAAGGCAAGCGCCGCTTCAAGCTGGACGACGCCTACCGTTTCTTTCCAAAACTCCACGAGCTGCGCGACAAGCTCGGCAGCCAGCTGAGCGGAGGCGAACAGCAGATGCTGACCGTGGCCCGAACCATGATGGGGAACCCCGATCTGCTTCTGTTGGACGAGCCCACTGAAGGGTTGGCTCCCAACATAACCAAAGACGTCTTGAAAATGATCCTGGAAATTCGAGCGGACTTCCAGGTCACCACCATCGTGGTGGAGCAGTTTTCCGAAGCTCTTTTGCAGCATCTCGATCGCTGCTGCGTCATGGAAATGGGCGAATGCATCTTCGACGACCGCCCCTCGGCCCTGCAGAACGACGAGGAGCTGAAGCGCCGCCTTTTGGGCGTCGGCTGAACCGGCCAAAAAGAGCAAATTCCCCTGTCCGAAGGAGAAAAACGCATGCCTATCCTGACATCCAGAGAACGCGTGGAAAAAGCGATCAATCACGAAGAGCCGGATCGCGTGCCCATGGACTTGGTCTTGACCTCCGACGCCTACGTCAATCTGGTCAAACATATGGGCCTGGAGAACGAGGTCTCGACGGAGCGGAATTTCACCAATTGGCTCACCTACGCCGCCGTGGACTTGAAGGTTCTTCGGGCCTTGGACGTCGACTGCGTTCACCTCGGATCCAAAAATCCGACGGGTTTTCCCAAATGGCTGAACGACGGAAGCTACGTCGACGAGTGGGGTCTCCGGCGGGCGCCGATCAAGCGAGACAACGGCTCCTTTTATTACGAAATAGTCGACGCGCCCCTGAAAGAGCCGACTCTGGCGGCTCTGGACGACTTCCCCTGGCCCGACCCGACCGACGACTCGGTCTTGGAGGGCTTGGAAGAAAAGATGACCTGGTGGCGCGAGAACACGGATCTGGCCATCATCGCCTGGTTCGACCGAGGGGGTTTGGGCGAGTTCGCCAGCTACCTTCGCGGGCTGCAGGACTGGTGTCTCGACCTGGTCAGGCGCCCCGAATTCGCCGTCAAGCTTCTGAACAAGCTGGCGGACATCAGCATCGAATACAACCGCCGGGGCATAGAAAGGATGGGCCGCCGCCTCAGCATCCTGCGCTTCAGCGGCTGGGATCTGGGCACGCAGCTGAACCTCATTTATTCCCCCAAGGTGTGCCGAGAGATATTCCAGCCGATCATGCGGCGGGTCTGGGGCGAAACCAAGGCCAACCTCAACCGGGTCAATCCCCGGGCCAAGATCTACGTCCACTCCTGCGGGGCCATCTACAGTTTGCTGCCCATGTTCGTGGAATGCGGGCTGGACATCCTCGATCCCATCCAAACCAGCGCCAAGGGGATGGACACGAAAAAAATCAAGGAGAACTTCGGACGCGATCTCAGCTTTCACGGAGCCATCGACATTCAGCAATTCCTGCCCAACGCGACAGTCCCCGAAGTCTGGGCGGAAGTCAAAAGGGTCATCGGCGATCTGGGACCGGGCGGCGGCTACGTCATGGCCCCGGGACACGCCATACAGGAAGACGTCCCCCCGGCCAACATCGTGGCCATGTATCAGGCCGGCAAGACCTTGGGGGTCTATCCTCTGGTCTAACGACCAAACCGGCCCGGCTTGGCCGGGCCGCCATGCTCGTCAATCAAGGAGTAAATCATGACAGTTAAAGTTGGCGTCGCCGGCTACGGCGTCATCGGGCAAAGGCTGGCCGACGGCGTGGCCCGGCAGAAAGACATGACTCTCGTGGGCGTGGCCGACGTGGCCCCCACCCTTTCCGTGCGAGCCCTGAAGGAAAAGGGCATGCCCTACAAGCTCTTCGCCGCCACCGCCGAGGGGCGGATCAGCTTGGAAGCGGCCGGCTTTGCGGTCAGCGGAGCCTTCGAAGACTTGGTGGGACAGGTCGACGTCATGCTCGACTCGTCGCCAGGCGGCGTCGGCGCCAAAAATAAGGAAATCTACAAAAAGCTGGGCAAGAAAGCCATCTTTCAGGGCGGAGAGCAAAATTCGGTGGCCGACGTGTTCTTCCACGGCTACGCCAACTACGAAAAAGGCCTGGGCGCCGACTACCTGAAGCTGACCTCCTGCAACACCACCGGGCTAATCCGAGCCGTGGACTGTCTGGATCGGGCCGTAGGCGTGGAAAAGGTGGCCATCACCATCATCCGCCGGGTGGCCGACCCGGGCGACTACCATCGCGGACTGACCAACGCCCTGCAGGTCGACCGCGCCCCCAGCCACCAGGCCGTCGACCTGATGACGGTCATGCCCCACGTGGGCGCCACCGGCATTCTGGTCCACACCCCCGTGTCCCACGGCCACATCATCACCGTCCTGGCCACCCCCAAAAAGGACGTCGAAGTCCAGGAAGCGGCGGCGCTGTTCCGCGAGCACCCCAGAGTGAGGGTGGTTCGTCTTGACGAAGGCTTTTTGGGGAACGCCTCCTTGTTCCGCTATGCCCGAGACTTGGGGAACCCTCGCGGCGACATGTACGAGATCGCCCTTTGGGAAGACACGCTGGTCAAGTCCGGCCGCGACCTGATGTTCGCCATCAACATCCCGCAAGAGGCGGTCACCATTCCCGAAACCATGGACGCCATCCGGGCCGCGCTGAAAATGCAGACGGATCGGCTCGAGGCCACGGCGGCCACCAACGAAAATCTCGGTCTAGGGAAGTGGCGGAAGAATTGAAGGGAGAGAGCGCGCATGTCCGACGTCAGCCTGAAAATCCGGAGCATGGACGAGTTGGATCTGAAGGGCAAAACCGTCCTTTGCCGTTTGGACGTCAATTCGCCGATCGACGGAGCCACCGGCCGCATAAAAAACGAAAATAGGCTCGACATGAGTCTGGACACCCTGCGGACCCTGAAATCGCAGGAGTCGAAGGTGGCCATAATCGCCCATCAGGGCGACAGTCTGGATTACCACAACCTCATGCCCATGAAGGAACACGCCGAAAAACTGAGCCAAAAGCTCGGCTTTCCGGTGGACTACATCGACGACCCCTGCGGCCCCGCCGCTCAAGCGGCGGTTCGAGCCCTGCCGCCTGGCGGCATGATCATTTTGGGCAACCTGCGTTACCTGGCCGAGGAGATCTCCACCTTCGAGAACTCGGTCAAGCTGACTCCGGAGCGGATGGCCGGGACGTATCTGGTGCGCTCCTTGGGCCCCCTGGCCGAGGCCTACGTCAACGACGCCTTCTCGGCCGCGCACCGCTCCTCGCCGTCCATGGTCGCTTTCCAGGAATTCCTGCCCTCGGCCGCCGGGCGACTGTTCTTCAAGGAAGTCTCGGCCCTGAACAAAATCATGTCCTCGCCCCCTCGGCCCTGCGTCTTTTTCCTCGGCGGGGCCAAAATTTCCGACGCCTTCGGCATGCTGGGCCAGGCCCTGGACAGCGGCGCGGCCGACGCGGCCCTGACCGGCGGAGTGACGGCCAACGTCTTTCTGATGGCCAAGGGCATCGAGCTGGGCCGGGCCAACGCCGACTTCATCAAGTCCCAAGGCCTCGGCGGGTTCGTCGACCAGGCCAGAGCCCTTTTGGCCGCCCACGGCGACAAGATCCGGACGCCCTCGGATCTGGCCTTCGAAAAGGACGGCCAACGCCGGGAGCTGCCCGTCGCCGCCGTCATGCCCGACGAGCTCTACGTCGATTTGGGCGACGCGACCGTGACCGCTTACAGCCGGATCCTGGCCGAAGCGGGCGCCATTTTCGTCAACGGTCCGGCCGGCCAATACGAGTCGCCCCTCTTCAGTTCCGGCACCCGCCGACTGTGGGAGGCGACGGCCGCTTCGTCCGCTTATTCCGTCATCGGCGGCGGGGACACGGTCACCGCCGCCCAAACTTTCATCGACGCCAGCCGCCTGGATCTCGTTTGCACCGCCGGCGGCGCCCTGGTCCAATATCTGTCCGGCAAGAGGCTGCCGCTGATTGCGGCCATGGAAAAAGCCCATTCACGCCACCACCATCAACAATAAGGAGCCTTCATGACCAAGAAAGTCGCCGTCATCCACACTTTCCTCTATTCGGTGGAGGAATTCAAAGCCCTTTTCAAAAAATATCTGCCCGAAGCGGAAATGATCAACATCATCGACGACAGCCTGCTGGCCGAGTCCCTGGCCAACAAAAAGAGAACGGAAGGGGTGACGCAGCGCATGGCCCTGTACGCCTTCGCCGCCCAGAGCCTGGGCGCGGACGCCATCTTGAACCAGTGTTCTTCGGTGGCCGGGGCCGTGGATCTGATTCAGCCCATGTTGAAGATCCCCTACGTCAAAGTCGATCAGCCCATGGCCGAGGAAGCCGTGCGTCTGGGAACCAAGATCGCCGTCATAGCCACGGCCATCTCCACCGTGGAGCCCTCCAGTCAGCTGGTCGAAGCCATGGGCCGCCGGGCCGGCAAAGAAGTGTCGGTTTCCCGCTGCTACTGCGAAGGCGCTTACGACGCCCTTTTGAAGGAGGGCGACCAGGCCAAGCACAACGCCATCGTCATAGACAACATCAAGAAAGCCGCCGAAACCCACGACGTGATCGTTCTGGCTCAGGGCTCGATGTACAAGCTCTTGCCCCTTCTGTCCGACGTCTCCAAACCGGTCTTGACCAGCTTGGAAAGCGGCGTGGCCCAGTTGCGCGGAGTCCTGGGCTTGCCCCCGCTTTGAGCGGGACTTTCTTCTGGAGGACGTCATGAAATTTTCCCTCAGATACGGCCATGGCCAAGTCGAGCTGAACGTTCCGGAACGAAACTTCGCCGGGGAGCTGCGCCCTCGAATCGTCGGGGGCGGCCGGGAAGAGGACATCGTCGCCGCCGCCCTGGCTTCGCCCATCGGTTCCCCCCGGTTAAGGGAAATTGTCCGGCCAGGGGAAAAAATCTGCGTCGTCGCCAGCGACGTCACCCGCCCTTGTCCCTCTCATCGACTGTTGCCGCCTCTTCTGGCCGAACTGAACGCGGCGGGAATCCCCGACCGAGACGTCGTCATCGTCCTGGCTTTGGGCATCCACCGCTTCCACGCTCCGGAAGAGCAAAAAAAACTGGTCGGCCCGGACATTTACGACCGCTGCCTCGTCGTCGACCACGACCCCGCTCGTTGCCGCCGTCTGGGGACGACCGCCGCCGGAACGCCTGCGGACGTCTTCGAGACGGTGGTCGAGGCGGATCGGCGGATTTGTCTCGGCAACGTGGAATACCATTATTTCGCCGGCTACAGCGGCGGAGCCAAGGCCATCATGCCCGGGACCTCCAGTCATGAGGCCATTCAGAACAACCATAAAATGATGACGCTGGAGGCGGCCAAGGCAGGACGTCTGGAAGACAACCCGGTGCGGCGGGACATAGACGCCGTCGCCGACTTCCTCTCGGTGGACTTCATCCTCAACGTCGTTTTGGATGAAGACAAAAAAATCCGGGCCGCCTTCAGCGGCCATTATCTGGAGGCCCACCGGGCGGCCTGCCGTCGGCTCGACGAGATGCTTCAGGTCGTTATCCCCCCGCCGGGAGCCGACATCGTGGCGGTTTCCGCCGGCGGACACCCCAAAGACATAAACGTCTACCAGGCCCAGAAGGCCTTGGACAACGCCGCTCGGGCCGTTCGCCCGGGCGGCGCGGTCATCTGGATCGGGGCCTGCGACGAAGGTTTTGGGGAAAGCGTTTTCGAAAAATGGCTGAAAGAAGCCGAGCGTTCCAGCGACCTGGTGGAACGCGTGAAAAAAGATTTCCGGCTCGGCGGACACAAGGCCGCGGCCATAGCCATGGTTCTGGAAAAGATGAGCGTGTTCATGGTTTCCAACCTCGACCCGTCCGTAGCCAAGTCTCTCTTCGTCCGTCCGGCCCCGAGCCCGGACGCCGCCTTGGCCGAAGCCTTGAAAGAGCTGGGCCCTGATTCCAAAGTAATGGTCATGCCTTTCGGCGGCTCGACTCTGCCGACGATAGCGGGCTGACAATCGGAGCGCTTATGGACAAGAAAAAACCCGGCTGGGAGTTCGACCTGCACGGTCGACGGGCCATAGTGACCGGCGCCGCCAGCGGCATAGGCCGGGCTTGCGCCGAAACCCTCGCTCGCTACGGCGCGGAGGTGATTTTGGCCGATCTAAATTCGAGCTCTTTAGGCGAACTGGCCGAACGCCTGACCGCCGACTACGGCGCGCCCGCTTGGCCGCAACAGCTCGACGTCACCGATCTTGCCTCCCTCAACGCCGTCGTGACCGACCTTAACCGACGGCTGGGCCGACTGGACATCCTGGTGAACAGCGCCGGGGTCAATCGTCCCCAGCCGGCCGAAGACGTCGACGAAGCGGCCTGGGATCTGGTGCAGAACGTCAATCTCAAGGGCAGCTTCTTCTGTTGTCAGGCCGTGGGGCGGATCATGATCGCCCAGGGCTACGGCAAGATCATAAACATCAGCTCCCAGGCCGGCAGCCGGGGCCTGCTGAAACGCGCGGCTTACTGCTCCAGCAAGGGAGGCCTGGATCAGATCACTCGGGTTCTGGCTCTGGAATGGTCCAAATACGGCGTCAACGTCAATTCCCTGGCCCCGACTTTCGTGGAAACCCCCTTCACCGAAGAGATGTTCAAGGACGCGGCTTTTCGGGCCTATGTGGATTCCAAGCTCTTGATCCCTCGCCTGGCCACGGTCGAAGATCTGGCCGGACCGCTCATTTTTCTGGCCTCCCGGGCTTCGGACATGATGACCGGCTCGGTGCTTTACGTCGACGGCGGCTGGACCGCCCACTAGAAGATGGAGAAGATAAAGATGAACATAAAGAACATAGCCGTGTTCGGAGCAGGCACCATGGGACACGGCATCGCTCAAACCGCCGCTCTGGCCGGCTTTTCCGTCTGTCTCTGCGATCCCGCCCCGGGCATGCTGGAGCGCGGCCGAGGCCTGATCGAACAAAGCCTCCAGCTGATGACGGAGATTGGGCGCTTGACCAAAGACCGGGCCGAGGCCGTCTGGCCTCTCCTCAGCTTCGAGGCGGAGACCGAAAAAGCGGCCCGAGGGGCCGACTTCATCTTCGAGGCCGTGTTTGAAGACATAAAGGTCAAACAGGATCTGTTCCGCTCCTTGTCCGAATGGACGGGCCAGGAAGTGATCCTGGCCAGCAACACCTCTTCGTTCGACATCAGTCTTTTGGCGGAAGTTTCCCGCCACCCGCAGAGAGTCGTCGGCGCCCATTGGTTTCATCCCGCTCAGATAACCCCGGCCATCGAAGTCATCCCCACCGAGCGGACGAGTCCGGAAACGCTGGCGACCGTTCTGGAGCTAGCCGAAAAAATGGGCAAATACGCCACTCGCTGCGCCAATCATCCTGGCTTTGTGGCCAACCGCATCCAGTTCGCCATGATGGCCGAGGCGTTGGCCATCGTCGAGGAAGGACTGGCCAGTCCCGAGGAAGTGGATCGCATCGTCAAGTCTTCCTTCGGTTTTCGCCTCAGTCGCTTCGGCCCCTTCGAAATTGCCGACCAGGCCGGGATGGACGTCTACAAGTCCATCTTCGCTTCTCTCTTCCAAGCTCTGGGCCGGGAACAGTTCCGGCCGCCGAAGCTCTTGGACAAGATGGTCGAAGAAAAACGGCTGGGGTTGAAGTCCGGCCGGGGCTTTTACGAATACGGCCAGGACGGCGCGGCGGCCCTGTACGACCGGCGCGACCGTTCATTGTCGGAGCGTCTCAAGTTGTTCGAAAAGGAAAATATGGGGAAATAGCTCTTAACTTTCCATAATCGGCGAAAACCGAATTTTCGTCTCCGTCGAAGCCTTCGGGCCAAAACCGCTCTTTTTTGATTTTTCGGCGGCCGCCAAAGCCAACGGCCGCCGATTCTTTTTTGCGGACGGTTTTTTGGCCGACCGCGCCGAAAGCCGACTCCCTGCGAAGCTGACTCCCTACAGAACTGACTCCCGCCGAAGCCGACTCCCCCGTAGAGCTCCCTGCCCGCAAAGCCAATGGCGGGGAGGCTCCGCTCCTGTTTTTCGCTCCGATTCGTCGCTTCCGCTTTCCTTCATTTTTTTCCATCTGCCGTTAATAACTTTTTCAGGCCATTTATCCCCTTTTGCTCTTGTCTATTTTTTTGTTCTTGTCGATATTGTTTAGACCGAAAACATCTGCTTCTTTTTTTGTTTTTCATCATAAAAACTGAAAACCCCTTCGTTTTAAGCTCAACCTCTCTCATTCCCAATTGTCCGTTCAGTGTTCAAGCCAAGTTGGAGCGTCTAGAAATTGGCGGCTAGACTTGACCATCTTTGGCCTAAAAAAGCTGTCCAGAATCTCTCAAACATTTCCGCAGCCGAACGGCCGCGTCTTATCGAGCGTCTTTTAGAGCCTCTTCTCAAGTTTCTTGGCGAGATTCTTCGCGAAATTCTTCGCGACAATTTTGCGGAACTCTTTTGGTCGCGCCTTCGCCGCGACGTTGTTTTGACCCTTCGGACAAACAAAAAAATCCCTCTTCAAAGTCGCCCCATTGAAGGAAAACTGGCGGCGGCTCGGCGGCCGTTCTCTTTTTGGGCCGTTGGGATATGCTATAATGAAAACGATGATCGAAGGGAGCGACATTTTTTTTCTCCACGTTCCTGGAAAGGAAGCCTGAGCACATGTCCAAGCTGACCATCGGGGATATCGCCAGGCTAGCTGACGTTTCCACGGCCACAGTCTCCCGGGCCTTGCACTCGCCGCATCTGTTGCGGCCGGAAACCCTCCGCCGAGTGCTGGACACCATAGACGAGCACAAATATATCTACAACGCCCTAGCCGGGGATCTTTCCAAACAAAAATCCTCGGTCTTGGGCATTTACGTGCCCACGGTGGAGTCGGCCAAGCTTTCAGAGACGGTCTTCGCCTTGCAGGAAACCGTGCAGGCCCACGGCTACCCGGTCATCGTCAACAACACAAATTTCAACGCCGAACTGGAAAAGACCCAACTGCGCCAAGCCCGGGAGCGTTCCCTTTCCGGTCTTTTCCTCATTGGCTACATGAGAGAAAATTTGCCCTACATCGACGAAATTATTCGCGGCGGCATCCCCTGTTTTTTTCTCTGGGACACCCTGCCCGGCACGGATTACAACTACGTGGGCTTCGACAACCAGTCGGCCGCTTACAACATGGCCAGCCATCTTTTAGGCCTAGGCCACCAGCTGGTGGCTTTCGTCGGGGCCATGCAGTCGCAGATCGACCGGGTGCGAAAGAGGCTCAACGGCTACCTGAGCGCCTTGGAGCAAAGGGGCGCTCCAGTCAGGCCTGAACTTATCCGGGAGGCGCCGCCAACTCTGGAGAACGGCTACAGAGTCATGGAGAGTTTTCTCAACATGAAGCCGGGCTCTCGGCCCACGGCCGTTTTTTTCGCCAGCGACATGCTGGCCTTGGGAGCCATGGCCGCCTGCCGTCAGCGAGGCCTTCAGGTGCCCGAAGAGATTTCCATCGCCGGCTTCGACAACATAGAGTTCGCCATTTACGGCCAGCCGGCCTTGACCACCGTCTACGTGCCCAGCCGAGAAATAGGCCAATTGGCCGGACGCTTTCTCATGGAAGCCATCCAACGCGGCGAACCAGGCCCGCATCAGCGTTGTCTGGAAACCAGTCTTTTGATCCGCGAATCCTGCGCCCCGCCTCGGCGTTAGCTGGCCCTGGCCTGTTTCGCCTCCGCCGCGAAAATTTCAAAAATCCCTTTAGACAAGCCCAAAAGCTCCCGCAGTAGCGAAAAAGCCCTAAAATAAGGCTGGGGCGACAGCGCCTCGAACTGGCCGGCGCTCGCAGCCAAAGCCGACAAAGCCCCCCCCACAACAATCTTCCTCTCCGCCATTGTCGTTTATGCTAAGATGAGATCGTTCCGACTTATTGGCCGCCGCTTTCGAGCCGCCTTCCGGCTTCGTCGGCGGGCGAGAGCGTCTCAAATTTTAGTTGATGGGAGTCGACCATGATCAGGCCTGTTTGTCTAATAATCAGAGACGGCTGGGGCCGCCGCGAAGAAAAGGCCGGCAACGCGGTGGCGGCCGCCGCCGCGCCTTTCATCTCTTCCCTTTTGGCCAACCGAGCCAGTTGGACGCTGTTGGAGGCTTCAGGCGAACCGGTCGGCCTGCCCGACGGCTATCAAGGCTCCAGCGAAGTGGGACACTTGAACATGGGCGCCGGCCGGATCGTCATCCAAGAATTAAAGCGCATCGACGACGGCCTCCGGGACGGCTCCTTCTTCAAGCTGCCCCGCTGGGAAGAGACGATGGATCGCTGGAAGGCCGCCAAATCCGTCCTCCATTTTCTGGGTCTGCTTCAGGACGAGGGCGTTCACGCTCATCAAGAGCATCTTTTCAAGCTCATGCGCAGGGCCAGGCTGGAGTTTCCGGCCGGCCGCATCGTCGTCCACCCCTTTCTGGACGGAAGAGACACTCCTCCCCGCTCCTGCCCTGAATACCTGACCAAATTGAAGGCGGTCATGGAAGAAATCGGCGAGGCCTCCATTGGCGTCATGATGGGCCGCTATTACGGCATGGATCGCAGCAAGGACTGGGCTCTGACCGATCTGGCCTACCAGGCGCTGGTTCAGGCCAAAGGGCGCCCTTTTTCCGGCGATCCCGTCGAGGCCGTCAAAGCCTCTTGGGCCGCCGACAAGACCCCTGACGGCTTCGACATGGTGGACGAGTATGTCCCGCCGCTGATAAATGAAGGACACTTTGGCCTAAAAGACGGCGACTGCGTCATCCACACCAATTTTCGTCAAGACAGAGCCATTCAGCTGACCCAAGCCTTCACGGCGGACGACTACCCCGGCCAAAGGGAGGTTCGCCCCAAGATAGCCTATCTTGGCTTGACCAGGTATTACGACGAATTCGACTCCTACCTTCTCGGCCCCATGGGCGGCGACGAAGGCATGCCGCATCTTTTGGGAGAAGTCATATCCAAAGCTGGACTTAGACAGCTGCGACTGGCCGAAACCCAGAAATTTCGCCATGTGACCAGCTTTTTCAACGGCAAATCGACCAAGCCGTTTCCTCTGGAAGACCAAGTGGAAATAAAGGGACGCTTCGATCCGGCCACCTTCGCCAGTCACCCTGAAATGGAAGCCCACGTCCTGACCGAGACCTTCATCAACGAGCGTCTGAAGGAGAAATACCCCTTCATCGTCATTAATTACGCCAATTGCGACATGGTCGGTCACACTGGCGTCATGGACGCGGCCGTCAAGGCCGTGGAAACCGTCGACGCCTGTCTGGCCAAACTTGTCCCCCTGTTGTTGGAAGCCGATTATCAGGTTCTGATCACCGCCGATCACGGAAACGCCGAAGAGATGATCGATTCTCAAACCGGCCTGGTCAAGACCAGTCACACCCTTTTTCCGGTGGAATGCATCTATGCGGCGAAAAATCCGGCGGCCGCCATGCTGGGCCGACAGGGCAAATTGGCCGACGTCGCCCCGACCGTTCTGGAGCTGATGGGCCTCCCGAAGCCGGCTGAAATGACCGCCTCCAGTCTGGTCAAGCTGCTGTAAGATTTAATCTGGCCGGCTCTGTCCCTCGCCGAGGGACAGAGCCATTTTTCCTCCCGTCCGCTTCATTTTGTCCCCCAAAATTAGACGGACTTGCGGCCTTTTTTCCGTCAACCCGCTCCCCCTTTTGCTCTTTGCCTCTTCTTTTTTCTCTTTTATTCGGCAAATTTATAAGATTCGTCTCCAAAAAGACTTTTCCTGAGCCTTGCCCGCGACACTTGCTTCGCCCCTCGGCGGTTCGTCCGTTCGAGCCTTTTCCAGGGTGACGCCTCCGGCCTCGGTCAAGAGTTCGGAACGCTGTCTCTTTGTTCCATGACCGGTTCTTGACGCCTGACAAAAACATTTATTTTATCTATAATATGCTTTATTAAACTTTTCTATCTTTTCACTTAGGATTTTTATAACTTAATATAGATTTACGTTTTATATAACCTGCAAAATAACTATATATATCGGCGTTATCTATCTAAATAGATATAATTATTTAAATTGTCTCACAAATTAGCAAGAGGCCAAAGTTCCTATTGTTACACAACAACTTGTGTCTGATTATTTTTTAACACCTATATATACAATTTTTATGTCTTCAGACAGATAATTAGAGCTTTTTTTATGCCTGCTTGACATCTATGGTTTATTTTGATAGCCTATGTTTGTCTGGGGTTACGTCCCTAGAATCCTGAAAAAACCTAATTAGCAGCCAAGAGAAATCATAATTAGATCTCTGACTAAATTATTATATTTTATTTAGTCTATTTCAGGGGATACAGACCATAATTACAGGAGACAGCCATGCGTCCCTTCGACATGGTTCGTTTAAGCCCGGAACACCTAAAAGAACTAAACGAGGTCGTCGCCCGAGGACCAAAGCGCTCCAAAAAAGTTCTTCTGGCTATGGCGTTGATTTGGCTCGACTGCGCCCAAAACGGACCGGCCAAGTCAGACAGCTATGTCGCCAACGCTTTGGGCTTGAGCTTGCCCACTCTGGGAGAGCTGAAAAAAACTTACCATTTAGGCGGCCCACAGATGGCCGTCGAGCTGGCGGGTTCAGCCAAACGAAAATCTCCCGGGCGCTTGCCCAGAATAGACGTGTCTTTCGAAGGCAAACTTATGGAGCTGGCCAGCTCCGCCGCCCCTGACGGCAAAGCGCGTTGGTCCGTCCGCCTCTTGGCCGAAAAAGCCGTCGAAAACAACATCATCAACTCGGTCTCGCATATGACCGTCTACAGACTTTTGAAGAAAAACAATCACGAACTGGTCAATCCTTATCAATGAGCGGCGACCATCAGAAAGCTGACAGTCAAATGAAAGGCAAACAGAAATAACCGTCATTTCCTCAATCAGACGTCGCATCTCGGAAAATCCGAATCATCGGCAGTTGACTGACTTTTTTTTGGATCCATTTCAGCTTTGGCCATTTCCCCAGCTTAAACTTCCTCCCTGCTCATTTTTAGCCGCCCAAACCGAATTGTTATTGCTAGGTCATATTGTCTAGAAATTGCCAGCTAGACTTGCCTCTCTTTTGCCTAAAAAAGCTGTCCAAAATCTCTCAAACCGAAACAATTTTCCGGCGTTAAACGAACCAACATTACGGACTTTTTTTTCTATAAAGTCTTTCTGCCCGGGAAATTCGCCTAATCTCGCCGAAGCGGACGACGTTTCCGCCAATTATATTGGGATTGATCGGCCAGGACGACATTATCGCCAAAAACGGACGACTCTATCCGTCAGTTTCGAGACGATATGACCTGGCTAGGACGCTTGACCTAATCGACAATATGGCCGGTCGTCCGCCAGCGAATTTCAATGAGGGCTTGATGAGGGATTGGTCGGAGGGGATGAAGTTCAGACGGCTTTTTTCCGCTGTGGACTCTCAATTTCGGCCAGAGCCTCAAGAGCTTCCTTTAGCACAGCTTTAACCATGTTGACAGGAACGGCGTTTCCAGCCTGCTTGCGCGTTTGGCCATCGTTGCACACGATTTTAAACGAATCCGGAAAACCTTGCAGCCTTAACATCTCTCTGGGAGTCAACCTTCGACGGCCATTGACGAGCAGATAGTTATAAGAGGCTCCAGCCCGCAGGGCGCAGGAATAAGGATAGCTAGAGATGTTCCCGCTTTTGTTTTCATGCCAAATGCTTGGATGGCATTCGCTTTTATGCTTGGCTAAACGCTTTTGAACTATGTGTTCGCTAGCGAAATATTTCTGATCGACTTCGCTTTCCGGCTGCAAAACATCTTCGATTTTTCCAATTGTCTTATCGGCAGGAAAAGAAAAACAGGCCTTATGATCCAAAAAACCGACAATAATAGTTCTTTCTCTCTTTTGAGGCAACCCGAAATCCAAAGCGTTCAGGACGCTCCAGTAGACTTTGTAGCCTAAATTTTCCAAGGTTCCAAGGATCGTCCGAAAAGTTTTTCCCTCGTCATGGCGGCTTAGTTGCTTGACATTTTCCAACATAAAAAGCCGAGGCTTCTTGGCTTCAAGAATTCTCGCTATTTCAAAGAAAAGCGTTCCGCGAATGTCGTCGAAGCCTAATCTATTCCCGATTATGCTGAACGGCTGGCAAGGGAATCCCGCAAAAAGCGCGTCATGGTCAGGTATCTCGTCGTTCGGTATTTTCGTGATGTCGTCGTCAGGCGTAAGGCCATAATTCGCCGCATACGCTCGTTTGGCTTCCGCATCTATTTCACTGGCGAATACGCACTTTCCCCCAAAAGAATCAGCGGCCTGATGAAATCCGCCGATCCCCGCGAACAAATCTATGTAGCTGAACTTGGCCAAAATTCGCCTCAAATGAAACCACCATATCTTTTTCCGCCGCTCCCTTCGTTTCGCTTTGTTTCGCTTTGTTTATTTTGGCGGCGCGGCTTTTTGAGTGACGATTTCCTCCCTCAACTTTGGGGTCGTTCGCCATCGGGAGAGCGTTCGTCGTCGGGAGAGCGCTCTTCCTCGAGGGGCTCGCTCGTTGTCGCCGAAGTCGTCTTCGTCAGAAAATGCCTGACCTTCTTATGCTTCATGAAGTCCCATAGATCCTCAAACTGAACATTTTGAAGATCAAGATCTGTCTTCATTTGGTCCAAAATTCTCGCGCATTTGAGGCCAACGCGATGAATTACGTCGTTGACCGCGTCGACGCTCATGTCCAGCATTCTGGCCGTGGCTCCGACGTCAACTCCTTCGGCGGCATGACGTATTATCAATTCGATCGTTTCTCTCGGCAAATTCGCCCCATAAAAAGCGCTTCCGCGGGTAGCCGCGAACTTTTGACCGCAGACGCGGCAGTACAGCTGAGGCCGCTTTTCTTTTCCGTAGCTGCCTCGCACCGAGATGTTGCCGTCATTGATCAGACCGAATTTCACGCACTTTTCGTTAGGGCAGGAGCTGGCAGCCAAGTATTCGCGCGGTTGTTTGGGCTCATGAGCGCTCATCGGGCATATCCTTCTCTACAGCGAAAAAAAACTGGGCCAATGACCTTATCCGACTGTAATGTTTTTGAAAAAAAGTTCCTGGCGACAAAAGTCTTTTTTTAAAAACTCAATCGGCCAGACGGCGATATGGGCGGCGCTTAGGCCGAGAAAAAAAAAGGAAGGCGTTTCGTCGACGATTCAATCTGACAGTTGGCCAAAGCGAGCAAGGATCCCGAAGTCGCCGTTTCGTCGACGCCGAAAAAGCGGCACGGCTCCAGCAGAAGTCGACAACCGGGAAAGCCAAAAGGAGGGATGACGGAAAAAGGGCCCCGACCAAATGGACGGGCCAGAAAAGGTCAAGCAATGGCTCTCTGTTCCAAAACTGAGCGAGGGCAGTCCTCTCTAGCCGCAATACTGTTAACTTAAGCGGAGAGTTGATTGTTATTGGCATCGTCGATGGATAATGTGTGCCTCAGGCTGATTGTTTTTGGTTTAACGCCATCCCCTTTTTTCCGGACGGTGAAATTGGACATCTTTTTATGGATAGATCGTCGTTTTCGCCGGCGATATAACCGTCCAGACTGAGAGCCAGGAAAACGCTCACTCGCGGACGATCCATAGCGGCGCCTCGTGGTTCACACATGACAGTTATTTCAGCCTTTCTCAAAATCGGCCAATTCTTCTTCTATCTCTTCAATGGTGGGCAACGCGCCTTTCAAATCTTGGGGAACGGCCCTGGTCAGGATATAATCGGCTACGGCCATCGGTTGGATCAGGCCGCGCGCGGCATCGCCCAGGCCCAGAAAGTCGAAGTTGTATGGAATACGCCTGGCCGACCAGGTCTGATTCCGGCGGCGGCAGGGTGGCCGGAAAATTGTTGAGCGCCTGGCGTTGGTGGAGCCCGCTGTCAATCTGCATTTCCAATATATTCCGCGACCAGCCGTGCCGCAGAGCCTTTTGGGCATACCAAAGCCGTAAGGCCTGATTCTTGATTCGCTGTAATAACAGCAAATTATGGCCCCAAGGTAATTCTTGCACAAGCTATGCAAGAAATTCTGCTGTGATCGAATCCGCAGACAACCTGGCGTTCGGGTGACGTGAACCTGACTCCAGCGATGGTATCGGCGGCAGCGCCTTTAAATCTTGCACAAGCTGTGCAAGATTTGCCCCGGCCCCCGAAAAACAATCCTTCAGGCCGGAGGCGACGCCTCCCTGGCTAAAGAGACATGTCGGCGAGACATGACTGCCAGGCAGGCCGACGAGACATGCCTGCCGGACAGGCCGGAAGCTTCAGCCATGGGGGCGAACCATATCGACGACGCCAATAACCCGGGGGCGTTTCGCCTACAAGAACTGACCGAGACAAATTTATCGCGGCCGGTTTATTTGTTTTCGGGCCGTCTTTCGGCCGCCCGTTCGGCCGCTCGATCGCTCGTCAATCGCGGGGCACGGCCATCATGCGATCCACGGCCCGAAGAGCGTCGGCCCTTATGTCCTCTGAAACTTTGATGACCGGACTGAGCGTTTCCAGAGCGGAAACGACGTTGTCAAGGCTGTTTTTCTTCATGTTGGGACAAATCATGGCCGTTTTGGGAGTCAGAAACGTTTTGAGCGGGTTCATCTTGCGCATGGGATGGAGCACTCCCTCTTCCGTCAAAACGATGAATTTTTCTTTCGGATTGTCGCCAGCCCGTTTGATTAGACCGCTGGTGGAGCCGATGAAGTCAGCTTCGGCCAGGATCTTGGACTGACATTCAGGATGAGCCAGAACTGCGGCGTCGGGGTGCGTCTCTTTCAGCTCCTGCACTTCCGCCAAGTTTAGTCTATGATGCGTAGGACAGAAGCCTGGCCAGGTCAGGACTTCCTTTTCCGGAACAAGACTCTGGATTCGGCGAGCCAGGTTCCTGTCCGGAGTGAACAGGATCCTTTTGGCGGAAAGAGATCTCAAAACGGCGACGGCGTTGGCCGAAGTGCAGCAGATGTCGCTCAAGGCCTTGACGGCGGCCGAAGAATTGACGTAGGTGAGCACCGGCACGCCGGGAAGCTCCTTTTTCCGTTCCGCCAGAGCCTTGGGCTCGATCATGTCGGCCATCGGACAGCCAGCCTCGATGTTGGCCAGGATGACCGTTTTCTCGGGGCAGAGAAGAGAGGCCGTCTCGGCCATGAAATGGACGCCGCAAAAAATGATGACTTTGGCCGACGTTTTGGCGGCTTCCTGCGAGAGACCCAGAGAGTCGCCGACGAAGTGAGCCACTTCGTGAATTTCCGGCTTGCAGTAATAATGCGACAGGATGACGGCCTGACGCTCTTTGACCAGTTTTTCTATTCTGGCCCTCAGGTCTTCAGGGATCGCCGGCGGGGCGTAACCAGGCATATTAACCTTCTTCTTCCTCAATCACCGTAGTCCCTCTAGGAACTTCGAAGACAAAATGCCCTTTGGAGAACCTGGGGTTCATCTTGGGGCGACTCAGAAAAAAATCAGTCTTTTCGCCGGTCAGAGAACTCAGTCTGAAGCCGGTCAAAACATAATCCTCGTCACAGTAAATTATTATCTGGCCCCTCTCTTCGGAGCCGTCTTTGGCGGCCAGCTCCAGGCCAGTCTGGCCTGGCCGCAGATCCTCTCCGTCGGCCAGTCTGATGAAAAACTTCTCCCTCAAATCGTCCAGACCCGACATGAAGGAAAGCAGAGGAGCCAGCTCCCCGGCCAAATCCACGTCCCTATAAATGTAGACCAGCTTTTCGCTGGGGATATGCCACCAGACGATCTGGCCGTCGGTCATCATGGCTTCGGAGGCGGGCTTTTTCTGATCCAAGCGCAGTTTGGAGACTTTCTCCCACTGCAGAAGTCCTTCGGCCGTCTGAGCGGCCGACGACTTGAAAACGCTGTCCATGGCCGGAGTGACGGTGGTCCTGACGTATTGGGCGGAGAAAGAATTAAGATCCTTGTATCTTTCGGCCAGCCCGGCCAGAGCTCCGTCCAGAATTTCGGCCGGAGTGGCGGCCCGAAGTCCGGAAGAGACCAAAAGACCCATGAAGACGAAGAGTCCCGAAAAAAAGACCAAAAAAGACAAGCCGACCAAAGCCGAAGAAAGGCGTCTGCCCGCCGAAGCGGTTTCGGCGGCCGAACGCGCTCCGGAGGAGCGGCGTCCTTCGCCGACGGAAAAACCTTGCGCTTCCGCGACCGGAAGCTGGTCTGACCAATCTGTTTTTTCTTTCAAAATAACCCTCGCCTGTTGACCGGAGAAACGTCTTCCGGTTTATTTTGCGATTCGCCTTCAGAGCCAGGCTGGCGGAGCCCCTTCTCCGGAGACGATCGCCCCTTCCCGAAAAGGAAGACTCTATCGCTGCTCGACTTTATAGCCCTGAGCCTCCAGAGAAGCCAAGAGACCTTTAGGGCCGACCAGGTGAGCCGCTCCGACGACCACGAAAGTTCTGGACGCGGAATCGGCGAGGTAAGGCTGAAGACGCCGAAGCATGTTTTCGTTGCGCCTATAGATCAACTTTTCCAGAATCGGAAAGAATTCCGGGCGCTCTTCGAAGGTCGAGAAATAGATGTCCTCGAAGCCTTTGACGTCTCCTGAAGTCCAGGTCTTGAAGAGTTTCTCCATCCCCTCTTCAATTCCCCCAATCTCGATAAGGGTGACCTGCAGATATCTCAGCCCCCCGTCGCCCTCGGAAAAGCTGGACAAGACCTCCAGCTGCTCCATCGCCGACTCCAGTTCGCCGACGGGCAGGCTTCTTTGCCGGGCCAACCGAATGAAATGGCGATCCAGCCCCATTTCCTCGACGTAACCCAAGGCCAGAAGCTTTTGCACCTCCAAGGTCATGCCCACCAGCCAAGGCTTCATTGGCGAAACGGCTTCTTCGGTGAGAATGGTCCCGGACAAGGCGTTCCTCAGCTGAGCGGCCGTAGGCGGGTCCAATTCGTCCCACAAATTTCCGCCGTCCGAGTAAACCCCTTTTATCAACAACTCTTTGGCCATTAAGGCCTGATCCATTTCTTCCGCGTTGACCTCGACCACCAGACCGGCGGAATCGGCGAAGGCTTCCTGAATGACGGGATCGAGCGGATAGAGATTTTCCTTGGCCAAGTGGATGGATCCGAGGATATGCAGCCTCACGCCGCTTTGGTCGGAGACGGACCAGAGAAAATTCTTCTTCTGCGCGCCTGCGGAGACGGACAGGACGAAAACAAGAAGGGAAAAAACGGAAACAGCCAGGATTTTCCGGCCCAATTTCTGAAACAGCGACTTATGTCCGGCGTTCATCGACATCGACGACCTTTCTTTGAACCTGCCTGGCTGGAGCCAAAGGCGAATGTTGGTCTTGGCTTTTTCTTTCCGTCCGGAGCCATGACGCGAGGGAGGTCGAACCGCCTGCGGAACGCTTCCCTGGCGGCCCGCTTGGCTGCGGAAACATGGCTCCTCTCGCGGAAAATTATATCAATGAAAGCTGGTTAAAACAAATCGTTCCTAAACCCTATCAAGCCCTTCCGATCCGGCTTCGACGGCCCGCCTTGCCCTGGCCGGGGACGAGCGCCTCTTCCGCTCTTCCAAAATGAGGACGCCGCCAAGATTCTTGGCTGACAAGGGAGGCTGTGATATCATGACGGCCAAAACATCGTTTGGAGCTTGACTCGGGCGCGAGCCCGAGACTGCCAAGACGGCCGTTCCCAGAGGCTTTCGGGGGCTCATACATTTTTTCTCGCCGGATCATTTTTAGGGAGATTTTGCTGTGCGGGTTGACGACTATAAAAACGCCATGCTCTTGGCCGCGGAGGATCTCTCCCGGCGGGACGCGTCCCTGGTGGCCCAACTGGCCGGAGCGGAATACGACGGACAGAGCCTGAGCTTTTCCTTCATGAACAGGAAAGCGACCGTCTCGGTTCCAAAATTTGAAGTCGGCTGGGCGGAGCCGGTCGAAGGAGAAGAGTTCTCTCTGACGGACGCGGTCATGATCCTGCATTACCTTCAGGAAGCCAAAGGCATAGGCCCAACCGGCGAATTCTTGGCTTACCGCCAGATCCCCGGCGGAGAGTTTTATACGGCGGCTTTCCGAAAAAGAGCCGAACTGCCGCTTATAGGCGTCTTCGGCTACAAGCCGGGCTTATTGACCAAGGCGGCCGAGGCCCTGGCCGGTCGTCCCCTGCAAGGCTTCGGCGACGAATCGTCGATTTTCCGGGTCTTGCCCAATTTGGAGATAGTCGCCCTCATCCACGCCGGCGACGACGAGTTCCCGCCCGACGGACAGGTTCTGTTCGACCGCTCCATTTCGCAAGCCTTGAGCATCGAAGACATAGCCTGGATAGGTTCGGCCGTCGTCTACCGCCTGATGGGCGCCGCCAAAAAGGTTGGCTGAACGCCCCGTTTTTTCGCCAAACGGCTTGAAGCCTTTTGGCTTGGAGCCTTTCTTTGACGGGGCGGTCTTTCCTGCGCGGCTCCCGCCCTATTCGTTTTTTTTCGTCGTCCGAAGGCGCTTAAACGCCTTCGACTCCCGCGACGATCCAAAAAAAACCAAAATTTGCGTATCGGCCCCCCAAAAAACGGCGGTCTGATCCGTTTCCCGACCAACGATGGAGGAATTAATCGTGAGTCAGCCCTCAGCGACTCTGACGACTCGCCTTTCGCCAAATCAAAATTTGACTTTCGAAGAGCTTGAAGCTCTTTTCTCCGAAAACGGCCCGACTCCGCCTGACGAGCCTTTGGGAAAACTGACCTTGCGAACGAGCGACGGTCAGTACAATTTCCTGGCCTATCTCCTGGCCGACGATAACGACGTCTCGGTCAAGATAGAGAGCTACGCCGGAGCCGATCGCTCCGAGTTTTTGGAATCGACGGAATGCGGCCGCCGCTGCCTGATCGCCGCCGCCCAAAAAACCCTCGAAAGACTCAAAGCGGAGACGGAACTATATTCCTTTTCCAAACTGACCGCCAGAAAGTGGCTGAAAAAAGAGCGCGTCAATCCGACAGCCTTGAACGAAGCCGCCATCAACGCCATAGTCCATAACGACTACGACCTGGGCGTTCCCCTCATCGAAGTTTTCGCCGACAAAATTATCGTCTCCTCAGCCGGCGGTCTGGTGGAGGGCATGATCTTCAGGGATTTTTTGAAGAGCTACAGATCCAGACCGCGCAACCCTCATCTGATGAAAGTCTTTCGCGACTTGAACTTGGCGGAAGGAAAAGGCGTCGGCCTTAGCCGCATCCGCCGAATCTACGACCTTTCCATATACTCCATCGAAGATAACTCCGTGGCGGCGATCTTCCCGCTCGAAAAACCGGTCATCATATCCGGCGACGAGGAAGTCAAAGACGTCAAGACCACTCTCGACTACATTAAAGAGGATCCCAACGTCACCGTCGCCCAATTGGCCGAGCGAACCGGAAAATCGGAGACGACTCTGTTGCGCGAAATAGCGGACTATCAAGTGGCCGGCTTGTTGGGCATGAAGAGCTCTCGAAAAAGAATAAGGTGGCTGGTCAAAGATCCGCGCTAATTTTGAGCCGAGCTATTTTTTTAGCCGCGCCAATTTCCAAAATTACTGGCTGGACCTGGCTCCTGACTCTTTGGCGTCGCGAAACGCCGCCAAAGTCCATCTCTCGCCTCTAACCGCCCCATTGCGACCTAAGTCGCAGCCGCGATTTCAGGTCGCAATCGTCTGGGGCAGCGGCAGCCTGGGGCCCCAGGCCGCCTGGAGCTGAGCCCTCCCTATGACGCGAAACGCCGCCGAAGCGACGGCCGCGCCCCCCTCGACTGGAGCTCTGAAGGAGGATCCCAGTGCGCCTCGGCGAAGGCCAAGCCGAACGTCATAGATCTCCGAGGCTTCCTGGCCGCCTCCGTCGTCCCCGCTTCCAGCTCCCCCTTGCAGGCCCTTTTCCAGAGCCCCCTTGACGCAGCCATATCAGGGACTTATCTTAGATAAGACATGCCGGAGCTCGGACCGGACAATTTTTTTTGGCTTTTTCGAAAAACCAAAATAGGCGTTTCGTCCGAGCCAAGAGGGCGGCAAGACGGTTTTCCTGAAACGAAAGCCGGTTCAGTTTTCCGCCACACTTCCAATTCACTAAAAAAAGAGCCCGAATTCGGCCGTCGTCTCCCGACGGTCATTCCGTCTCCAATTCGTCCTTGAGTCGACGTGGCCAGGGACACCTTGAGGTTTTTTATGAAAATAGCCATATCAGGCAAGGGCGGCGTCGGCAAAACGACTTTATCGGCGACTCTGGCCTATCTGTTCAAAGAAGACGGCAAGAAGGTTCTGGCCATCGACGCCGATCCCGACGCCAATCTGGCCGGCGCTTTAGGATTCAAGGACATCAAGGATCTTGTGCCCATTTCCGAGATGAAGGATTTGATCGCCGAGAGAACCGGCAGCAAACCCGGCACCTACGGCACTTTCTTTTCCATCAACCCGCAAGTCAACGATTTGCCTGACACGCTGGCCAAGGACGTCAAGGGCATCAAATTCATGACTTTAGGCGGGGTGAAAAAAGGCGGAGGCGGCTGCATTTGTCCGGAAAGCGTCTTGCTGAAAAGCCTGGTCATGGATCTTGTCCTGAGCCGCGACGAAGTCGTGCTCATGGACATGGAGGCCGGTCTGGAGCATCTCGGGCGCGCCACCAGCACCGGAGTGGACTGCCTGATCGTCGTCTGCGAGCCGGGCCAGAGATCTCTGGAAACCGCCAGAGTCGTAAAAAAGCTCTGCGCCGATCTTAGAATCAGAAGAGTGGCCGTTGTCGGCAACAAGGTTCGGAACCAAAGCGACAGAGACTTCATCGCCCAAAACGTCGACGGTCTAGAAGTTCTGGGCTACATTCCTTATGCCGATTCCATCGTCGAAGCCGACAGGGAAGGCGTGTCGGTCTACGACAATTCTCCGGAAGCCGCCGAAGCCTGCCGGAACATCTACAAAAATCTTGTCCGCTGACCCCTAGCCAAAAAGCCGCCGAAAAAGCCGCCGCCGAACAAACGACGGCGGCTTTTTCGGCGATAGCCCTCTTTGAATCGACTGTCGGCCGCCCCTCCCCTATCTATCTTTCTATCTACTATCTATCGTCCAGCCTCGAAAGCCTCCGTCCTGACCTTCCGTCCTGGCCGCCTGACCGTTCGTCCTGGCCGCCTGGCCGTCTGGCCGTCCGTCCTGGCCTCTCGACCTTCCCCTGACCGCGTGGCCTCTCCAACTACGAAACGTTCTGCATCCAGCCGTCCTGGCCGCCCAGCTTGACCGCTCTACAAGCCGTTCGGTGGGAAGCCGTTCCAGCGGCGGCTCGAACAGCCCCTGGCGTCGTCTTTTCGTCCTCGGGGGGGGCTCGAAACGACGCAGGGCGAGCCAAAAAGCGTCGATCGTCCATTTGCCGCGTTTCTCCGCTCTGGCTCGAAACCTTCGATTTATATATAATAGCCGGAGCGGCAGGCCGCCCGCCGCTCCGTTTTTCGCCTTTTTTTTCGCCAATTTGTCTGGCGAGACTATTTTTTTGAGGTCAAAATCGTGACTCGAACAGTCGAAATCGATTCCGTCAAAATCGGCGGAGACGCGCCCCTGGCCCTGATCGCCGGTCCCTGCGTCATCGAATCCGCCGAAATAATGCGCCGAACCGCCGGAACCCTCAAAGAAATAGCCTCAGATCTTGGGCTGGGTCTGGTCTTCAAATCCAGTTTCGACAAAGCCAACCGTTCCAGTCTCGGCTCTTACCGGGGACCCGGTTTTCAGGAAGGCCTGGAAACTTTGGCCGGCTTGGCCGAAGAATTCGGCTTCCCCGTCATCAGCGACGTCCACGAAGTCCGGCAAGTCGAAACGGCCGCCCGACACCTTCACGCCCTCCAGATTCCGGCTTTCTTGTCCAGACAAACTGAGCTTCTTCTGGCGGCGGCCGACACCGGGCGCGTCGTCAACGTCAAGAAAGGCCAGTTCATGGCCCCTGACGACATGGCTCTGGTCGTCGAAAAAATGCGCTCGGCCCCTAACTTCAGAGGTCTCTGCCTCTGCGAGAGGGGCTCGTGCTTCGGCTACCATAATCTGGTCGTGGACATGCGCTCCCTCGTCGTCATGCGGGATTTCGGCTGGCCCGTCGTCTTCGACGCCACCCACAGCGTCCAGCGGCCTTCGGCCGGCCAGGGAACCAGCGGCGGCGACAGACATTTCATTCCCGCCCTGGCCAGAGCGGCGGTGTCCGTCGGCGTGGACGCCCTTTTTATGGAAATTCATCCCGACCCGGACAAGGCTCTCTGCGACGGTCCCAACCAATGGCCTCTGGATCAAGCCAAAGAACTCCTGACGGGTCTTCGGGATCTGCACCGCCTGACCAAGGAGAGAAACGCGGCTTTCGCCTGACGGCCGGTCCATCTCCTTCGCGGTCTTCCCTCGGGTATCGAGGCGGGCCGCTTTTCCCTTCTTCGGCGTTTCGCGCCGCCGACTTCCTCCGCCCCATGGCGGTTCGACTCTAACGCGCGCATAATAAAGGAAACGACATGACCAAAGCTTTGCCTGTCTTCCCAAAACTGAAATGGGTCGGCTTCGACGTCGACGGCGTCATGACCGACGGCGGAATTTACCTTGACGACAACGGCCGGCAAAGCAAACGTTTCCATAGCCGGGACGGCCACGGCCTGAAAATGCTCTTGCGCTCGTCTCTGCGGGTCTGCGTCATCACCGGCCGACAGAGCGGGGTGATGGAGCACAGAGCCAAAGAAATGGGCATCGTCGAAATGCATCAGGACGTCAAAGACAAACTGGCCGTTTATGAACAAATACTAAAAAAAGATGCTCTTTTGCCGGAAGAGACGGCTTTCGCCGGCGACGACCTCGTCGATTTGCCCATCCTGCTCCGCTGCGGCCTGGCCATGGCCCCGGCCGACGCCTGTCCCGAAGTCTTGGAAAATGTCCATTTCGTCAGCCGCAGCCCAGCCGGACACGGCGCCGTCAGAGAGATGGTCGAGTTCATGCTGAAGAACATGGGACTCTGGGATGAACTGACGGCCCAATATCTGCGCTGAATTTTCCTAAAACAAAAATTAGCGCGGCCCTGTTCCGGGCGGAGCCTTTTTTCGGCCCCGCATTCGGACTCTTCTTCGACGACAACGGCTATTTCGTTCGACCCCGGACGGCCGTTCAAGGTCGGCCGCCCGTCAGCCAAAAGGCTTGGCAGGAGATCACGTCGACTCCCTTCGGTCGACGAAATCAGCGCCGTTCGATCGAGACTATTCGAACAGGACTGCCAAGGCCAGGACAATTTAGGCCAAAACCATTTCCGCCTGAGCCATTCGGCCTGTCGAGGCTCCGACGTTTTTCGCCGCTATTCGGCCCCCGAACCTAACGCCCAAACCAAACGCCCGAATCATAACGCGCCAGCCTGCGCGAAAAGAAAAATGAACTGAGGCCATGACCGCCGACGCCATTACGCTTCCGCCCGATTTGAACGAAAACGCCGTCGAGGCCGCCGCCGAAGCCGAGACCGGCGTCGAGGCCGCCGCCGAGGCCGGCGTCGAGGCCAGCGTCGAAGCCGCCGCCGAGGCCGGCGTCGAGGCCGACGCCGAAGCCAGCGCCGAGGCCAGCGTCGAAGCCGCTGCTTCCGGGACGACGGATTTTCGCCATCCTCCGGGAACTCCCGAAATCATGAAATCGCTTCTCGGCTCGGCTCTGGAATTGCCTAAACAACCCGGCGTCTATTTGATGAAGGACGAGAAAGGCGTCGTCATATACGTGGGCAAAGCCAAAGTTCTGCCCAACCGGGTCTCCAGCTACTTCCGCTCCAAAAACGTCAGCTCAAGAGTGGCTCTGATGGTGGCCAAGATACAGACTTTCGATTTCCTGGTCACCACCACGGAAAAAGAAGCTCTGATTCTGGAAAACAGCCTCATCAAAAAATACCGGCCGCGATTCAACGTCGTCCTGCGCGACGACAAAACCTACCCTTCTCTGCGCCTCAGTCTGACCGACGATTTTCCTCGCCTGGAAATAGTCCGTCGGCCGGTCAGGGACGGCAGCGTCATCTTCGGTCCTTTCCCCTCGGCGGTCTCCCTGAAGAACACCCTCAAAATCGTCGACAGACTTTTTCCCTTGCGCAAATGCCGTCGACCCGACGTGAAAAAAATCCCGCGACCCTGCCTGAACCACCAAATCGGCCGATGTTTCGGTCCTTGCCGCCCGGAAGCGACTAAGGAGGAATACAAGGAGCTGACCGATCAGGTGAGGCTTTTTTTTCAGGGAGGACAGAAGCGGCTGGTGCAGACTCTGGAAGATCTGATGAAAACGGCGGCGGATAGATACGACTTCGAAAAGGCGGCCATACTGCGAGATCGCCTGGCCGACATTCGCAAAACCTTGGAAAATCAGTTCGTCTCTCTGTCCGAGGGCGTCGATCTTGACGTCTGGGGATTGGCCTCCAAAGACGGCTACAGCCAAGCGGCGGTCATTCCCTTCCGAAAAGGGGCGATGACCGGTTGCCGCCCTTTGACCGTCGACGGTTTGGCCGAGGTCGATCCGGAGACCCTCTCCAGCCTGGTCAGCCAGTTTTACCGAGAAGGCGACTTCGTCCCTCAGGAAGTGTGCCTGCCCCTTAAGCTCGAACCGGACAAATCAGCTCTTCTCGTCGACTTTTTGTCTTCCTTAAGAGGCGGTCCGGTCAAAGTCGCCGTTCCCCAAAAAGGCCCTCGCCTCAAGCTTCTCCAGATAGCCGCCGAAAACGCCCAAGCGACCATGGAAGAACGGGCGGAGAAACTGGCCCGAACCAGAGGAGCTCTGGCCGAAATAATGGCCCGCCTCCGTTTGACCAAAGTGCCCAAAAGACTGGAGTGCTTCGATCTGGCTCACGTTCAAGGCGAAGCCAACGTCGCCGGCATGGTGGTCATGGAAGAAGGGGAATGGAAAAAATCCCAGTACCGCAAATTTAAAATCAAAGAGGCCAAAGGCGGCGACGACTTCGCCGGAATGAGGGAAGCCGTCCGACGAAGATTCAGGCCGGATCGGCCCGGACCGGCCTGGCCGGCCCCGGATCTCCTGTTGATAGACGGAGGCCTCGGGCAGTTGTCGGCGGTGGTCAAAGCCTTTGAAGATCTCGACCTCGACCCGCCGCCGATGGCCGGCATCGCCAAGGATCGTCTCTCCGGCGGAGCCGACCGCATTTTTTTGCCCGGCCGAAAAAATCCCGCCGACTTGAAGCCCGGCTCAGCCGGTTTGCTTCTGCTCTCCAAACTTAGAGACGAGGCTCATCGCTTCTGCCGTTCGTACCATCACGATCTTCGCTCGAAAGACATGCTGACAAGCTCTCTGTCTGAAATAAAGGGACTTGGTCCGGTCAAGACAAAGGCCTTGGGCGAAAAATTTCCTGCCATGGCCCTTCTGGCCGAAGCCAGCGACGAAGAGATTTTGAAGGTCGCCAGCTTGTCGAAAGATCTTCTGAAAGCCGTAAGAGAAAGAGCCAACTCCATCGTCGCGCAGAGCAGACGCAGTCTTCGCCGAATCAACGAAGATTCCTTCGACGCTCCGGACGCGTCCTTCCCCGATTCCACCGAAGACTCGGCCGAACCGGCTCAGGCCGACGCCGCCGCCTGGCTGAACGAAGAGAATAGACGAGCGGACTTTCCGCCCCAGCTTGACGACGGACATGAATTTTCTTGTCCGAACCAGGCCAATCGCCATATGGGCTCCGACAATTCCCGCGACCCCGCTTTCGACGACCCCGTTTTCTTGGACGACCTGGCTCTCTTGGACGAACCGGCCGACCCCGCTTTCGACGACCAGGCCCTCTTGGATGACCAGGCCGACCCCGCTTTCGACGACCTGGCTCCCTTGGACGACTAGGCCGACTCCGACTTTTCCGAGGCTAGCAGGGAACCCTCTAGTCCCATCCTAAGTTTCCGCCGAACATTCTTTTTCCCAAAAAAACGCGTCACTCGTCTTTTTCCAAAGCCCTCTCGCCTCCCCCCGACAATTCAGCCATCGGCCATGGTCGCCTAAGAACAGCCATTTCCGCCCCGAAAAGGCTCATCGTCGACTAAATGCGGCTTATCGCCGACGTTCAACCAAAAAAACCGCTTTGCCCGCGAAGAAGATTGACCGCCCGCCCCCGCCGCCAAGCACCTCCCTATAGACTAACGCCATGGTCGAACATGTTCAGGCGTGGCCGAAGATTTCCAAGGACGGCCAGAGGCCTTTTTTCGTCCAACCAGTCGAGGGGCGGCCGCCTCCCCGTTTGGCGACTTCACCAGCGAAGCGCCTCTAAATTCG
>JAIRTO010000185.1 GCA_031254895.1 Deltaproteobacteria bacterium
CCGCCGGAGGCGGAAAGAGGGTCTTGACTCTGCCGAAGCCCTCGCTGACTTTGGCGCAACTGGCGGAGGTCATGAAACCCTTCGTGGACAAGTTCGACCTGGTTCACTCTTCGAGGCACGTGTTCGCCCCCGCCGACGACGCCTTGAAAAAGTCCGGTCTCAAGCCCGAGGAGTTGGACGCCGTCCTCTTCATCGGCGGGAGCTCCGCCAATCCTCTCGTCCGCGCGGCGGTCATGGCCCAATTGCCGGCCAAGGTCGAAGCCATCACGCCCAAGGATTTGCGCTCGCACGTCTCTTTGGGAGCGGCGTTGCACAGTTTTAGTCATCACGCCCTCAACTTCGACTTCATCAAGCCCGTCACCTCGGAGCCGATTTTCGCCCTCACTCGCGACGACCACCGGGAAATCCTGGTTCCGGCCTCGACGGAGGTGCCCACGCCGAGCGACCGACAGGCCGTCTGCCGGGTGGCCCAAGCCGGTCAAAAATTGGTCGAGCTGCCGATATGCGTCGGCGACAGCCGCAAGCTTCTGGGCATTCTTCGGCTCAGTTCCGCCAAACCGGGAGGTTTTAGCCAAGGCGACAGTCTCGTGATCCTGGCGCGAATCACCCGAGAAAAGCTGCTGGAGGTGGAAGCCAGGATAGGCGAAGAACGCGTGTCGGCGGCCTTGCTCAATCCCTTGGCCAACGAGGAGCTGAGTCCGGTCGAGCAAAAATTGCTGGAAGCCAAACAGAGGTTCAACCTGGCACGGCTGAACTGCGGCCGCGACGTTCCCTTCGCGGTCGTCCTCGAATACGCCCAGGCGGCGGCCGCCGCCGAGGCCTTCGAGATCGCCGCCGACATGTACATGGCCGCCGAGAGAATCGACCCTTCGGTCGATTTGGCGACGGACATCTGCTTCGTCTTCAGCCGGGCCGGTTTGAACGAAAGGGCTCGCGACTGGGCGGAAATCGCCTTCCAACGTCGGCCGAACTCCGTCACGGCCTTCAACCTGTCCCTTTGGAAGGAGGGCGAAGAAAAGGAAACCCTTTTGCGCCAATCTCTGTTCTTCGATTCCAGCTGGCCGTCCGCCTTGCTCGAGCTCGGTCAGCTTCTGACGCGGCGCTCGGATCCGGAGGGCCGGGCCCTTCTGAACGAGTGCGTCAAGATCCTGGAGCCGAGGTTGGGCGGCCATTCCATAAGCGAGCGCGATTTAGGGACGCTTATCTCGGCGGCGACCTTGCTGGATCGGAAAGATCTGGCCGACCGGGCCAGAGACGCTCTGGCCCGGCAGCGAAGAACCAAAGGGAGCTTTGGCTCCTCACTCTACGAAAACGACAACCTGGCCGAATCCGCAGGGCCGACGGCCCTGCCCAGGAGCTGACATGCGCTGGTTCGTGAACGAAAATCTTCTCAGCCTAAGGCAGAGGCTGGCTTTGGACGCCATGAGAAATCAGCTCCAAAGATATCATTGGCTTCAAGGCTTCGCCGGGACGGGCAAAAGCCTCATTCTGGTCCACCTCATGAAGCAGTTGGCCAGCCTGTATCCTGCCGCGAAGCTAAGCTTCATCACCTTCACCAACACCCTCGCCAATTTGGTGGCCACGACGCCGGCGGCCGCCGAGTTAAATAATCAGGTCGTCGTCCAGACCCACACGGCCTTCGTGAAAGAGAGAAAGAAATATGATTTCGTCTTTCTGGATGAGGTGCAGGACATCCGTCAGAGTCATTTGGCCATAATACGGGGTCTCTCCGGCGTTCTGTTCGTGGCCGGCGACTTCGATCAGAAAATATACGACGCCGACATCTCGGCCGAGCAGATCCTAAGTCTGCTCAATCCCGAGGTGCACGCCTTGAAGGAAGTCTTTCGGCTGACCAGAAGACTGTGCGAGGCGGCTTTGGCCATTTTGCCCGAATCCGGGCTCGTCGAGGGCTCGCCGACGAACACCAACGCCGACGTCACCATAAACCTGGCTCAAGCCAGGAGCTTGGACGAAGAATGCGCCTGGGTCTGGCGGGAAGCCGCCCGCCGCGCCCGACCCGCCGATCCTTCGGTCGTTTTGTTTCCCAACCATGAGATGCTCCACGACTTCGCCTGCTTCGCCGCCAGAAGCTCTGGAATGTTCTCGCCCCCCAAGCCGAGACGGCTCGGCGGCCGAAGAGATTACACGGACTTCAACCTCCATTTCGCCAGAGGCCGCGCGCCTCTGACGTTTCTCGGCAACGGCTTCGGCTCGTTGACCGACAGCGACAACGCCCCTTTGGTCTACCTCATGACCATGCACAGCGCCAAAGGGCTGGATTTCAAAAACGTCTTCATTCCCTTTCTCGCCGAAGACGCGAAACTCGTCGGCGCGAAGGTCTTGGCGCAAGATCCCGCCCGGGATCGCCGTCTTCTGTTCGTGGCCGTGACCCGCAGTCGGGAAAACCTCTTTTTGTCCTACAGCGGCGAGAGGCCCCACCCGCTGGTCGCCAACCTGCCCGGGGTCGTCAAAATAAAGTTGGCCGACAACCCGTCGACGACCGTCGACGCGGACGAGGAGGATTACTTCTGATGAAAGAAAAACATGTCTGGCTGGCCGCGCTGACCCTGCCTGAATGGCTGAACTGGGCGACCGTCGGCTGGCTCCGCCTCGAAGGCCGGGCCGTCTTGGTCGAAGAGCCGGTCGAGGCGGCAAGTTTCGCCGCCGTCATGAACAAAGTCCCGGACGTGAGCCGAGCGGACGACGGGGCCTTCGTCGTCGCCGAGCTGCAACCGGAGTGGAGCCGTTTTCAGGAAACGCTAAAAACCGGCCCAAGCTCGTCCTGCGTCCAAGTCAGTCTGGCCGGAGTCCGGGCCTTCTTTCCCGTCTCCGATCGCGGGGCGCGGCTCTTGGAGCTTGAGGCCAAAAAAGTCGGGATCATTTTGGCGGAGCCGAAGTTCGAAGCCTTGTGGTTTGACTGGGTCAAGGCTCACGGACGCGCCCGGGCGGATCGGCGGGGCCGGACTCTGGTCGAACTTTTCGGCTTGCCGGAACCGGACTTCGAAGATTTCCCGGAGGAAATAGCCGCTTATCTGCGGGGAGACGTTTCCGTCCCGGTCAAAGGCGATCCGGCCAATTTTGAGTCGACTCGAGCCTGGGGCTGGTTCAACGCCTATAAGATCTTCGGGAGCCTGGTCGGGGACGAGATCAAAAAGCAGACCAGCAATGATCTGGACTTGAACGGGACTTTGAAAAGTTTAAAAGAGACCCACGATCTGAACGGCCGGGTCCTGGACGAGGACAAATTGGCTCGTCAGGCGGACGAATTGAGCGACGTCATCAAAAGAGAAGTCGGTACGGAGTTGTCCGTTCGGCTCTTGTCCGTCGTTTTTCACTATTCCGGGTTGTTGAGAAAGGGGATGGAGCCCTCGATAGAGTCGCTCCTGGGCGACTTGGTCGACCTGGACGGCGACGACGACGTGAAATCCGCCGCCAGAGCCGCCTACTTCATCGGCTGGAACATGAGCGACGCGGCGGCGGCGTCGTGGGTTTTCGGTCGCCATCCGGAGCGGTTTCCGGTCTTGACGGCGTCCGAAGAATCTTTTTGGCCTTTCGTCTGCGATAATCTGCTCGAGATGCTGGAAAGGAAGAGGGAAAAAAGGGAGGGGAAAGTTGTTTGGATTGGGAATGATGAAGATTCTTATATAGAGAGTAATGTTATTGACGATGAGATTGAAAATATGGATAAAGCTGGAAATTCATCTAATCATGAAGAGGAAAATATGAGTCTGGTTCAGGAAAGACCGACGACATTTCTGGAAAAAGAGGGCCGGGAAGGTCTGAAGGGCGCTGAAAGGCGGAAAGAAGAACAAAAATGCGCCGAAAGAAACAATATCTCATCCGGCGGAGAGGAGAGTCGTGCCGAGAAGGAAGACCAGGCGACCTTGAAGTCCTCCGATGGAAGACAGGAGAACGAAAAAAGGTTCGAAAACAAAAAGGCGAAACCCGAGAAATTAAGGAAGAGAAAATCCGGCGCTTTAGAGGCTGAGACCGGAGGCAAGGCCGGGGCCGAGGACGATGCTGGCCACGGCGTGGGAACTTGCGCCGATGACGTTGCTGGCACCGGCATAGGAACCGGCGCCGATGACGCTGCTGGCGCTGGCGTGGGAACCGGCGCCGATGCTGGCCCAGGCGCAGGCTTCGATGCTGACCTTGGCGTAGGCGCTGGAAGAATTGTCGAGGCTATGCCGGACGTCGGCGGAGACGAAAACGCGGGTCAGGCTTCGGGACTTTCTCAGATCAGCGCCTCTGAAGAGCCGAAAAATGCGGACGTCGACTCTAGTTTGGCCGCTCGGAACGGGAGCAAAGGAGGTCAAGGCTCCGCCGATGAGGAGGGAGTATAGGAGTCCATTGACAACTAGTTTGTGTTATGATATTACTACTTAAATAAGGTTATTCCGTGTCTGAGGTTAAAAAAGATGGCGATAAGGAGCGGCAGCAGCAGAATTGGCCGAAAGCTGCAACTCGCAGTCATGAAGGAATTTTCCGGCGTCTATTTTTTGTCATCAACCAAAAGGAACCTCTAAAAAGCTGCGGCGATGGATGGCATGCTGAAGAAATGGGGGCGTTCTTAACTCTGATATTGCCGACGTAGTCGGGGTAGAAAGAAGAGAAGTCAGGAACGGACAAATTCGGAACATTGTTCGGCATTGAAGCTGAAAAGCGCATATTGGCGGGATAAT
>JAIRTO010000245.1 GCA_031254895.1 Deltaproteobacteria bacterium
ACGGCCGCGGAAACGGAAGACAGGGAGTAGTTGTCGGTGGTCTCCCGAAGCAGGTAGCCTTCCATGAGGAGGCTTTGGTTGCGGTTGTTGAAGACGAAAGGCCTTTGATATCTGAGGCCGAGCTGAACCAGATCTTTCCAGTACGGCAGCTCTATCCTGAGGCTGTCGCCCCAGCCGGAGAGGTTGCGGTGCTCCCAGGCCACCGAGACGCCAGGACCCCAGTCGGAATCGTAGTTGAGCGAGCCGCTGATAGTTCGGCGCGGGGCCGCTTCCAGCCTCACCGCGACCGGATGGTTGCCCGCTTCGTCAGGCGCGGCGCCCGGAGCCACTTCGACCGCTTTGAACAGGCCCGTCTGCAGAAGAATTTCTCGGTAAGCGTCGGCCGTCTCCTGATTCCAGCTCTGACCTTGGCGCCAGTTGACGTTGTTGCGCAAAAACCTGTTTTTGACCGTGTCGTCTCCGGAGGCCTCCAGATCGCCCATTTTTATGTACGGGCCGGGCATCAAGACGATTTGAGCCAAAAGGGTCTTTTGGTTCGGATCTATCGAATATCTGGTTCCGACAATTTCCGCTTGGGGATAGCCGCCGTCGCGCCAGAGGCTCGTCAGACGCTCCTCCATGTTCAGGACGTCGGCGGTCCTGGCCGGCGCTCCGACGATCAAGCCGGCCGCCTGCAGATCGCCGGCCGGGCAGGGCGGTCCGCCATCTTCGGGAGGGCAAAAGCGGCCGCCTTTCGGCTGGCCGGCTTCGTTGGCCGCCAAGGCCCGCCGCAAATGTTCGTCCCTGGCCTCTTCATGAGACTGGTAGATCCCCTCGTCATATTCCTCGCCCGGATAATCGTCCTCAAGCTCCATCAGGACGGGATCTTCCGAAAGGATCAGATCTCCGGCCTCAAGATGGTACAAAGGCCCGGGGATCAGAGTCACTCTGGCCAGATGGGCCGGCTGGCTTTGGGGCTGCCCGGCTTTGGCCCCGGCTCGGCGGCGCTCGGTCTTTTCCTGAACCGGTTCCGGGGAATCTTGGCTGGTCTTGTCGCCGAGAAGGGGCGATTCCGGGGCGGAGGAGGGCGAATCCGCTTCGGCCCGCGCGTCGGCGCGGGGCGGAAGCAGCAGTCCTTCGGCTTGTCCTTCGAAATAGCCCAAGGATTGGAGAAGAGCTCGGCCTTGCTCCTGCGAGGAATGCAGTCTTCTCTGCAAAATCAGCATGGACTTGGGCGTCTCTTCGATCATGGTTTCCAGATCGGCGATTTTTCTGAACTCTTCGGCTAAGCCTTTTGGCTCCGGGGGCGCCTCCACTTCCAGCCGATAGGGGAAATGGCCCGTCCGGCCAGGGGCCGCGGCGGCCTCCTGAGGATAGGCGGACGAAGGCATGTCCGGCTTGGGAATTGGGCCTTTAGGGTCGCTTTCCAACAGGCGATCGGCTTCTTCCAGCCTTTGCCGGGTGACCATCATTTCCGGAATGTCGGGGATGACGGTGCCGCAGCCTGAGATGAGGAAATTGAAGAAGATGAAGGCCGAGAAGAAAATGAAGATTGAAGGCGCGACCTTTCGCGGCGGGACGGGAACATGCCTAGGCGGCGGAAGAGGCGACGAGGGCGCGGGGCCGCCGGCGAAGGATTCGGGCTCGAAGGAAACGGCGGCGGCATAGACGTCGTTGGCCTTTGGACAAGCTGATCTTGGGAAAGGACGGCATAAAGGGACTAGGCGCCTATAAAACCAATTACATATTGGTTTTACCATAATTTTATGTAATTTTAGGTACCTAATTGTTTCTCTCCGGAGAAGGCAGCTTATCTAAAACTTGTCCAGGCGAGCGGCCGTTCGGGCTGGAAGACGCCGCAATTCTTACGCCGACCGGAAAAGGACGGAAGAGACTCTCGAAAAAAGATTTCCCATATGCTATGACGTTAAAGGAAACAGGTGGACATGAAGACCGAACAAAAAACGGTCTTGCGTCCGAAAGGATAATATATTTAGCGAAAAAAATCAATTTGAGGCTAAATGTTTGTTCGGAAGAACTTCATGGTTGGCGTTTTGAGGATTTTGGGGCCGTTTTTGATGAACGCTACTGACAATCGTTAACGGGACTTCTACCTTTATGAAACATGGGAGGATTTTCTCTCAATTTTTGACGCCTTTCCGCTGCCCTTGAATTGGGACAGCTCAGGCGGGAACATGCGAAAGCCTGTCTTCGCCAGGACGCAATCTAAAGAAACAAAGGCTCGAATTTTTGGCTTGATCCTGTTATGGCCTGACAGATGCGGCTTTAGGCCAAGGCGCCCTATTTTTGGGTTCCTGCCGCCTTTTTGAAACTTTCCGCCGGGTTTGACGACAGACCAGGGTCTTGTGAAAGGTTGCGCGTTTTTTTTCAAAAACGACGACAGCCTTCCCTCGGACGGCGCCAGCATTTTAGAAAAATGTTCGCGATCGGCTCGGCAAGTCGGCGGAAACCCTTCGGGTTTTCGAATCAAGCGAGCGAATCGCAGTCATCTCATTGCGAAATCGGACGTTTGCGCCCAGATCGACGGAACGTTTTTCTTGACATATCTATTGTCAAGGGGTAACATACTGCCGACCCCATCGCGAAGGTGGATTCCGTTCTTCGGAACGTTCCGACAAGTTTCTCCAATACATTTTCATACAGCCTTGAAGGCCGTTTGCAGCCAGACTGCAAGCGGTTTTTTTGTTTTTAGGACAAAAATGCGCAAATAGATCGTCAATATTATTTCGCGTTCTCCTGCTCGCTTATTCGCTCGCTCTAATGCGGATCATTACTGCGTAAACGACCTGCGGGATTATCGCGCCGTTTACGGATGCGGCGCGGCAATTCGTAGAAGATGTTTTTGGGCATCTCGTCGGTTCCTTGCGAGTTGGCATAGGCAATGGTTGAATTGCCCGGGTTGAGCTTCCATGAGAAATCAAGCCGTCA
>JAIRTO010000305.1 GCA_031254895.1 Deltaproteobacteria bacterium
TGGACTGTCGTCGGAACCTGCACTATGCAAGGCAGAGCCCCCTTTGAGTTCATATACGAATCGATACTTGCGCACTTCTGCAAAGACCGTGAATATCCTTCATTGTTAGAGAACAAAAATGATTGAGGAACTAGCAGATTGTTCCATAAAAAAGCCCCTCAGCCAAAAGCTGAGGGGCTTTTTTATTTTCAGGGCAGGACCGGGAATGCTCCAACTCTGTAGGATGCGCCAGCCAGGCCTGAATTATGCGACAACTGGAAACAACTGGACTAAAAATCCTTCAGATGCTATTTTCTAAAAACTGGCAGAGAAAATCGGCCTTGTGAACGGTTGCCATTAGTCTGTAGCGCCGATGGAAGTTTTTACAAGCGCGGCTATGCAGTCCTTCACCGAGGGAGCGAGTTGCGACCAGCTATTGATTACATATTCGAGGTCAGGCGGGAAGCATGGAGCCGCCGCCTTCGCCGTCTCTGGCGGCTTCGAGTCGCCAAACCCTCGTGTGTTTATCGGGGGCAAGCATTGTTTTTCCACAGACCATAGATGGCTATCCGGTGACCGAACAGACGAAAAGCTCTGAACGCTGACCTCTTGCATGTGACTGGCTTGTGACCCGATATGACCGCTATTCACGCAGGATTGCATCTCCGCGTCCACCATGCGAAAACCAATGGCAGAAGTTTGTCCGCCTCTCTCCCAGAAGTTCGGGTCATTCGGCGACGACCGTGATTTTGCGCGGTTGGCTGGGGGCCTGTTTGGGCAGGTTCAGAGTCAACACGCCGTCTTTGACGGCCGCCGTTATTTTGGCCTGGTCAATGGTCTCCGACAGAGAAAATTGGCGATAGTAGTCCCCGAATTCGAATTCTTGCGACAGATTTCGCCGCTCTTTCAATTCATCGGCCACTTTGCCGTAAATGGTCAGACAGTCGCCAGTAAGATCGATGGACAAGCCGTCGGCCTGGACGCCGGGCATGTCGGCGATCACGGTCAGACCTTGATCGTTTTCGAATATGTCCACCAGAGGGCTGAAGCGGGGCTCGCCGCTGGTGCTTTCCGCGCCGCCCATGTCCAAGGGTCTTTTTTCGCGAGCGTTTATTTCCATTGCGTTAGCGTCGCTCATAATTCTTTCCTCCTGCGATGCGTTCGTCTTTCGCCTGAAAAATCAAGTCGTGATGTTGATCTGATGCGCCTTGGCCTCAGTCGCTTTGGGCAAAGTGACGGTCAAAACGCCGTTTTTCAAGGAAGCCTTCGCCGTTTCCGCCTCGACCTTCACCGGCAGCTGCACGGTGCGGCTGAAACTGTCGACGTTCCTCTCGCGGCGGTGATAATTGACGCCTTCGACGGCGGCCTCAGCCTTTTTGCCGCTCTTCAAGGTGACGGCATCGTTCTTGATCGACAGCTCCAGCGATTGAACGTCAAGTCCGGGCAATTCGGCGGTGAGAAATAAATTGTCATCGTCCTCGGCCAGGTTGACCAACGGGAAAACTCCTGTATAATTTCTCCTGAATTGACTTACTCCATTGGCCAAGGCGCTGTAAACGTTCTCCATGTAGTTGCGCATCCGATCCAGTTCCCACAGAGGGTTGGAAAACCCTGTGCGCCATCTAAAAATCGGCATGACTTTTCCTCCATTTTCAGTTTATCGTTCATGACAAGGGGTCATAAGGCCTTTTAATCCCTCAAGCCGCTTCGCTTGGTTCGAAAACCCCTCGCTTCCAAAAAAAATAAACATCCTTTTTCGTCTGTCAAGGACATTTGGCCAAAGCGGATCATTTTTCCGTAGATCCGCCAAGATGCTTCAAGCCCGCAATAAAAAAAGAGCGATTATGACAACGAGCCCGTTTTTCCGTTTTGTCGTCCCTCTGGTCATCTTCGTCGCCGATCGCCTCTCGGGCGAGATGCTGAAGTACGCGATAAAAAGAATAATTATGATGATCCCGTCTTTGTTGGGCATCACTTTGATCAGCTTTATCGTCATTCATCTGGCCCCAGGCGAACCGACGGACATGATCACGGATCTGAATCCTCAGGCCAGTCTGACCGCCAAGAGGCGTCTCAATGAAATCTACGGTCTCGACAAGCCCATTCACGTCCAGTACTGGAACTGGCTGAAAAGACTGGCCACCTTGGATCTTGGCCGCTCCATGTCCCCGGATCGCCGTCCGGTCCGGGACAAGATAGCCGAACGGCTGCCCGTGACCTTGACTTTAAACTTATTCTCCATGGTCATAATCATTCTCGTCAGCGTTCCTCTAGGCCTATGGGCGGCGGTCAAAGCAGGAGGATTATTCGATCGGGCGAGCACCGTAGTCGTCTTCATCTTTTTCGCCGCCCCTTCCTTCTGGCTGGCTCTTTTGGGAATGTGGCTCTTCGGGGTCAAGCTCGGCTGGCTGCCCATTTCGGGGCTCACGTCTTTGAGTCATGACAATATGAGTTTTTTTGGGAAAATTTTCGATCTGGCCAAGCATCTCGCCATGCCGATAATTATTTCCTCATTAGGCGGACTGGCCGGACTGTCGCGCTATCTTAGAAGCAACATGCTGGAGATAATGCGACAGGATTATCTGACGACGGCCAGAGCGAAAGGGCTCCCGGAACGAATCGTCATCCGCAAGCACGCCCTCCGCAACGCCCTGATCCCGGTCATCACCATTTTAGGACTCTCCGTGCCCGGACTGGTCGGCGGCTCGGTCATCATGGAATCCATCTACGCCATCCCCGGCTTGGGGCAGTTGTTCTACTCGGCCGTCATGGGCCGCGACTACCCTCTGGTCATGGGCGGACTGGTCATAGGGGCCGTCCTGACCCTCATCGGCAATTTATTGGCCGATCTGGGGTACGCCTGGGCCGACCCCAGAGTCAGAGATCAGACTTTCATGCGATCGAGACCGTCTTGACGGGCTTTCCAAAAAAAGGCGGCGGGAACGTCTTTTCCAGATTTGGCCTTTTTTTTCGTCGACATTTGCTCCTCATCTTGTTTGGCGATGGGATAAAACATGACTAAGAATTCATTCTTAAGCCTAATGGTCAGAAACAAACTGGCCGTCTTCGGAGGCGTGATCGTTCTGTCCATGTTCGCGGTCTCCTGGCTGGCTCCGTTCATTTCTCCGCATGATCCGAACCGGCCAAACGTCACGGCCAGATTCCGGCCTCCGGGAACGCCGGAGCATCTTCTGGGCACGGATTCGCTGGGCCGGGACGTCCTTTCTCGGATGATCTGGGGTTCCAGAGTCAGCCTCAAAGTGGGTTTCGTGGCCGTTGGCTTGTCCACCTTCATAGGACTGATCCTCGGGGCCTTGGCCGGCTTCCATGGCGGAATCGTCGACGCTTTGATCATGCGCTTTTGCGATCTGATGTTGTGTTTTCCCAGCATGTTCCTGATACTGTCCGTCATCGCCATTTTGGAGCCGTCCATCTGGAACGTCATGATCGTCATAGGCCTGACGAGTTGGATGGGGGTGGCCAGATTCGTCCGGGCCGAATTCATGTCTCTTAAAGGCAGAGATTTCGCTCTGGCCGCCAAAGCGCTGGGAGCCTCGGATTTTCGGATCATATGGCGACATCTGTTGCCCAACGCCATGGGGCCTGTTCTGGTCACCGCCACTTTGGGCGTGGCCGGAGCCATTCTGACGGAAAGCTCCCTCTCCTTTCTGGGCTTAGGCGTCCAGCCGCCGACGCCCACCTGGGGAGCCATATTGAGCGAAGGAAAAAACTACCTCACTCGAGCCTATTGGCTGTCGCTTTACCCCGGACTGGCCATCTTGCTGACCGTCTTGAGCTACAATCTTTTGGGGGAAGGACTTAGGGAAGCCTTAAATCCTTATAACGACAAAATTTCTTCTTGACTTCGTCTTCGCGACGCAGTCGACGGTCTGAACGATTTAGCCTCCGCTCGACGACAATAGAGGAAAAAATGCTCAAATCCAACACGCTGAACGAATTAGGGCTCTTGCATGACACCGACAAAACGTCGAAGACTCATGATTATCTGAGAAAATATGAATTTTTCCTTTCCCCGCTCAGAGAGAAAGAGTTCGTTTTCCTGGAGCTGGGCGTCTTCAAAGGAGCCAGTCTAAGAACTTTCGGCGACTATTTTTCCAAAGCGAGAATAGTCGGCGTCGACAAGGAGCCGGAAGTCTTGAATTTCGACGTCGGCCGGGGAGAGACAATCATGGGGGATCTGGCCGACGGAGCCTTTTTGGAGAGTCTTCTTGAGCTGAATCCTTTGGTCGTTCTGGATGACGCCTCCCACTGGTGGCCCGATCAATTGAGGGCTCTTTTCGTTCTTTATCCAAGACTGGCCTCAGGAGCCATTTACATCATGGAAGATGTTCACACCTCGTTCGAACCATTGGCCGAGCACTTCTCCGCCGGCTTGACCCTGCCCCCTTTTCGCGCTCTCGCCAAAATAGCCGAGTACATGACCGGCAACGATCGTCCCGCCCCTATCATCAAAGACAAAAACTTGGTTCCCCTCGAAAGGGAACCGACTTTCGATCAGGAGATACGCTTTTTGGCCGACGCGACCGATGCGGTCGTTTTCATCGAAAGGGCCTGTCTTTTGCTGAAAAAGTAGCCGTGAAGAAGCGTTCAGGAAGCGAGAGATAAATAGAGAGTCCGATCGGCGAACAACGGACAACTCTGGCCGCCTGTTTCGAGACGACATGACCTGACGGCGAGAAGGGCAAGCTTGAAGGGCGGAAGCTTTTGTCGAAGCGCCTCTCCGGCTTCGCCGGACTGGCCAAAAAGCCGCGCGACCAAGGCGACTCGCCTCAGCCCCTTGGCAAGATTCTTGTCCATAAATTGCGCGGAAAAAAAAGAGCGGTCCGAACTTGTCGGAACGAAACGGATCCATGAGGGCGTTCCCCTGGGCAGGCGTTCCCCCAGGCGAGCAAGCCCTCGGCTGGCGTTCTCCTAGGCGGGCACGCCCCTCGGCTGGCGGGCTCATGTCTTAAACAGTCGTTTAAGGCCAGGCTGAAACGACTAAAATGACTAAAAAGAGCGGGGAGAGACGAGTTAAATCTTTTTTGGGGCCGACTCGGCCTGTTCCGGTTTGGAAGCCATCTTCCTTCCCCGGCCTTTGAGGGGCTTGAAAACTGACAGATAAAACATGAAAAGGATCAATAGGACTTGCACCGCGCCGCCAGCGAGACTCGCATGATAATTGTCCAGATAGGCCGGGTTGGCCAAAGCCGCCAGTCCTTCTTCTTGCGAAATCAACGGCTGATCGTTGACGGTGGGGCCGAGCTGGAAAGTGCCGAACAAAATGCAGAAAACGGTCAAGATCCACTTCACGACGACCCAGCGGTGTTTGAAAAAGCCCCAATTGGTCAGCAAACAGATGAGAAAACCGGACGCCAGACACCCCACGGCCCCGGGAATCACGACAGCGTCGTCCAAAAACTTGCAAGCCAAATTGAAGCCGTGCAGCTCTCCGTCGTTTTCGGCGACCTGCAGGCCAACGATCAGCAGATTTAGCCCGACGGCTCCGCCAATCCACAAACCGGCGAAAAGCAGGTGGATGAATTTTAGAACTTTCATTCCTCTAGGGCCAAATTTGGTCATAAAGTCTTCCGATGTCTTTGCCGACCCTCTTCGCAAAAGACCCGGCAAAACGAACAACGTTAAAACGCGCGATAAAAAGGCGGGCAATGGAAAAACGAACAAAAGAAAGACAAGCGGCGGAAAGCGGGCGATGGCAAGACGAACAATCTGAGGATCTCGGACGCGGCCTGAAAATGGACTCGGAGAAGATCCTTGTATGCATTATGACATGAAACATTTAATTTTGCAATTTTTTTACAAATTTTTCGCAAAAACTTGACGCAAGATAAGGTCAAACTTATAGCCTGCATTTCAACCTATTGCCGGCAAATTTTGCAATTGGCGCAAGACCAGACGCCATCGTTCAGGTCTTCCGTCATGGTCTAAACTTATTTGCGTAAATTACGTCCGTCATCCTTTCTTCTTAATTCTGACAAATGACGGATATTTTGAAAACAAATTTTGTCGCCATTCTTCGCCTCCGCAGTCAAGCTCCAAAAGGCTTCCTCAGGCTCGGCCGCCGAAAGAAGCGAAGACTAAACGCCGACATGAACGAATGTCGTCGCCAGGTCATGTCGTCTTGTCACGGCCAGGTCATGTCGTCTCGAAACAGGCGGCCAGAGTTTGTCCGTTTTTTTGCCGCAAAAGAAACTGTCTTTTATGGCCAAACTCGGATTTTTTTTAGGGAAATGTCGTCCGCTTCGGCGAGCCGATGGGGACGACGGCGCCTTTTTTGCCAGAAAATTTTGGGTTCGAGAGATTCTGGACAAATTTAACGGCCAAAAAAGCCAAAAGGGAGTCGTCAATTTCGGGATTATCCGGCCCGGCCTGGACATCTTGGACGTCGCGTCGGCTCGACCGTTTTTTTTTATGAAAAAAATTTCCAAATGTTATATTATGTTCCCCAGAGGACATCGCGTCATAATCCTTCAACTCTTTTTCCCGGAACCAAAATAGAATCGCCTGTTCCCCAAAATGACCGCTCCTCCGTTTTTTTTCGGCGGCCGCGCCATGACGCAAGCGCCTTTTTGAAATCTCCTTCTGGACGCTTTTGGCGCCGACAATAGGCGTTATTTTTGACGCGTAGCCGCCTTTGGTTCTTATTTTCGCAGTCGGAAGCGGATTGAAGCTAAACTCGTCTTTCAGAGAAGGCGAAAAAAAACCGGCCAACAGCCTGCCTTCCGCATGTCTCCGAGGTCAATGCGCGAGTCTGACGGAAATGTCCATGATTATTTGTCGCATAGACCGCTGACTATAAGAGCGCCGATGCTCCTCCGCATCAGATTTTGGTCGAAAAGTTCTCTTTAGACCGCAGTTTCATAAATTTTCGAGGTATAACATGCAAGACTTCACCAATCCGTACGCTCCTCAAAGCAACATTGACCCATTGGTCAACGAGATCTCCGAAGCTCGTTTTTTTCGAAACATCTACCTGTGGATGTGCCTGGGTCTTATCGCCGCCGCCCAAGTCTCCTATAGTCTGTCGGTGACCTATCGCGGAGACTGGCTGTTTTTTTTGAACAACCACAGATACGCCCCCATCGCCATCTTGGGCGGCCTGGTTGTCGTTTTGCTGTTGATGAACGCCTCCCTTGGAAGCCTCCCCATATACCTCAGCCGATTTCTTTTCCTCATTTTTGCCGCTTTGCTCGGAGTCTCCGTCTCTCTGACCACGATGTTTTATCCTAGCGGCGTCGTCTACAAAGCCTTTTTTTGCACGGTGACGCTCTACGGAGGCATGGCCGCCTATGGCCTTCTGACCAAACGCTCTTTGCGCGGGTGGGGGACATTTCTGTTCATGGCCCTCATAGGCCTCATCGTCGCCGCAGTGGTCAATTTTTTCATGAAAAGCCCCATGGTGGACTACGTAATCTGCTGGGCCGGCGTTTTGGTCTTCGCCGGCTTGACCGCCTACGACCACCAAAAACTGAGAGTCATTTTTGACGGCGGCTTCGCCGACGAAAGACAAGAAGCGCGAGCGGTGATCATGGGCGCCACTTCGCTGTTGTTGGATTTCGTCAACATGTTCTTGTTCATCGTCAGAATATTGGGCAACCGTCGCTAAAAACCGAAAAAAGCGGCCTTCTTTGCCTGTCCCTTTTTTTCGGTCGCTTGATTCCCGCTACTTAAAGCCCCGAACAATCTTTCGACGATTATCAGACCGCCCGTCGGCGCGACGCCGGCGGGCGGTCATCCCCGTGTTCCCTTGAACTTCATCTTTCTTTTGTTCAGCTGGACAGTTTCTTTTCTCGGCGTTCTATGCTTTATGGTGGCCATGGCTTACTGGCCCAGAGCCGGAACGGGTCTAACGGCCGCCAGCGGGATCGTTCTGCTCTTCATAGGCGGCGCGGTTCTGGTTAAAGTCTGGCGCCGACTCGCCCGCAGAGAGAAAAACATGAGAGACAGGCGCTACTACTGACCAGTCCGCCGCCTGGCCTGGACGGATCTGTTCCAAAGAGCTCTTTCTCCTTTCGATTAGCGAACGCCGAACTTGTGGCTCCCTCCCAACGACCGCCAAAACCGTCTCCGCTTCAACGAAAAACAAAAAACAAAAAAACGAAAAACTTTAATGACCGCCTTCGACGACGGAGCGAAAACGCTTTCAGACAGCTCCGCTGTTTGAACGAAAAAGGGCTCCGCCCCTCGCGTCCTTTCAGGCGGTTTTTTCGGCCTCTTCGAATCGGCTAAAACAACGGTCGAACAGCGGAGAGATCGGAAACCGCATGGTCAGATAAGCTATCGACGGGGAGATTTTGAAGAAATTTGAGTGAAGTAGGCGTGCATGAGGATGGCGCCGGCGTTGGAGACGTTTAACGAAGTGACGATGCTCGAAGCCAGGGGAACGCTGATCCTAAAATCAGCTTCTAGGCCCGCCAGCCGGCTTATCCCTTTTCCTTCCGCTCCCAACAGGAGGACGGAGCGTTCAGGAAACCGAAACTCGTCAAGGGGCTGACCCGTTTCGGCCTCGGCGGCGACGACCCAGAACCCTTGTCTCTTCAAGGCGGCCAACGAGCGGGAGATGTTGACCACGGTCAACAGAGGGACGACCTCAGAGCCGCCGGCGGAGGCGGCTCTGGCCGCCTGAGTCAACGAAGCCGCTCTGTCCTTGGGCGCCAAAAGTCCCTTGGCCCCGAAGGCGGCGGCGGAGCGGAGAAGAGCGCCCAAATTGCGGGGATCCTCCAGATGGTCCAGGGCCAGAGCCAGCGCGGGCTGCGAGCCGGCGACGGAATCGAGCCAGGCCTCAAAGCCCGGAGAAGCCTGCGGCTTGGCGAACAAAACGACCCCTTGATGGCGCGAGCCGAACGGGTCAAGTTCCGCCTTGGAAACAAGCTGAGGTTTTATGTGCAGAGATTCCGCCAAATCGAGAATCTTCCTCAAGGTCGGGGAGCTGGAACGGGAAGTTGAAAGCCGCAGCTCCAGACAGTCCTCGGGACGATTGGTCAGAGCGGCCAGGGTCGAATTGAGACCTGAAACAGCTTCCCGAGAAGAGGCGACGGAGTCCGGCGGCGAAGGTTTTCCGGACGACGAAGAGGCCATCTGCCCCTTTTTGAGGCCGACGAAAGAGCCCTTCTCGCGACCGCCCAAAGGGCGGTCTTGGCCGGCGCGCCGGCCGCCGCGCCGACTGCCGAGACGGCCGCCGACGTCGCCGTCAAACTCTCTCTCCGACTTGGCGCCCTTTCCGCCGCCGGCCTTGGAGGTTTCGCTTTTTGGTCTTTTGGCCGATCTTTGGCGGCGAAAATCAGCGGACACGAGAAACTCTCCCCTTTCGGCCCATGACCGGACGACTGCCGCCGCCTTCCCTCGTCGGCCTGACCGAAACTATAATCGACAAATTTGACTGGCCACCGGCGGAACAGGCCGTCGAAAGAAATTGCCGGCGAGCTTGAAGTCCAAAAGGCGCAAGGTTCAAGTCTCATCCTCCAAGGGGTCGTTTTCCGGCTCGGAATCAGGAACCGTCTCCAACTGATCCGATCCTGGCTTCAATCCAGTCGCTTTGAGGAATTTGAGATTCGTCTCATTGCAGCGGTTGACGAGGGTGTTGACCTCCAAAGCCGAAAGGATGACGTGCTTCGAAGAAGTCACGACTATGGAGCGCACCTTGTGATTGGCGGTGGCGTCGAGCAAAAAGTTCTGCTCCTTTGCCTCGTCTCGGAGTCTTTTCGCCGGAACGGAATTGGAATTGACGACCGCGACCACCCTTTCGGCGCTGACAAAATGGTTGTAACCAAGATTGACTAAAAAACTGGGCATCCTTCACTCTATGTTCAAACTTTGTTCCCGGATTTTTTCCAGTTCGGCCTTCAGCTTCAGGACATGTTCGATGATCGGCTTGGCTTGAGATTTCGAGCCCATGGTGTTGACTTCGCGATTCATCTCCTGAAGCATGAATTCCAGCCGACGGCCAACCGGCTCCGAGGAAGTCTCCAAAAGTTGCTTGAACCCCTGGATATGGCTGCCGAACCTGGTCATCTCTTCGGTTATGTCCATTTTTTCGGCCATAATAGCCGCTTCTTGAGTCAACCTGACGGGATCGACGAGCGTCTCGGCCAATTCTTCCAGGCGGGCTTGAAAACGTTTCGTGGCCGCCATCGGGACGTTTGCGGCCAACCTTTTCAATTCTTCCAGCCATTGAGCCATGACGTCAAGTCTGCTCATCAGATCTTCGCAGAGCTGCCTGCCTTCGTTTTCCCGCATGGTCACCAGCTGGTTCAAAGCCTTTTCGTTCAAAGCCGTGAGGCCTTTCAAAACGGACTCCTCGTCGGGAGGAACCAAATCCGAGCCCTTTTCCTGCGCGATGACGTTGAAATGGAGGATGTGATTCAGGGTGACGGGCTCAGTCAGGCCCAAAAGCGCCTTCAGCTCTTCCAGCTTTTGCCGAATATTCTTCGCCGCCTCTTCGTTCAGGGTGACGTTTCCGTCCGAGCGGCCGCTGTCTTCGACAGTGATCCACAGCTCGATGCGGCCCCGATGAATCTTTTGGCCGATCTGCTTCTTGAGGGATTCTTCCAGCTGACAAAAGAGATGAGGAGAACGAACCACGAACTCCTTAAAACGACCATTTAAGGTCTTTATTTCCACTCGGCAGTTGTAGCCGCATACCTCGCCTGAAGCGGAACCGAAGCCGGTCATGCTCTTTATCATTAGGCAACCTTATAATGCCTTTGACTGAAGCGCCAAAGCGGTAGATGGTTCGAAGAAAAAAAAGAAAAACTCCAAGGGGAGACGACGAAAAGAAAAATGCGGAAGAATCGGCAAAAATCAGCTTTTGCCGGAAACCTCCTTCAGATAGCTGTTGCGCATGGCCGTCAGCAAAGAGATGACCTCGAGTCTCTGGTAGTCCTGATAAGTCCAAGACTGAGCTTCGAAGGACCCGCGGTGGTAATGCAGAGTCAGCTCCGCCCACAGCCCGCGCCCGATATAAAGCCTGTGTCCGGAAAATTTGCCGGTCGACAGAACCAGACCTCCGGAAAAAATATAGCCGGGATCCAGATTGACCAGACGTCCGGCGGGAGAAGCCATGGAAGTTTCGATCTCCATGGCCAGAAGCTTCAAATGGACGAGATGATCCGGAAACTGGAGATGACGGTAGGACAAGTAACGCTTGACCAGCTTTGGCCCCATCTCTTTGGCGTAATAATCGGTTTCCCTGATGGGGTAATCCGGGCTCTGAAAATCTATGGGGCCTAAAAACGCTTTCATGTACTCTCTGGACAGTCGAGACGCCGCTTCGTCCAAAGCAGCGGCGTCAGGACCGAAGACAGCCAGAAAATACTTGACTAGTGGGGGTTCTTGTATTCGACTCATAATTTGCCAAAATAGCGCACAGAAGTCGGACCAAAACGAAAATGTCTGGCCGTCGAAACGGCAACGCGCTGAAACGTTCTTTTATTGATCTTTTTGGATAATGGCGAAAATTTCAAAAACAATCTTGACGACGGCGTCGCCATGGAACAAATATCGAAAATACTCTTCAACTTTGGACCTGTCAAGTTATAACCCGTCAAGAAATTACTTGGCCTTCGTTCATTCTCTTTTTTTTCTCAAAGGAACCATGAAGATTCGTCTCTTCGTCAACATAAAGTCTTTTTTTGGCAAGTCCTGGCGTCATGCGCCTGTCGATTGCCGACAGCTTTGGCGAGGGCATCTAGGCGAACAAAAGACGGCAGCCCAGTTCAGCGCGCTTTTTACGATTTTTTGGGCCCGTCCTCCGCGACTTGACTTCTTTTCCAGGCGACAAAGGCGAAGGAACATGAAGAGCCGTTGAAGCCGACTCCATGACGCGCTCGCGTTTTTTTTCTTGTCGTAATTTATCCCGGCCAAAAGCCGCTTTCCTCTGACCCTCTCCAAATGCCGAGCAGAGCGTTTCCGCTGTATTTGTTCGACGGCCGATTCGGTCGAGTCGTCCCATTTCAATTCGACCAACAAGACCGGCTTCTGCGGTTAGGCGCCTTTGGGCAGAAAGACCGCGTCGACTGACCCCTGACCCGAAGGAAGCTCTCGAAAGACCCGGCAAATTCTTTGCGGCGAAATAAGCGATGCCGATTACGCAGGCCAGCGAGTTCTCGTCGTCGCCTTGCCAGACGGACGTGTCCATGGCGCGGACATCG
>JAIRTO010000315.1 GCA_031254895.1 Deltaproteobacteria bacterium
AAAGAACGCCATGAAGCACGCGAGGCAATTGTTCTTACATGACATAATAACAGCAACCAAAAAACGGCCAGATCTTGAAAGATCGGCCTTATGCAGCGTTATTTTTGCAATATTGAATCTTTGGTCGATATTGGAAGCTTCGGTCGACGGGGGAAGTCAGATCAATAAAGGAAGTTGACTCGATCAAGATTGAATAGGCGGACAGCCGTCTCCCTGCCCAAACAAAAAACGTCAACAAAAAATCAATAACTTAATTTCACGTCATAAAATCATAAATAAGTCCTCTAAAATAGTTTAGAGAACATTTTTCAAACTCTAGAACCACCCCCATACGATCAAAAGCCGTTAATATCTCCTCATCGGAAAATTCATCCACGCCGGCGTCCAAAACCAAAATTCGGTCGTATCGTCCAAGGTTCATCCTCATTTCTTCAGGAGACCAAAGAGGAAATTCGTCTTCGTCGTCGACAAGGTATATCTTGCGAATCCAGGAAGACGTCACGACCATGGTTCGCCCTTTCTCCATTTCACGAAGCTTGTTGCGGCCCACCATGGCCGTCAGACAATTGTCGGAAGGCAGAATTTTCAGGCCCTTTTTGACGGCTTCGTCGACGTCGAACAAACAGCTGCCGCCGTACAGGATCCTCAAATTTTCCAGGTCGGCTAATTCGACGTCTTCAAGGCTTTCCGAAAGTTTGCTCGCCAACAAATCCATCCTGGCATGGTAGCCGGATTTGAGCCAGTGGAACTGGTAGTCGAAACGATGATCGTCTTCCAGGACTTTCCTAAGCTCGGCTTCAAAAATGCCGCAACCCACAACTATGCGTTTTTCTCGCTCTGACTGCATCCTCGTCGAACCTTCAGTTTTTTTCTCCGCCCGGGAGGTCTCCCCGCCAAAAGAACCGGATTGGCAAAGATGCCGGATTGGCAAAGATGTCGGATTGGCAGAACGGACCGGACTTGCAGGGCTGAAAGTCCGGCCTAAATCTTAGTCATGACCGCTTCCCCATCTCCCGGCGGAGCCGGATCCTCCTCCAGCTTGGCCTCGGACGACTTGGTCAGGTCGACTAGTCGGTCCGTCGAATTCGACGCGGCAGGGGCTACGGAAGCCGGATCGTAGATGAGGATGAAAAGAATGATGATTTCAAGACCTGGCTCGACGCCGCCGACGAAGGCGGGACCATGGGTCAGTCCGTAAGAGCGAAAAGCGAGAAACACGGCCAAAGTGGAATACTGATTTATCAGAGCCATGAACCACATGGGCAGGATGATCAGACCCGAGTTCAATCCCACCTTCTTCATCAGAGCCCAACCCAAAAGCAGAACGACGGAAATGATCAAAAAGGCGTAAATCAAGAGGCCATAATAGCCGAAGACGACCGTGAAATTGGACAAACCGTTCAAAATGAAGTTAGTCGGCTCGGCGAAATCCATCTTTCGGAGATATTCCAAGCCCAGCCCCCAATCGCCGGAAGAATAAAAAGCGGCGGCTTTGAGAGTCATGTCGTAGATCAAAGCCGCCCCGGAGAGAGGACAAAGCCAGTCCAGAACGTAGAGAGACTCGAATATTCTGGTGCCGGTGACGTATTGTTCGGTGGCCAGGTAAATCAGAGCGAAGAAAATGCTGAAGATTCTCGTCCAGACGAATCGACTGAAAAGCAGGGAGAAGCAGGTCAGAACCAAAACCAGCAGTCTGGCCGAATAAATGTCATAGCCGAGCAAGACCATGACCAGGTGAACCCAGAGAACCAGATAGGTCAACAAGACGCTGGCCGGGGAAGATTTTTCCTCCCTTATCTTCACGGCGAAAAAAATGGAGGCGGCGTTGGAGCCCCAGAGGGTCGGATGAAAGTCGAGTTTGGCCCCGATCATGTTTCCGTTGGCCAAAAAGGCGCCGGAGAGAAGATAACTGAGATCCAAAGCCAAAACTATGGCCATCATCGGCCACAGATGACCGCTTTGCGACGAGAAGAAGCTCAGCAAGGGGGGAGGCGTCGAACGAAGCAAACTTTTCCAGGCGCCGGGCCAAAGGAAACAGACGATGAGGGCGAACAGGAGCATGTGGGCGACGAGAGCCGGAATCATGCTCAGATGGAAGGGCATGACGACCGTTCTCATGATCAAGCCGATCACGGAGAAGGCTAAAATCGTCACAAGACAATAGACGCCTATGAGTCTGATGGATTTGGTCACTACGGCCGCGCCTTTCGTTCCGAGACTATCTTCCAGATGGCCCAGCGAAGTTCCTCAAGTCCTTCCTTTGTCCATGAGGAAAAGCCCAAAACAGGGGTTCTGGGTTTGGCTTTCTTGAAGGCGGCCATGGCCGGCGGCCCTTCAGGCAAGTCCATTTTGCCTATGGCCGCAATTTTCGGTTTTTTCAGAAGCGCCGGGTCGTAAGCCCCAAGCTCTTTCCTGATGGCCAGAAGATCCCTGTCCGGGCGTTCCAAATCCATCGTCGTCGGATCGAGAATGTGAACCAGGACGGAACATCGACTCAAATGCTTCAAAAAACGATGCCCAAGACCGGCGCCCGTCGAGGCTCCGTCAATGAGACCCGGCAGATCGGCGACGACGAAAGAGTGATCCTCGCCGGCGGCCACCACGCCTAGATTGGGAACGAGCGTGGTGAAGGGATAATCGGCTATTTTCGGTTTGGCCGCCGACAATTTGGAAATGAGGGTGGATTTGCCGACGTTGGGATACCCCACCAGACCGGCGTCGGCTAACAGGTTCAATTCCAGATTGAGTCTCAGCTCCTCGCCGTCCTCTCCTGGTTGAGCCAATCTTGGCGTTCGGTTGGTGCTGGAAGCGAACCTGGCGTTGCCTTGACCTCCCCGGCCCCCTCGGCAAAGCACAAATCTGTCGCCGGACTCTTTCAGGTCGCAAATGAGGGCGCCGGTGTCCGCGTCGAGAACCATCGTTCCAGGGGGCGCTTTCAAAAGGACGTCGGCCCCGTCGGGACCGGTTTGCCGTTTGCCTCGACCGGGTTGGCCGTTTCCGGCTTTGAAGATCTGGTTGAAATGAAACCTCAGCAAAGTTTCCTTCTGGCTGGAGGCTTCGATGACGACGTCTCCTCCGTGCCCCCCGTCGCCGCCGTCCGGACCGCCTTTAGGGATGTATTTCTCGCGCCTGAAGCTTATGCAGCCGGCCCCTCCTCGCCCGGAGGCGACTTGGATTTTCGCGGAATCGACGAATTTCAAAAAAAACCCCTTTCCTTGCGGCCCGTCAGGCCAAAAGCCTTTTAGTCAAGCCCTTGGCGCGACAAACGTTTTCATCGGCGAATTGTACCATATCAAAACAAAAAAGCCATAAAGCCCCGGTTAGAGACAAAAAAGAGAAGCGTTTTCGCGATGAAACTTTGAAGAAAAAAAAGAACGAAACATGTTTCAGAAAATTTGCGTTGTTTTTGTCGCCTGAAAAAAGGCCAATGAATAATGGAATTATAACATATTATCCATAAACGGATCTTTTTGCGGCCCAAAAACGGCGCTTTTGCCCCCACGTTTTTTTGGACGATTTCCTCGTCCCCGACAGGACGGACTAAACCAATCGAAAGCCATGTCAATTCGCCGCCAAAAAGCCTTTTTCCGAAATCATCGGAAATACGCGCAATAATGGACAATCTCGCCTTTTTAGTGTTATACTTGAGCTCAGAGAAGCTGGTTTCGCCTTTTTGGTCAAAGCCTGGAACCGCAAGGCTTTGGTCGTGCTTCGCCTATGAGATTCTATTTTGGCCAGGGATTTTTCGCGACAATGAACTATAGCCCCGATATCGTGGTCATGCTGGCCGAACGCAAAATACTGGAAGCCGTCAAGGAAGGAATGTTCGACGATTTGCCGGGCGCGGGCAAGCCCTTGCCTCCTGACGATTTGGCCAATTTGCCTGATGATTTAAGGCTAACTTGCCGGATCATGCGCAGCGCCGGCTTTGCGCCGGAGAAATCGGACGCCTCGGACAGCCTGTCCATGTCCGAGCTCTTCATCGAGGCCCCTGAGGAAAGCCGGATGCTCCGCCGAATGAGCGGGCTGAAAATAAAGTTGTCGCTCTTCTCCCGCCTAAAGAAAAAGACTTCCCGCCTGACGCGTCTCTCGACGAAGTCTTCCGCCGCCTCGCCGGACGAATTGGCCGACGCGGCGTCTTCCGACCGGGCCGAAGCCCTTCTTGACTCTCCCTATGCCGCCGAAATCCTGGCGAAGCTCTTTTAGTCCCTTTCCGCTTTCGAGAAAAATATCCCTTTGTATCAAGTGTTACCGACGCCGAACTGGTCGGCGTGATAATCTTCCCCATAGGCTATTAGAACTAGCTTATGGGCCAGGGAGCCGGGAAAGATCTTTCGCCGGCGCCCTTTTTAGGCCAAAAAACGCCAAAAGGAGGCTACAATGCCTTTAACCCCTGAAATCAAAGAGTATCTCAAAGGAAAAGTCGCCTGGATCGGGACGGCCGACAAGGCCGGCATCCCCAACCTATCTCCAAAAGGCACGCTAACGGCGGTGGACGACAACACTCTGGTCTTCGCCGATCTCTTCTCGCTCAAAACCAGAAAGGCCCTGGAAGAGAACCCCAACATCGCCGTGGCCGTGGTCGACCCCGCCGCGCCGTCCGGCTACCAGTTCAAAGGCCGCTGCGAACTCCTCACCTCCGGCCCGCTCTACGACAAAGTGGCCGCCGACGTCAAAGCCATGCTGCCTCAAGCGGGGGCGCCGAAATACGTGGTCAAAATCAACGTCGCCGACATCTATTCCTTGACTCCCGGACCTGACGCCGGGAAGAAAATCGGCTGACGCGAAAAGCTTCGAACGAGGCCGCTTCGAAACGCCGGAGCGGCCTTTCGACGTTTGAAGCCAAAAATTACGCCAAAAACGGCGCTTCGCGAAAACGGCCTTCAATGGAGAACGCGCATGAGTTGCCCCTGCAACAGTCTAAAAGGGGATCGACATGACTGGTCTGACATGTGCATCGGCAATCTGTGGCTCTTCTCCGGCCTCCAGCCGGAAGAGCTCGCAGCCGTGGCCGAAAGAGCCGAAAGACGGAACTTTGAAGCGGGACAGACCGTCTTCGCTCAAGGCGATCCGGCCAAGAGCCTGTTTCTGATCAAATCCGGCTCCATACGCTTGAGCAGGGTGACGGAAAACGGCGCGGAAATCATCATGGACATCCGCAAGCCGGGAGACTGTCTGGGGGAGTATATCCTTAACGACCTCAACAGCGCCTATAACTATCCGGTGAGCGCCTGGTGCATGGATAAAGTGACGACTTGCAGCTTCGGCAGGAAGGCGTTCGAGGATATGGTCCTCAAATTTCCGGCCATTGGCCTTAGAATCATTCAGACCATGGCCGGCCGCATCGCCGCTCTTTCCGAACGCATCGAAGCCATGAGTCAGGTTCATCTGGAAGAGAAAATATACGCGACGCTGATGAACGTCGCCAGAGAGCACGGTCACAGACGCAGCGGCGGATCTTACGCTCTGGATTTGCAGTTGACCCATGAAGATCTGGGCTTTTTGGTCGGCGCTCACCGAGTCAGCGTCACGAGAATAATGAAGCGTCTGAAACAGTCGGGGAGAATATCCAACGACGGCAAGCTTCTGGTCGTCCAAAGTTCCCCCGCTTTGGAGAAAACCAGTCACTGAATCAGAAAAACGATCTTGCCGTTCAGGATCTTAGCCAAAAGGGACGATGGCCGGCGCAGGCAAAAGCGCAATCTCCTCCGGCCTTCCTGGCCTTGATCCGACCTTGGTTCAGTTCCGGCCGGGCTCGTTTCCGACAGAGCTCAGTTCCGGCCGCGCGCTGATTCGCCGCTTCACTGAACGCCGCTAAGGGGGCGAGGCCGCTGAAGTGGACGCAACTCTAGGGGGGTGACGCCGTTCGGGAAAACATTCCAGAAGCGAAAAAAAAGATGTTCGGGAAACCAAAGAGCCAGTTTCCGGCGCGGCAGGCATTTGGCGGATAATGGGCGCCAAAGCGTTCTCCAAGATCCGCGTCTTCTTTCCAAAACCAGCCTTGAAAACAGCTAATCACAAAGTCCTGTCTTCCTGTATCCAAAAAATGGCCTAAAGCCAGCGCGTCTGTCCCGAACAGACGGGTCATGCGCCTGACAATTTTCCTCCTTCCCTCAGAGCGCTTCGCGCGGCTCAGTCGCGCTCCGCCGTCAGATTCCGGTTGTCAAATCGCCTCCATCGCTCCAAAAGCAAGTCAAACTTCAAGCAAGTCAAACTGCGAGCCAGTCAAACTTCGAGCTACTCAACTTCTTCGCTCGTCAGGCATCCCTGACTCGCCAAACTTCCCTGGCTCGTCAATTTTCGAGCGGCCCGCTCGTTATCACGGCGTTGTCCTTCATCAGCGAAAGACCTTTAATGGTTTCAAAAAACGAACGCTCATTTTTTTTCAGCGAGACTTTCTCTGGCGAACTCGCCGACAATTCCAGAGCGATTCTCCGCCTGCGCCGCCACAAAACAATTTAAACAATAATTTAACTATTTATCTGACATTTTTATGTTATAATTATATAATTATTACATAATATTGCCGACATTGTACATCAATACATATCTTTATATGATAACTTTGGGCTATCATGGCGTTTTATTAATCTTTTCGCGCTGGTCAAGGGTCTTCAACGACCATGAAAACAGTTCGATTCCGGTCTTTTAACCGGTAAAAAAACCGAATCGGCCGAAGACGGCTCCGCGAGCGGCTGTCGGCCAAAAGCCTGTCTGGGGAGACGTCGGCCGACGTCTCGGCTTGGCGATCATCTGCTTTGACCTGCTTGTTTTGCCGGAAGCCGTTTCGAGCATTGCTTTTCCCCCTGTGAACAATGTATAATAGCTCCTTATTATCGAGTAGGGCAGACGATCTTTTTAATTGTCCGACGAATTTATGCAACAAATTTCTAAAAATATCCTTGCCTAAACTTCAAATCAAAATATTCGCTAATTCAGATATTTTTAAAATTATTTATCTATATTATTTGTTTTATTACGTTATATATATCTTTATAAAATTTTTCTTGTTTTTAGTTGAATAATGATAGTCTAAAATTGATTTATATTTTTTATTCTTAATAATGTAACAAAAATATAAGGCGTTATTTTTCTTTATCATTTTTATTTTCTTTATGAGCGCTGAACGAGCATTTATTTTACACATTCAATCGGTCTACAACCTTTCTAAACTGACTTGCCGTTTTGGCTTAGTCTTGGTATGATCAGGCGAAAACTTTGAGAAGTCTTCATCACTTGCTTTCCCTTCGCTTTTTTCGTTCGCCCGAGCCGCCTGACTCCGACGTCGCGAAAATGACGAATTAGACGACCATTCCTTTGACGGCCAGCTTGGCGACATGAAGCTGGCGTTTTCTCTCATGATTTCGCGTTCGGACTTATCGTCCGACGCCTCTCTCGTCCGTCGACGAAAAAAAACCGAAGCTTTTAAACGGATTGCGGACAAGTCTTTGACCGGCGTTCGCGGCGCCGATGTCAGCTGATCGTTCGTTAATTCCATAACGACAGGAACAAAAAAAACCGAACATCAGCTTTGATCAAGATTTTTTTCGCCTCTTTGATTTTTCAAAATCCTTGTTTTTGAGCCTTTTTTGGTTCAACTCGATGTATTTGAGTCTCGTTGTCGCCATATTTTGCAAGTCCGGCGCAAACTTATCGGCCCTTCCGAAATTATGAGCCGCCAAGGTTCCTAACTCCTGATTCAATCTCGAATCCGGCTTTCCTTCGACAGGAGCCGCTCGATTTGTTCCTGTCCGGCGGCGGCTTTTTCTCTTCCATGTCGCCAGAAGGCCTGCCAAAGGCAGGAAGACGCTTTCTTCCATAGGGCGTCGGCCGCGTCGAACAAGACGCCAAAAGCCTCTTTTTTTTGGGGCTGTCCGGCGCCGAAAATTCACTGCTCTGACACTGAGGCTCGGAAGATAGTTCGGGTGTTTTATGAAAAGAATTCTTGTGGTTGATGACAATTTGGCGACTCTCCAGCAGATTAACGCCCAACTGGAAGAAAACTATGAAGTGGTGCCGGCTAAATCCGGAGCGCAGGCGCTGAAAGTTTGCTCTGCGGTCAAAGTGACGGTCGACGGACGCGAAGAGACGATACCGCCCCCGGATCTGATTTTGCTGGATCTCGACATGCCCGACATGGACGGCTTCGAAACCATGGCCAACATCAAGAAAAACATGGCTTTGAGGCACATCCCCGTCATCTTTTTGACTTCCACTCACAACACCGAAGTTGAAGTCAAAGCCCTGAAGAACGGAGCGGTCGACTTCATCACCAAGCCGGCGGAAAAAGACATTCTCCAACACCGCATCGGAGTTCACCTGAACCTGTCCGACTACCACCGAGAACTGGAGAGCAAGGTCAGGTATCTGGAGGACAGCATCATCGCCTCCTTCTCGGACATGATAGAATATCGCGACGAGGAGACGGGAGGTCACGTCACCAGAACGGCCGCTTACGTCGAGCTCCTCGGTCTGGAATTGGTTCTTCGTGAGCAGTTTCAGGACGAGCTTAATCCGTTCACCGTCGATTTGATGAAGAGAGCCGCCCCGCTTCACGACGTCGGCAAGATCGCCATCCCCGACGTCATCATGCTCAAGCCCGGCCTTCTCAACGACGACGAATTTTCCCTCATGAAGACTCATACGACCAAGGGAGCGGAAATGCTTCGAAAGATTTTCGCCCGCGTCCAGTCGCAACCTTACCACAACATCGCCGTTTCCATAGCCCAAAGTCATCATGAACGCTGGGACGGCAAGGGGTATCCGCACCAGCTCAAAGGGGAAGAAATACCCCTCTGCGCCAGACTCATGGCGGTGGCCGACGTCTTCGACGCCTTGATAGACAAGAGAGTCTACAAGAGGGCCATGAGCCATGACGACGCCTGTCGCATCATCATTTCCGAGAAGGAACATATGTTCGATCCGGTGATCATTGAAGCCTTCGAAGGCATTCACGATCGTTTGGCCAACTTCAAACACTCGAAAACGGCAAATTGAAATCGGCGGACGGCCTAATTTGACCTCGCTAAAACATTGGTTTCGCCCAGCCGCAGAAAATAGAGGACGCTCGCATGACCAGAACACTCTTCGCTCAAACAAATGAGGTTGACGAGCCAGATCTGGCCATGATCGAGCTGATTGCGCAGCTCGAACTCGACAACAATCTTCAGAAAAACGCCATTGGACTCATTTTCGGAGATTTCGCTCAAACGGCGCCAGGATTTCTGACGGCTTTGAACGAAAGACTGCCCTTCGACGTCGTGGGCGTCAGCGCGGCTCTGTCCATCAGTCCAAAAATTATGGAAGACTATTGCCTGCTGACCCTTGTGGTTCTGACTTCGGACGAATGCCAGTTCGTCACGGGGCTTTCCGAAGACATCGACGAACACGGGGTGGAATGCCTCGAGGATCTATATGGGCAACTGGCCGGAGGGCTCGGCGACCCCCCAAGCCTGGTTTTATGCTATGCGGCCAAACTGACCACCGCCTTCGGGGGCGATCGGGTCGTCAACAAACTGAACGACCTGACGGGCGCCGTGCCCATCTTCGGCTCCATAGCTTGCGCCTTCGACTCCCTCATCAGCAACTCGATTTTGTTCTATAATGGTCAGTTCTATACGGATAGAGTCGCCCTGATCATGATAGAAGGTCCCATTCGCCCAAAATTTTCCTTTTTTCAGATACCTGAAAACAAGATTTTGAAACGCAAGGCCATTGTCACCTCTTCTTCCGGCAACGTCGTCAAACGCATCAACGGCATGCCGGCCTTGGATTACCTGAAAACCATCGGCTTGTTCATGAACAGCCATTCCGAATACGCCGACAACATCCCTCTCATCGTGGAAGACCATCAATTGGGCTGGTGGTACCCGGTCATGATCATGGCCTTGGCCGACGACGCCATAATCTGCACGCACGACGTCAGGGAAAACAACACTCTCGGCATAGGCGGATGCGACGACGGCTATGTGCTCAAAAGCGCCAGTCAGTTGGCTGAAGAGCTAAAGTGGGAGCATTTCGATTTCTGTCTCATCCATTCATGTCAGGGGCGTCATATTTCCCTCGGCCTGGACTATTTGGGCGAAATCGAAATACTGAGGACGGAGTTGGGCGGTCATCAGCCTTTCTCTCTGAGCTATTCAGGCGGAGAGTTCTGCCCGAGGCCGAGCGGCGACGGCTATCTCAACGCTTTCCACTGTCTTTCCTTGTGCTGTTGCCGTTTTTAAAAGCCGACGCTTTTTTGCCGCCAAAAAGGAAATTGTTTTTCAAGATCCCCGCTTTCGCCGACGTTTCCGTCGGATCGGGACCTAGAAAAAACGATCTCGAACGTTCTCCCTTTAGAGCCGGTCCAAGGATTGGCGCCGCCGCCAATGACCGCTTTGTTTGGAAGGAATCAGAAGTGAGCGAATCCGGCTATCTGACGGAAGAGAGAGTTCTCGCCATGGAACTTGAGCTAAGAAGGCTCAAGCGAGAGAACAAAAAAATAAACCGCCAATACACCTTTCTGAAAAATCTGATGGCCAGAACCAAGGAAGCCACGGCCAGCAACATGAATCTGTCCATGGTCATCTCGGCGGAAAAAAACAGCCGCGAGATATTTCTGGATCTGATTCTTCAAAACAGCACCAACGTAATCCTGATCTTCGACGGCTCCAACCGCTTACTGTTCGCCACCAACATTTTTCTGAAATTCTTGAGCATTCCCCACATGGGGCTCATCACCGGCCGCACCATTCGGGAGCTTTTCCAAGGACTTATGTCCGAAAGGGACATACTCAACTTCGAAACGACCTTCAACGACGCGGTGAAGAGCCACATAACCTCCATGATCGAGCAGGTCATCACCTTCGATCCCGTCGAAGGCAAGCCAAGGTCCTTCATCATTCAGATCACTCCGCTGATAGATCCCGACATAAAAACTTCGGGGACTCTGATCTTGTTCCACGATCAGACGGAACTGGTCGAAGCCAGCAAAGCCAGAGCTTCCTCCGAAGCCAAAAGCTCTTTTTTGGCCAAGATGAGCCATGAAATCCGGACGCCTCTCAACTCCATAATGGGCTTGAGCAAAGTCGAGCTCCAGCGGGACATCCCGGAGCGCACCAGAGACAATCTGGCGAAAATATACGCCGCCGGCGGAACCTTGCTGTCAATCATAAACGACCTTCTGGATCTGACCAAAGTGGAGATCGGCCAGTTCGTCCTCTACCCGGCCCCGTACAGCTTCACGAATTTCGTCAGCGACGCGGTCAGCATAAACATAGTCCGCATCGGCACGAAGCCGATAAAATTCATCCTGGAAATAGACGAATCGATGCCGTCGATGTTCTTCGGCGACGAATTGAGGGTCAAACAAATACTTAACAATCTGCTCTCCAACGCCTTCAAATACACGGACATGGGCCAGGTGAAGCTCTCCTTTTCCTGCAAATACAACGACGACGACGCCTGGCTGGCCATGACGGTCTCGGACACGGGCAGAGGCATCAAGCCCGACGACATTGAACGCATATTCGGCGTTTACAGTCAGGTGGACAAGGACAACCAAAGGGCGATCGAAGGCACGGGATTGGGCTTGTCGATAAGCAAAGATCTGGTCGAACAGATGGAAGGCACCATTTTGGTGGAAAGCGAATACGGCCAAGGCAGCACCTTCAAGGCTTTCGTTCGCCAGAAAATCATCGATCCCACGCCCATAGGCCCGGAAGCGGTCTTCAATCTCCAGAGCTATCAGTCCATCAACCGCCAAAGGTTGGAGGAGCTGCCTTTCACCCGCTTTTTAATGCCCCAAGTCAGAGTCCTCGTCGTCGACGACGTGGAGACGAATCTCGACGTGGCCCAAGCTCTCCTGCAGCCCTACGGCTTCGTCGTCGACTGCGTCACCAGCGGCAAGGAGGCCCTGGCCCTCATCAAGAGCGGCAACGTCGAGTACGACTGCGTCTTCATGGATCATATGATGCCCGACATGGACGGTCTTGAAGTCGTCAAGATGATCAGAGAACTGGACACTGATTACGCCAAAAACGTGCCGATTATCGCCATGACCGCCAACGCCTTGGTGGAGAGCGAAAAACTGTTTCTGAAAAGCGGCTTTCAGGCCTATTTGGCCAAACCAATCGACTTGGGGAAGCTTCACGTCGTTTTGACCAACTGGATAAAAGACCGGCTCTCCCATATCTACACGGTGGAAAAAATCGGTTCCGACGGTCAGCCGAGCGGCCCTCCCGACGACTTGGTCGGGACGGACGAAGGAGCCGCCGACAAGGAAGACGCCGAAAGAACTGAAGACGAGATCAGACGAAGACTGAGCGGCTATTACATCGACGGTCTGGACATAACCAAAGGCCTGTCCAGATTCGACAACAAGCCGGCGGTTTATCTGCCGCTTCTAAAATCTTTCGTCAGACACACTCCCGGAATGCTGGAGGATCTCAAATGCCCGTCGGAAGAAAATTTAACCGACTACGCCATCAAGGTTCACGGCTTCAAAGGGGCTTGCGCCGGCATCTGCGCCCATAAAGTGGCCGCTCTGGCCTTGGCCCAGGAAATGGCGGCCAAAAAGCCGGATCTAGTCTCGGTCAAAGAGCAGAATGAGGATTTCATCGCCGCCGCCGAGATCCTTCATCGGGAAATAGTCATTTTGCTCCGCAATTTCCAGACCGGCGACGACGACAAGATAAAAGAAATAAAACCCTCTCCGGATCTGACCGTTTTGCGGGGCCTGGTCGCCGCTTGCAGCTCTTACAAAAACTCCGACATCCAAAAGCATCTGAAAAATCTGGAAACCTATGATTACAGCGAAAACGGAGATTTGGTGAAGTGGCTGAGAGAACAGATTGACGACATCGAGTATGAAAACGTGGTGGAAAGGCTCAACCAATTTCTGTCTGAAGAAGAAAAAGACGGGAAATCCTGAGCTCCGCCTGGACTTTTCGGACATGTTCGCCAAAAGCGGCGAGGCGGCGAAACGGCAAAATGGCGAGGCGGCGACGATTTCGCATCAACGAGGCAGTTTATTGGCGCCGCCGTTTTCGGCGCCGCTGTTTTTGGCGCCGCCGTTTTTGGCGCCTCGGCGTCCGTCCCTTTTGTTGGCTCCCTCTCCCGATTCTCCCGAAGCCGGGCTTCTTCGTCGACGGCGCCTCTGGAAACGAAAAAAGCCGAGCGATAGGTCATAAATGAGCGAAATAATACAAACAAACATTCATAACTGCGTCGGCTGCAACAAGTGCACTCTGGTCTGTCCCATAGACTCCGCCAACATCGCCTTTTTGGACCGACATTCCCGCATAAGGATCCGCACCGACAGCACCAGGTGCTTGTCTTGCGGCTCGTGCATATCCGTCTGTCCCCGAAACGCCCGTTTCTTCAACGACGACACGGATCGCTTTTTCGAAGATCTCGAGGCCGGAAAACGGTTGTCCGTCCTCATCTCCTCGGCCGCGAGGACAAATTTCCCGAATTACAAAAAGCTCGTCAAATACTTGCGCGACAAAGGCGTCCGCCAAATATACGACGTCTCTTTCGGCGTCGACGTTTACGTGTGGGCTCACCTCAGATATTTGGAGCAGCACCACCCCTTCACCTTGATAACCACCCATTGCCCGGTCATAGTGTCCTACTGCGAGCTTCACCGCCCGGAACTGCTGCCCAGACTTTCCCCCATCAAAAATCCGACTTGTCTTTTGGCCATCTATTTGAAGGAGCAACTGCAGCTTGAGGACGATCTGGCGGTCATTTCCCCGTGCATGTGCATGCAGACGGAGTTCGATCCGGCCATGGAGAACCTCAAATACGGCCTGACGTTCATCCGGCTGATGGAGCGAATCCAAAGGGATTGCCCTGAAGGGCTGCCTGAGGAAGAGTCTGATTTCGATCTGCCCGACCCTGACGCTCGCTCAAGCTTGGCTCTGTTAGGCGGTTTCCGCAAAAACATGCTTTTCTTTCTAGAAAAGGCGCTCAGAATAGACGAATCCAGCGGCCAAAAAGTGTTCCGGCTCTTGGATTCTTACGCCGCCTCCGATCCGACCGACGTTCCGCCCATTCTGGATTTGGTGAACTGCGACATGAGCTGCAGCTTGGGGCCGGGGAAACTGAAAGATCTGAACAGCTTCAAGGTCAACAAGGTCGTCTATGAAATGAGCAAAGAGTTCAACTCTGCGGAAAGCAAAGAAAGATACCGGCGGCTCCACAAAAAATTCGATCAAAACTTGGACATTTCGGATTTTTACCGCCACTTCGGCCCGGCCCCTCTGGTGCAGGACGATTACGTGTCCGAGGAGCGCATCGAGCAGGCCTATCTGGCTTTGGGCAAAAGAACCGTGGCCCAGAGAACCATCGACTGTCTGGCTTGCGGCTCGGCCTCTTGCCGAGAAATGGCCATAAAGATAGCCATGGGGGTCAACATCCCCAGCAATTGCACGATCCTGGCCAAAGAAAACATAGCCGCGTCCAACAAAAGATTCAACGATTATCTTCAGCTAATCCGCATCATGGGCGAATACATGCTGGCCAGCGGCTCTCACGACAAGAAAGACAGCATTGAAAACTCTCTAATGGCGTTATGCTCGGCCCTCAACGCCTCCAGGGCCTCCATATGGCGCACTTCTTACGACGATCAGGAATTTCCCCGCTCCGACCTAATCATCTCCTTTCCCAGCACCAGGCACTACGGACTGGGAACAATGACCACCAAAAACATGCCCGGCTGGCTGGAAGCCTTAAGCGACGGAGAAGTCGTCATCAGATCGGACGTCTTCATGACCAACAAAGAGAAAAAATTCTTCATCGAACCGGGCTTCGACAACCTCTGCTGCATCCCCATCATGGCCGAAGGCGACTTCTGGGGTTTCATCATGATCGTCAGAGGGCCGCAAAAGCCTTTCACCGCCGAGGAACTGAACGTGATCGAGTCGGCCAGTTTTCTGATAATATCCAATCTGATATCATACATTCCCGACGACGCCGATCAAACGGTCGAATCCGCGAACAGTCGGGAGCAAATTTAAATGTTTTTTTGGCCTCGTTGCGGCATCGTCAATTAATTTAAAGAAAGGAATTTTTCCTCTAATGAATGAGATTAAAAGAGCCCTTCTCAGCGTTTCGGACAAGACAGGACTGGTCGAACTGGCTTCATACCTCTCCAAGAAAAACATAGAAATTATTTCCACCGGCGGAACGGCGGCGACGCTAGTCGGAGCGGGTTGCCGCGTCGTCGAGGCGTCGGAGTACGCCGGCTCTCCGGAGATGCTCGACGGCAGGGTGAAAACTCTTCATCCCAAGATTCACGCCGGCATCCTGCACAGACGCTCCGTCCCCGAGCACGTCTCCCAGATGGAAGCCTTAGGCTGGTCGGGCATAGATCTGGTGGCGGTCAACCTCTACCCCTTTGAAAAAGTTTCGGCGAAAAAAGATGCCGCCTTCGAGGAAGTCATAGAAAACATCGATATAGGCGGTCCCTGCCTTTTAAGGGCTTCGGCCAAAAACCACGCGCACGTGGCGGTGCTGTGCGACCCGGCCGACTACCCCCTCTTCGTCTCGGAAATGGAGAAGACCGGCGGACAATTGACGAACGAGTTTCGACTCCGTCTGGCCCAGAAAGCTTTCGCGAGAACTAGCGCTTACGATCAGGCGATCAGCCGCTATCTTCAAGATGTCGCCGGCCAGGGAAGCGGCCTGGGAAACGATTGACCGCCTCCCCGTTTCCGGCGGAGGCGCGATTTTGCGCGAGCAGAGGACTGGTTCACAGTAAATATGGACAAGTCCAACGCAGCAATTGAGCGCCTGATCAATAGGCCGTTAACGCTAACGGCAGTTCAAAATCAGACGAAACGCCATTTTTCAAGGCGCATCTATTCAGAAAAAACATATGCTTCTTGTCTGATGATGATTCTTATAAAGATAGATTTTTCTAGATCTCAAAACGATGTTTTTTACTCATTAACATTCATGAGAATTATGGTATAATGCTTGCTCCTTTTTTAATCTTAACGCTTGTTTTGAGGCATTGTTAAAATTAAAGACTGGAGAAGCCTTATGGAGAATATTGCTCGTCCGTTGCCTATAGGCGCTCAAAGTTTTGAAGAAATAAACTCTTTTGTTTAGTTTAGTTATTTATGTATAATTTTTGTGGTTTTTTTTTCGAGCCCCAAAAATTAAATAGGGGATTTTGAAATCCTACCTAGGGATACCTGGTTACCTCTGCCACAACAGCAAATCCTTCTTGCTTGAATGTGGCTAGCAAAGCGCAGGCGTCAAGGAAATAGAAGTTTATCATTTTGAGCTTCAAGCTCCTTTTCTTCTCGCTTCATTTCGAGAAATTTATCAACTGTCAAAGAGCCTCCTTTTGCTGTCCCTAAGAATGGGCAACGATATTTCTTATCTTGAATAGGCTCGATTGTCACAATGCGATTATTTTCACGCACCAACACTTTTGAAGAGCTAAACACATTAGCTATGAACTTGTGTAAAGCGTCTATGTCCATAATTTGTTCAGTCATTAAAATTGTACTCCTTGTCGAGGCGGAAAACACGCCGGATCTTTGCAGCATGATTCTCAAGTTTCTCCTGAAGCCAAAAGGCGAAATCTGCCCAAACCGAAGATACAGCGATTCCAGAATTTTTCATTCACGCTGGAAACTAAAAATGTTAATTAAATCAACTGGTTTCATTTAAATTTGCTGTTTTCCAGAGTTTCCAGCTTGCATGACTTTTGGCTTTCTAGGCTACCTGGTTCATCTGCGGCAAGTAATGCCGGAGAATATAAAATCGGCAACCTGCCATGCTCAGTCGCTCCTGATAGCTCAGTCAGGGAGAGTAAGGCAAATTTGCACTTTCATCCAGCGAATCCGCTTTCTCAAACAGGGGCGCCCCAGCTAGGTCAATATGTTGTTTAAGCAGGGACGAATTGATTGCTTGGTAATTCAGAACATCCACCTTGACAGGCAGGTAGCTTTCCAGGAATAAGGTGTAGAGGCGGTCAGCCTCTTTTTCTGTCAATGGGCCATACAGGGCGAGATCAATGTCGGAATGAGGAAGGTAGCGGCCAGTGGAGCGGGAGCCGAACAAAACCGCCCTGTCAAGACGGGCGGCAAAGGGGGCAAGGATCTCTTTGATGAGACGAAGGCGAGCCGGGGTTAAGCCACGACCATTGGGCATAATTCGCTTCTTTGTTCAGAAAAAACATATGCAGCTCATCCCTGGCCGCCAAATAACTCTGCGAGATATCGGAGAGCGCCTGCTCAAACTTGGAAAAATCATAAGTATGGGACATTTTGTTGCGAGCGTCTAAAGCATCCATCCAAACCTGGCCATCCTGTATCAGTTTGGCTTCAAAAGCTGCCTTGATGACCGTGGCTGGAGTAATGAGGGGCAAATATACCCCTTCGCTCTCCAGATAGTCTTTCATGGTTTTCCAACCCAATTCAAAGGCGTATTCAAAACGCTGAATGCCGCCTTCCTTTTCCAGTTGATTCAGTTCCCTTTCTAATTGAACGGCCTCACTAAACAAAACGAAAGAGCGCTTGTAGTTTTTGAATCGATATTGCGAGCGCCGTGTGCTGTCAATCATGATTCACCTTAACTCGCAGCCAATGGCCCATGACTGTCTCTAGGCTAAAATGGGGACAATTGGCCAGCCTTATCCCCAGGTAGACAATGGGCCTTGTACGAACTACCCAAACGTTTCCAGCGCATGGCTTTTAGGTTTTCAAGGCTGCCTGTCTCATATGCGGCAAGAATAACTGCTGAGGAATTGGAATACCGGCAGCCAGCCATGCCCAGGCGCTTCTGTCAGCCTGACTTCGCTACAGACCCTTATCGCCAGTCTACAGAATATTATACCAGAGACGAAGCTAGAAAAAAGTTGACCGTGATGGGCGGGCGGTGTTAACCGATCTCTAACAAGATTTAAAAAAATGCTTTATTATCGCACAGTTAAAGATCGTATAGCGCTACAAGAATTATTAACTATAGTACAGATACAATTCTCTTAATAATTTTTCGAAACTTTGGAATTATTTGTAGTGTATCGTATATCCTTAAATGTGACAACTCAGGGGTAAAAAGCTTTCTGATTTCAATTGTGTCTTTCGTTGTGCTATTGAAGCTTAAAGTCGCTCTCACATGTGTTTGCAATGTTGCGACTATTTTTGTCCAACTGTCATTTATATTCCTTTCTTCCACTTGATTCTAATCTTATTTATACACTGGCAAGCTAAGATTGATAAGAGTAAAAGAGTATAAATTCTTCGTTTTTATGGTGGAATATTGGCCTTAACCATAATTCTGATTTTAGACTTCGAAATACGCTTTCAATCCTTGTCGACCTGATATATGTCCGCCATATTTACTCATTTGAAAGCGTCATGTCGTTTGTTCTTAAACTGTACACTCCATGAAAAACAAGCTTTCCTTCTGCACCTTCTTTTATTTGGCATTCTATGCGAATAATTTTTGTTGGCTCATTTTGGCTTTTTGCTGCAGTATCTTAATAGCATTAATAACGTAATGATGGGCTACTTCGGAATATGTTCGTATAGTGCGACCGAGCCTAACATTAACATCTTCAACAATTTTTTTGTTCTTTGACTTCATAAATATTAATTTAGTTTTTTAGTCTATTTTCAAATATAATAATATTTTTTTTATCATTGCGCTTTCTTTGGCGGCTCTTTTTGGTGAACGACAGAATAGTTTATTTTCCGATTTATCGTCATTTACTTCAATATATAGAAGTCGCAAAAATAAAATACGCACCTTTACAGGCCAGTAAGGTTGATATAGCATGCGAAATAAAAATGATTCGGATTT
>JAIRTO010000002.1 GCA_031254895.1 Deltaproteobacteria bacterium
GCGCCCTTGACGCCGGCAATGGGGATGCTGGAGTGGAACTGTCTTACTCCTATGGATTCGACAAAGATAGCGTAAAAATGCTCGACTCTTTGCGGGCCGGCGCTCGTCTGGGCAGTCAACAGTGCCTCATCAAGCTGGAAAACATGTATTTGGGCGGAAACTACGGCCAGCAAAAAGATAAGGCTCATGGGGCCTGCTACAAAACATTGCGGGACGAACTCGATCTTTTTGAGCAGCCGCAAACCATCCCAGATTTTGACGAGCGCTGCCCGCAGTTGCCTGTTTTGCCTTATAACTTGCCGTAATTGCCTGTCCTTTAGCCTCAAGACTTTTTTGCTCCGCGCCTTGGCTTTTCTTTTTTTTGCGCCGGCTAGGCATAAACGGTCGGACTTGCGGCGGCCAAAGGGTTGGCGGCTCGCCAAACGCTCGGTCGAAGCCGGCGGGCGTATTTTATTAGGGGAGGCGTTTTATTTTGGGGGGATAAGACGAGTTGGTTCCAAAAAAGGCGACGAGAGCTTATGGAGAGCCAAAACATCCTTGACGGCGCCCTTGCTTGGCTGGCGCCCTTGCTTAGCTGGCGCCCTTGACGGCGAAGGGCTGGAAAGTCGGGGGCGTGTAGTTGATGGTGAAGGAAACGTCCTGTTGGGGCGGACGAGCGAAGGCCCTTTTGTATTCGCGGCTGAACTGGGAAGCGCTTTCGTAGCCGACCGATTGGCAGGCGTCGACGGCGCTTCGGGCGTTGTAGATCATGAGTCGTCTGGCTTCGAAGAGTCTGATGGCTTTGACGTATTGCATCGGGCTCAAGGAGGTCATGGCTTTGAAATAACGATGGAAAGTCGTCGTCGGCATGTCGGCCACTTCGGCGAGCGTTTCGACGGTGAAATCTTCGTTGTATTTTTCCGTTAGATAGTTGATGGAGTTGGTGACGCTAGGGGCGTAGTTCTTTTGAGAGACCATGCTCCTTAGAATGGCGCCTTCCGGGATCTGCAGAAGATGCTTGTACAAATCCAAGAGAGCCGGAGGGACGAGGTTGTGGGAATCCGTTTCTTTTATTTCTTCGAAAAGTTTGATCAAATGCGAAATTAGAGTGACGTTCAATTTGCCATAGGCGATGCCGTCGCTGTAATAGGCTTGATATTGCGGCTGTTGAGGCGGAGTTTTAGGCATGGTCGCCAAAATCTCGGATAACATTTTCATGTCCAGATTTAGGACCAAAAACATGAGCGGGTTTTCCGGAGAGCCGTCGATATGGGACATCATCGGCATTTGAACGCCAATTAAAGCGAAATCGTTCGCGCGTGAGGAGATCTTCATTCTTCCCCAGAAATTTTCGCTGCCGGAATTGAAAAGAACCAAAAGGGAGGGCTTCATGACGGAGGTGAACAAATCGACGGCATAATCGTAGCGTATCAGATGCATTCTGTTCGAGCCAAAGGAATGCCTGCCTGAATTCGGAGCCAAAGAGGCAAATTGTTCCATGACGATTTTGCAAAGAACGTCGAACGGTTTTTGGTCGAAATCGCTTGTTGAGGTCAACTTCATGTTCTCCGATAACTTATTCGAAAGAAGATGGCTTATATTTTCGCCAGAAACAGTCTGACGGAACAAAAGCCAAAGGGTCTCGAATTTAGTTTCTAATGCGTACTATATCAGAGAAATATCGACGAACCGCCGTTTTCGGAGCCGCGCGGAAAAGGACGTCGCCCCGAAGATGAAGGCCCGAAGATGAAGGCGGAAAAAATCGCGTCGCCTGGGGGTTTTCAAGAAAGCGTCAGTCGACGCCGGCCAAAAAAGTCTTCCGGGTTTCGCGGTTCAGGCGTAGAAGCTAATATTGATCTTCCAGCGATCCGGCGTTCGCCGATCCAGCTTCTATCCGGCTATTGTCTCTCTTTTTGGGACTTTGGTTTCGGCCGTTTTAAGCCGGCGGTCGAAATCTTAAATGACGGTCTCGTTTGAACGGTCTAGTGACTGGTTCCGTTTATGGCTGCCATAGTTGCCGTCTATTTTGAAGACCAGGCCTTCGGCCTTCGCGTCTTCAAAAAACGCCTCAGCGGTTCCAGACAATTCTTCTGCTTTTGGCCAATGAAGGTCGGCCTTTAACATCTCTCTGTTCATCTTAAGTTTTTTTCGGCGACAGATAGGCGAAGCGGTCATTTTCTTTTCGGGCCAAATATAGTTTAGGACATCAAAAGCTCTTTAAAGTTTCGGAAATCGTTAGTTAAAAAGATAGGCAAGTTTTTATTGTCCGCATATTGAAAGAAATGGACTAGACGAAACTAAAGACGCGAGAACGAATTTTATTTGAGTCTTTTTTTTGTTTTAAATTAGGCGATAATCAAAATAAAAGAAACAAAATGGCCGTCACTTCCGGAAATGGATGTTTTCCGTTAAACATGAAACATCTATGAGGCAAGTCTTTCTAACCGCAATAAACATGACAAGTTTGCAACAGGTCGTTGGACGGGTTGTCTTTTTTTTTCTTTTTGGGAAATAACAAAGTACGGCAAGGCAAAAGACAAGTCGTTTCCGCAAATTGGATAAGGCGTCGCCAAGGAGGCGTTCTTCGTCGGTTTCGACTTTATTTCGACGTCAATTAGATCCGCCGTCGAGAGCGAACCCCTCTCAAATGAGCGGCGTTTTTCCTCTGCAGGCGAGGCGGGCCGCCGCTTGTTCCCCTGATTTTGTTCTTTTTTGTCGCGCCCCAAAAACGAACTTAAGGCCAAAAAGGCTGGACAAGAATTCCGCGAGCCGGGGGCTCGCTTTCAGGCAAGAAAAGAAGACTAAAAAAGCTCCGTCTTCCATAGCCGGAAACGGGCGGAAAAGATAACTTGGTCGGAGACAAGGAAGCAATCTGCTTCATTATAGACGATCATGGGCTCTGGGCAAAGAAACAAAAATGAGCGACCGTTTCTTGACCGGCTGAACGTTTCGGCCTGGCCGGAACCAAAAAATTGAATTTGGACGAATCGCCCTCGTCCAACGGAAATCGCCAAATTGAGCTTGTCTCGTCCGGCGGCGACGATTCTTCGTCTTTTTCCAGAAAAGGCGAAGACGCGAGATGGCCGCTCCACGCCGCGAATTTTGTCGGAATATGGGCGGCTTGTCGCTTGTTTTCGGAAGGTTCGGAGGAAAGCCGGCTAAAAAAAGCTGTTGACGAAGCGCCGGGCTGGAACGGCAAATTTGTAGTTTTAACAGTCGCTTGGATCCGTTTTTCGACTATAGACGAGAGCTTGCTCCGGGCTTCGTCGGGGGGGGAAGACGTGCCTTTGGCTTTTCAGCCTTCGTCCGATGAAGCTTTCTCGGTCGAACTCTCTTGAGTCGAATTGTCTTGAGTCGAATTTTCTTGAGTAGGCGTCTGAGCGGACGTTTGGGACTCGTCTTTTTCCTTGTCTCCAGCCTCGGCGTCTGCGTCGGTTTGACTCCGAAAGTTGTCCAATTTTTCCTGATAGGCCAGAGCTTCAGCTTGATATCGGCTGGCTTCGGCCGGGGAAGAAAAATCCATGAAAGCTCTTTTTTTGTCTCGGAGCTCTTCCCACCCGAAATAGGTCAGAAGTCCGCCCAAGCCGATAATCCCCAAAGGAGTTACGACTTTAAGGGCTTTCAGAAAAAATTCGAACCAATGCGCGAACAGAAATATGCCGCCTGCTATGAGGACAGCGCCAATGACAAGCAATAGAGGCATAATGTCTCCAGAGAAACGTTGGCCGGGGCGATGGCCAGTTATGAAACGCGAAACCTCGGGGCTTTCGAGACAAAAAAGTCAGCGACAGTCCGTCTGTTTGCGGGTCGTCCGTTTCAAGGCGCGGAAGCCGAAGCAAAGTTTGCGGGGCGGCGAGAACTGTTTTGGTCAGGCGCGCTTTCCGCATTCGGTGCATAGGCCGTCCCGGCCTATGATGCCGATGCAACTTTCGTCGGAACATAACTGCCGAGCGTTTTTTTTCTTCAGAACGGGCTTGGCGACCAGCTCGTTTCCGCAATGGGGGCAAAACTTGGCCCATTTAGGAGCGGGTTTTTTGCATTTTTCGCATTCGTCGCAGGGTATTTCGGCGCCGCATTCTTCGCAGGTCAGTTCCATCGTCGTTCACTTCCTTGGACTTGTAGGCGAAAAGCCATAAGCTTGCCGCCCGTTTTCGCATATTTGAAGAACTTTAAAACGAGACCTTCTTGGATAAGCTCCGCGCGGCCGCCAGGCGACCAAAAAACAAATATGGACTTTCCAGATGGCCTGAATTAAAATTAGAAAAGTCGATGTTTTTGAGAGAGTCTTGCCCAGTCTGGATTGGCCTGAAGCTTACAGGCTAAAGGCCGCAGATGGCAGGCGTTTAGAAGAGTGGTCTAAAAAAGCCGAACAAAAAGACAAACGAAAAATCAAACATGGTATAATAACTGCCGACCGTATTGCATCTAGTTTCAGTAAAGGTCGTATCTGAATTTAATTTTACAATTTTGCCGGGAAAAAATCCAGAGTTTTGCGGTTAAGGTTCAAAAACCATACGCAGATCTTTACGCGCCGTTTCCGTTCTCTGGCTATGAAAGTCCAATCGGTTTTTTAAAATAATTTGCAATAGCCAGTTTTTACTGTTCTTTTCTCATTTCCTGAATTTTTCTTTATAGCCAAAAAGCTTCGATCCCTTGGCGCTCGCGCTTGGGGCCCGAGGCCGAGGCCTAGGTCGGTTGACGGTTTTTTCGTTGCAAATATAACCAGTCCATATTAAACGGAGTTTTTGGCGCATGTCTTTTGGTCGCAAAGCCAAAATTTCCCAAAGACGCCTTTCTTCCCGAAAAGACGCCAAAACTTGCGAATGTCCCTAAATGACTCGCTTTTCGAGTCTCTTTTTGACGACTTTCCCCGGCCCTCCGCTCGTCAGTTTTTGAGGAGCCGTTTCATTAAAAGAGAGGGGCTGAAGTCGGTCGCCCCCTTTGACGGCGAACGGTTTTTTTGAAACGACTTGCTCTTCGTGTCCCGCTTTCTGACGCGCGACTGGAGGCCGATCGCCGTTTTTCCGGCTGAGGAGAGAAGTGAAACGCATTCCCATTGACAAGGCGCAGCCTGGACAGATACTGGCTGAAAAGCTGACTCGCCACGACGGAGTGCTGCTGGCCAGCCAGGGCGCCGAAATAACCGAAGGGCTGCTGCGCATGCTCGCCCGCATGAACGTCGACACCGTGGTGATCGAGGAGGAGGAGTCCAGAACTGCGGAAGAGGTGGTGGAGGACTTCAACCGTTTTACGGCTGATCTTGACTCGCGTTTCGTCAGGGTCGAGGGGCAGCCGATCCTGATGGCTTTGAAGAAGACCATGCTCTTTCTGGCCGAAAAAGAAAGAGACGAGACCTTGGCCCTCATAAGCCTTCCTTCTGACGCCGAGACCGAATCCGCAGCTGCGGAAGCGCCCCCGGATTCATCCTCCGCGCCTGCCGACAAGACTTGACTATGACCAGCCAGCAGCCAATTCAGGACCGAGTTCAGGTCAAAAGAGACATTCGCAAGATCAAGAATCTGCCCACCGTGCCCGGCATTGTGGCCAAAATATCCAGAATGGTGGAAAATCCTGAAACGAGCGCCTCGGAAGTCGGCCGGCTCATCTCTCAGGATCAGGTTCTCTCGGCGAAGGTTCTTCGCATGGCCAACAGCGCCTTCTTCGGCATGTCCAGAAAAATAAGCTCCATCTCGCAGGCCCTGGTCATTCTCGGCTTTGAGGTGGTCAAAGGGCTGGTGCTGACTTCCAGCGTCTTCGACATGATCCAGAAAAGCATGGCCGGACTGTGGGAGCATTCCATCGGCTGCGCCGCCGCTTCCGGAGCCGTGGCCACCATTTTGGGCCGAGCGGACGCGGAGGAAATTCTGGTCGCCGGACTTCTGCACGATCTGGGCAAGGTCGTTCTGGCCCTGAACCTGCCTGACGAGATGCGTCTGGTCGTCGACAAAGTGCAGTCAGGAAAAGTCCTTTTTTATGAAGCCGAACATCAGGTTCTGGATTTCGACCACAGCGAGTTGGGCCAATGGCTGGCCGAACACTGGAACCTGCCTGACAGCCTGGCTGAACCCATGCGACTTCATCACCGTCCGGAGAAGGCGGTCATAAAGCCGGAATGCGCGGCCATAGTCCACATCGCCGACGTCATCGTCAGGGCCAAAGGCTTCGGCAACGCCGGCGACCCTCTTGTGCCGCCGATTTCCATGGCCGCCTGGGAAATGCTGGGTTTAAGAAAAACGGATTTTCTGCCCATTCTGGAAATTCTGGAGCCGAAGCTCTCCAGTCTGGTCGACATCACTTCCATAAATTAGTCCGACGAAAAGTCTCATCAGCCGCTTCCCTCCTGAATGCGCATATGCGGAAGTTCCAGACGCTTCGGCTTTCTGAGGCGCGCAAATTGACAGGAATCATCTCGAAACGCCGCCGCAAGCGGTCGTCTTTCATCCCTTTGACCGGCTTGGATCAAAGCGGTTTTTCGTCCTGTCGCCGCCCCCGTTTGGGGCGCGGCCGAAAATGGTTTATAGTTGAAAGAGCCGGGACGATCCGGAGCCTCTCGCCGTTTTTCAGGAAGTCGGCGCCGCCTTTTTGGTTTTTAATGACATGTCGACAAGGAGCCTTTTTTTGTCTTCCAGAAACGAACCTCTCGCCAAATTTCTTTGGTGCCTGATCCCGGCCGCGCTGACGCTGGTTTTGGATTTGGGCTCCAAGGCGCTGGCCGTCAAATGGATCGATCCTTTGGAGACCTTGGAACTGGCTCCTTTTTTCAATTTGGTTTTGGCTTTCAATTCCGGGGCCGCCTTTAGTCTGTTCGCCGGAGACGGTCCTTATCAAGGTCTGATGATGAGCGGCATAGCCGCTCTGTCCATGCTGCCTCTCATCTGGTTTTACCGGCAGGCCAGGTCGAACGAACGGGGCGCGGTCGTCTCTCTGGGCTTGGTCGCCGGCGGAGCTCTCGGCAATATCGTCGATCGTCTGCGCTATAAGGCGGTGGTGGATTTTTTGGATTTTCATTGGGGGCCGAATCACTGGCCGGCTTTTAATTTGGCCGATGCGGCCATATGCGTAGGGCTGGGTTCGTTGATTCTGTTCAGTCTGAAGGCGGCGAGGCGGCTGTCCGACTCGCCCTCGACGAGACGGGGCTTGAAGCGCAAGAAAGAGAGGGCGGCCAGCGGACGCGTCAGAGCCGACAAGGATTAGTTGTGGCGGTAATTCTGATAGTTGAAAGAAATAAAGTGACGGGCGACTATGTGGCCGCGACTTTGGCCAGGGCCGGCCATCAGACTTTGACCACTTCCACCGAGACGGAAGCCTTGGCCATGTTTCAGGAGCGTCAGCCGGACGTCGTCTTGATCAACTATTATCTGTCCGAAGGAAACGGCCTCAAACTTCTGGAAACAGTCAAAAGGATGGCTCCTCGTTCCCTGACGGCGGTCACGACCGGCTTGGGCAGCGAAGACTTGGCCCGCCGAGCCATGAGTTTAGGGGCCTTTGATTACATCGTCAAAGGCAGGAAGTATTTTCAGGATCTGCCGCAAATCGTCGAAGATCTGCTCGCCCGACAGGCCGAGCGGGAAGCCGATCTCCGCAAAGATCGGCAGAAATCCCGTCTGGCCGCTCAAGCGGAGCTGGCCGGCTGGATCGACCACAACTTCCGCAACATCTTGTCCGCCGTGTCCGGCTCTTTGCGCCTCGTCGACTTCCAGGATCCGGAGCAGACTCAGGAAAAGCGGCAAGAATATCTGTCGGACGGACTGGCCAGTCTGGATTCGGCCATGAAGCTTCTGGAGAATTTAAGCCGACTGAACGCCGAAGGCAGCCAGGAGGACGAAAGAAACGTCATGGTTTCGGCCGTCGTCGACGAAGCCTGGGCTTCCGTGAAGGACAAATTGCTTTCCGGAGCGGCCGAAGATTTTTCCGTTTCTCCCAAAGTCTTGAACAACCTCTCTTTTTCCAACGAGACGAGGGATCTGGGACCGCAGAAGGTCGTTTGTCAGGATTTGCTCACCATTTTGGAGGCCTTGCTGAAAAACGCCCTGGAAGCCGTCGGCCAGACTCCGGAACCCCGGATCGCCGTCAGAGCCGGCAGGCGCGATGACCATCTATGGGTTTCCGTCGTCGACAACGGCCGAGGGATGGACGAAAGGGTCAAAAGACATGCCTTTGAGCCCCTGTTCTCCACCAAAGGACAGGTCGGCGTGGGCTTGTCTCTGACTACCGTCTTGGCTCTGGTGACCCGCCGATTGGGCGAAGTGGCCGTTCAGTCCAGTCCGGGGCGAGGCTGCCAGATAGAGTTCAGCTACCGGGTCGGTCATCTTTGATTTTTTGGTTTGGCCGCCCTAGCCTGAAGCGTCCGTCGCCGAAAAAGGAGTTTTTGAGTTTTTTTTTGAGGCTGGCTTTCTGGCGAAGTCCGGAGTCAAAAAACTTTCGGCTTCTGCCGGCGGTCTTTGGCTTTTTTAGGGGTTTTGGCCGTCTTTGGCCGCATTTTGGGGCGGCATTTTTGGCCGCAAAAAGGCTTGACGGCGGCTGAAAGCTTATTTGGAAGGACGAGATATATGGCCGGTCTTCTTCTGCATGTCTGCTGCGCTCCCTGCGCCGTCTACCCCTTGACCGTTCTGATCGAAAAAGATCCCCTCGCCGAAATCGTTCTCTGGTACTACAATCCCAACATCCACCCTTTGGAGGAGTTCCGGCGTCGCCGGGACGCCGTGGCCTATCTGACCACCCAATTGCCTTTTTTGGTCCATGGGCTTCCTCGTCCGCCGGCGATCGATTTTTCCCCGCCTTACAATCCCGGCCGCTTCTTGGCGGCGGCGGCCATAGATCCGTCTGAACCGGGCCGATGCCGGATGTGTTACGAGATAAGACTGGACATGGCCGCCAGGACGGCTGCGGAAAGAGGGCTAGGGGCCTTTTCCACCACATTGCTGTACAGTCGGCGTCAGAGACATGATCTCGTCAAGGAGGCCGGCTTCAAAGCCGCCGCCGAACACGGGGTCGAGTTCTTTTATCAGGATTTTCGTCAAGGCTGGCAGGCAGGGCTGGAGCTCAGCAAAAGGCTGGGCTTGTACAGACAAAAATGGTGCGGTTGCGTTTACGGGGCGGCGTCCGGCTGAGTTTCGCCGTTTTTTTTTTTTTTATATTTTTATATTTTTTAGAGTTTCAGGGTTTTCGGGTTTTCGATTCTTCGGTCTCGTCTCCAAAAAAGCTGCCCAGTTTCTTTTCTTTCCGTCTTTTTCCTTTTTTTTCTTCGGCTTCCTTTTTCTTCTTCGGCGCCTTTTTCTTCTTCGCCTCCCAAAAAGGAGGCTTTCGCGCGTCATTTCTTATTTTTAGGGTTCATTATTTAGGGGACTCATTTGCTCCTGCCCTTTTGGCGACGAAGAGAGGCCAAAAGGGCTTCCATGGCCCTTAAATCAAAAGAACTATTCCATCAAAGGAAATCTTCAATCAATAAATCAAACGAACTCTTCTTTTAGAGGAACTCTTCCACCCTGATTAGTCTCATGTCGTCGATGGTGTCCATGGTCTTAAGTTCGGCCAAGGCTTCCAGAAGATCCCGCTCTTTGGCCTTGTGAGTCAGCACGACCAGCGACACCCAGTCCGTCTTCGGGCTTTGGCTTTTCTGAATGACCTGAGCCAGGCTGATGTTGTGGCGGCCGAAGACCCCGCTAATGGACGAAAGCACGCCGGGCTTGTCGAACACTCTGAACCTTAGATAATAATTCAGGTTCGCTTCGTTCATGCACATGACCACGTCGTTTTTGAGCGTGCGCCAACCCAAAAGGGGAGGCCTCAAGCTGCTGGAGACGATTTGATGGGTTCGGGCGACTTCGACGATGTCGCCCACCACCGAAGAAGCCGTGGGCATCATGCCTGCCCCTCGGCCGGACAGAAAAATGTCGCCGGAGGCGTGGCCCTTGATCATGATGGCGTTCATGGTCCCGTTGACCCCGGCCAGGAGGTGCCCGGCCGGAATCATGGCCGGATGCAGCCTGACTTCCAAGGGTCCTTGCGCGTCATGAAGAGAAGACACGGCCAGAAGCTTTATGACGTAGCCGAATTCGGCGGCGAAGGCGAAATCCATGGGCTCCAGCTTGGTGATGCCTTCGACGTGCATCTCGGAAATTTTGGGCAGAACGCCGTAAGCCAGAGCCGACAGAAGGGCCAGCTTGTGGGCGGCGTCCAACCCCTCCACGTCGGCGGCCGGGTCGGCCTCGGCGTAGCCGGCTTCCTGCGCCTCCCGGAGCGCGTCTTCAAACGACAGATTGTTTTGGGACATTCTGGTGATGATGTAGTTGGTCGTGCCGTTCAAAATGCCGCAAAGGGACTGGATGCGGTTGGCCGCCAGCCCTTCCTTGAGGGTTCTGATGACGGGAATGGCTCCGGCTACGGCCGCCTCGAACATGACGTCCCTGTTGGCTTCGGCGGCTTTGTTGATGATCTCCATGCCGTGCGTGGCCAGAAGAGCCTTGTTGGCCGTGACCACATGCTGACCGGCTTCGAGAGCTTTTAATATGTAGGTTCGAGCCGGCTCCAATCCGCCCATTAGCTCGCAGACCACTTGAATGTCGGGGTTGCCGACGACTTCGTCGGGATTGGTCGTCAAAAGGCCCGGTTCCGGTTCGAAATTTCTGGCGGCGGACAAATCCCTGACCAGAGCCTTTTTCAGCCTGATGGGCCAACCCAGCTTGTCGCCCAAGAGTTCGCTTTCGGTTTTAATCAGCTTGGCCACTCCGGCTCCGACATGGCCATAGCCCAAGAGCCCAATGTTGGTGATCATAAAAAATCCTGCGGTTAGCTTGTTTTGGTCAAAAGCCTCGGCGAGCGTCCTTTTCGTCCTTTGTCGTTCGGGGGACGACGCTCGTCGAGATCGAAGTTTTTTGGAAAAGCGGAGTCGTCAGCGCAAAAAAGCGATCGCTTCGGCGAAGATTCGGTCGAACCATTCGTCTATTTGGCTCGCGTATTTTTGGCTGACCGGAAAAGGATCTTCATGTCGATAAGGATAGGGAGGATCGAATTCGGCCACTTTGACGGGAATGTCGCCTCTGGCTCCCTGGAAGGTGGCTGTCGCCTCGTAAGGAGGAACCACGTCGTCCTTGGTCAAGGTCAAGGCCAGAAGGCGGTTGGAGAGGGCCTTGAATCTTTCTTCCCGATATTCTCTGTCCAGACGGTAATTCAACATGGCTTTGAAGTTGGAACCGACGCCCGGCCGGTTGAGAAGAGTCCGGAGAAGCTCGTCGCTGCGGCTGCGGCTTTCGAGGTGCTCTATCAGAAACGAGTAGAGGGCGACCTCCGCTTCGGAATCGATGATGAATTTCGAGACGGCCGCGAGTCGGTTGAAAACGGGACCGCCGCAGAAGGCGATTAGACGGGACTCGTCGAAAAGATTGTCCTGATTGGTCAGGAACAGTATTTCCCCCAAAAAGGAGCCGATGGAGTAGGTGAAAAAGTCTATTTGCGCGTCGGCGGCGATGAAGGGGTGTTCGTCGGCCCTTATCCGACGGAGCAGTTCGAGCACGTTTTGGTAAGATTCCAAGCCTGAATAGAAAAACCGCGACGGATTTTGTTGGATCCTGTAGCTTATGGCCGCATTGGACAGAGAGCTTCCGATCAAGTGCGGATGCAGAGATTCGCGCCACTTGCTGACTTTGCCCATGATTCTGGTGTTTGACCAAAGCTCGGGAGCCCTGTTCATGTGAAAGGCCAGAGGAAAAAGAACGACCTGAGCGTCGAGGCCAGAGGCCAGTCTGGCCGCCATCGGCAGGTATTTGTCCCATTTCTTTTCGTTTAAGCCGTGCAGCAATATGACGGCTCTGGCCGATTTGGGCCCAAGATCTCCGCCGTCTCGTCCGATCAGGAAATACTTGAAAGATTTGTTTTCCAAAATGTCCTTGTCCGCCAAGGCGAACAAGCTGGAGAGATCCGTTCCTTCGGGAAGTTCCTTCAGGAGAGGCGCCGGGGGCTCTTCCAAAGACCAGTCGGGGCATATCTGGAAATCGGAGACGAAATCCAGGCCGATCAGACGCAGCTCGTCGCCCAAAAAAACCGGAGTCGGCCGGGCGTCGAAATTGCGTTTATACAAGTTGTATTTGTCCAAATAAGACATGGTCGTAAAATATGCTTTCTAGAAGGCGCTTTCCCATGAAAGGCAGAAGGTTGGTTCCGTCAAAGTTCAGATCAAAAGAGACGCGACGAAAGGGGTTTGTCGCCGTTTGGCCAAAAAGGCGTTTCGGACAGGCTCGAGACATGTTGTTCCAAAACAGGCGAACGACGCGCCGTTCTGGCGATTTTTCCTTTTTCTCGTCCCTTTGGCTCTTTCGCGCACTGAAGGACGATGCCGTCGTCGGCGAACGCCTCGCGTTCGTCGGCGTTCGCCGGCGGCTTCCGTGTCGCTCGCTTCCTTTTTATGGAGCGGTCAAAGTCAGATGCAGCGGAGTCGGATCAGGGTCGCGATCCAGACCGCGATAGAGAGGGTCGCTGTAGCGGGCGAAGGAGTCGTGGCAGTCGATGTCCCATTCGTAGGCGTCAGAGCCGATCATCATGGAAATGGTCACTCGGGCCGGGTAATCGACGACTATGTCGCCGCTTTTGAGGGCGCTGCGGTCGTAGACGGCCGCAGGCTCCACCACCACTTCCAGCTTCCCTTGAGCGTCCGTCTGGGCGCGTCCGCCTTTGGGACTAAGCAAAGCGGCCGGCTCCGCCACGGAGACCGTCACCTGTCTGTTGGCCAGAGCGGCGAAGCTTCGCTCGTTCTCGAAGGACAAGAAGATCTTTTTGAGGCTGCTGGCCGGGGCCTGAGGGCCGATAAGGCTGTTTTCGAAGCGGGAAGGCGAGGAACAACCGGCGGCGAGGCAGGCGACGAAAAGGAGCGTCGATAAGACGGCGGCTCCGAGATGAGGGTGATTGGCAGGTTTCATGGGTCGACCGGGGCGGCGTCTTCGGCTTTTTAGGCCGGCCTTTTGATGAAAGAAAAAGATGTCCTTTGGCTGCGGCTTTTGGTTTGGCGTCTCATTAAAGGAGTCTCCGTCAAGGCTGAAACGGGATCGCTTGTTTTTGCGGGTTCCCTTGGCTCTTTATAATGGCGAAGCTGCGGTCAAGGGCTCTCGCAAGGCGAAGCTACGGCCAAGGCTTCTCCAAAGGCGAAGCGACGGCCAAAAGCTTCTCGCAAGGCGAAGCGACGGCCAAGGTCTCTCGCAAGGCGAATCTGCGACCAAGGACTCGACGTGGCCGCCGAAACCAAAGCCCAAAAAGAAGCTGGCGATTTTCGCGTCGAATCAAAATCCGGCCTAGAAAACGACATTTCCTCAAAAAAAGGCGGAAACCGGTTAGGCCATGAAGCCGTTGGAAGCTCTGTCGTCGGTGCGCCGTCCGTCATGGCGCTGTTTGGACTTGTAGTTTTTGCGGTTCTTGGAATCGCGTTTCGAGTCGGAGGGGCTTGGCCCATGGTGAGTTCCGTGGCCGACGCTTTGACCGCCGTTGCCGACGCAGCGGTTCGCTTCATTGTGACCGGGTCGGCCCGAAGGGGGCAAGGCCGCTCGGTTGGCCGGCTCGTCGGGCGATTCGATTTCCAGATTGTCGTAGGGGCCGTCCTCGTCGTCGTAGACGCCGGCCACCTGACCGGGTTTCAGGTATTCGGCTTCGGCGACTTTCCTGACCGTTTCGATCTGCGACTGACTGGGAGCGAGAAGAGGATCTTCGAAGATGACGATCCTGACTCCGTGGCGCTCTTCCAGTTTGGCCAATTCCTGGCGTTTGAAATTCAGAAGGTAGTGGCTGACGTCGGGATTCAATTTCGCTTTGACCTCGCCGATGCCGCCTTTGCTGATCATGTGGGTGATCTGACGGATGGCGGCCAGAGAAGCGCTTTCGGAGGTCTTCACTTGGCCTCGGCCTTGACAGTGGGGACAAATGACGAAAGAGCCGGATTCGATGGAAGGCCGAATCCTCTGTCTGGTCATTTCCAAAAGACCGAACTTGGAGATGGATCCGAAATCCATTTTGGCCTTGTCTATTTTCGACGACTCCCGAACTTTCTGTTCCACGGCCCTCCGTCGCCCGTCGTCCTTCATGTCGATGAAGTCGATGACGACCAGACCGCCCAGATCTCTTAGCCGCAGTTGACGGGTGATCTCTTCGGCGGCTTCGATGTTGGTGGAGAAGGCCGTGTCTTCGAGATTGCCTTCCTTGTTGCCTTTGCCGGAGTTGACGTCGATGGAGACCAGGGCTTCCGTCGGGGTGATGACGATGGAGCCGCCGCCGTTCAATTTGACGTTGTTCTGATAGATGGTGGCGATCTGCTCTTCCAGCTGGTGACGGTAGAAGATGGGCCGCTTTTCCTTATGCAGCTTGACTATTTTTTGCTGTTCCGGGGCGATGGCCTTGATGTATTCCACCACCTTCTGGAAAGTGGCGGGATCGTCGACCAGAATCTCTCTGACGTTGGGATTGTAGTGGTCTCTCAAGATTTTTATGGACAGATCCTGTTCCCGGTAAATGAGACTCGGCGCCGGAGCGACCTGGGCCCTGTTTCTGATGTCCTCCCAAAGATTGTGGACTTGATGCAGATCCTCGGCCAGCTCTTTCGGGGTGCGGTTTTCGGCGACCGTCCGAAGGATGTAGCCTAGACCGAAAGGCACGGGCAGCTCGTCGCTGATGCAGCGCAGTCTGTTTCTTTCCTTGTCGTTGACGATTTTCCGGCTGACGCCGACGGTGCCGTGACCGGGAGTCAGAACGACGAAGCGGCCGGCCAGGGAAATGTAGGTGGTCAAGGCCGCGCCCTTGATGATGGTCGGCTCTTTGGCCACCTGAACCAGAAGAGGCTGTCCTTTGCGCAGACAGCGTCTGGGATCCTCGGTGTCGTCGCTGATGAAATATTCCGGGTGGATGTCGCACATTTGCAGAAAGCCGTTGCGGTCGTCTCCGTAATTGACGAAAACGGCCTGAAGGCTGGGTTCGATGTTTTGTATCACTCCCTTATAGATGTTCGACTGGCTCAAGCGCTTGACGTTGGATTCAGAATAGTATTCCTGCAGTCTGTTGTTGCCGTCCAGCATGGCCACGCGGCATTCTTCCGGATCCGCCGCGTTGATGATGATTTTGTCCACTTCGACTCCTTAATGATTTTTAACCCTTTTTGAGAAGAGAAAGCCGTTTCGTTCGTTCTGAAAAGGAAAATTGCCTTTCCATGTAATTATGTCCGGCCGTTAGATGAGACAAGTCGCGTCGTCGCGACTGACCGACTTTTCACTTCCGAGGGTTGTTGAAATTATGAACCTGATACATGAAGGCCTCCAAACGAGCCTGCGTGTTCGTTTGACTCTGACCGTCATAAGCCAAATTTAGGGCTGGCATGCCCTGCGCCCGGTTTCTGAGGTGATTGGTCATGGCCCCGACGACCATGCCGGGCATGCAGGTGAAGGGCATGATGTTGACCAGCCCCCTGGCCCCGCGTTCGTAAAACTCCAAGCCCTTGCCCAGCGAGAGAATGGCTTCGCCTTGAAAAGAGCGGTTGAGGAAATGTTCTCCGAGATTGACGACCGTGTCGACGGGCGGCTCCTTGGCTCCGTGAGGGAAAAAGCCTTTCCAGGATTTGGCCAGTTTTCCCAGTTCCCTTTCTTGAACCAGTCCCGTGACGACGGCGGACATGCGCTTGCGCCAGAGTCCCTGGCGGTTGGCCCGCATGGAATTGACGAAGCCCGTGTAGAAGATCCATTCGGTCAGGGGCGGGGCTTCGATTTCGGCTCCCAGAGCCTCGAGTCTTCTGATGACGTCTTCGTTGGCGAAACGGTTGTGGCGGACGTAAATTTCGCCCACCAGACCGACTCGCGGCTTAGAGTTCGTCTCGGCCGAGCGAATGGATTGAAAGCGTTCTCTGGCCCTTTCCTGAGCCTTGGCCAGACCTTTGACGTTGTCGTTTTCAATCAGATTGACGATTTCGTCCAAAGAGTCCTGATACGCCAGATCGGCGGCTCCTGGCGACAGTTCCCTCGGTCTGACGTGAAACAAAGCCTTTTGCAGCATGTCCACGGCCACCAGAGCTCTCCAGATGGCTTTGGACAGCTTGGCTCCGCTTTTGGTGGAGCCGGCTTCGTTCAGGGCCTCATACATGCCTCCGGTCTGATCTATGGACAGAACTTCCATGTTGTCGAAGCCCAATCTTCTCATGATCAGACGAATGTACCGCCCGTACTGGCCGAAGCGGCAGGGACCGTTGGAGGAGGGCATGAAGAGGACGGATTCGGCCGGATTGAAGCCGGGGCGCTGGGTGAGCTTCATGAAGTCGCCCACGCAAAGGATCAACGGATAGCATTCTTTGCCGGAAGTTTGCGAACGGCCGAGATCGACGGTTCTTTGATCCGATTCGGGCAGGGCTTCGGCGTTCAGGCCGGCCGCCCGGAAGGCGGCGGCCATGGTTCGGGTGTGGTCGCACATGGGCGGCACGTAGATGGTCTGTCCCGGCTTGGGCTTGCGCAGAACCTTGATGGGTTTCGGGTATTGGGGAATTCTCACCGAGACGGCGGCGGCTCTGGCTTTTCTGGCCGCCAGAGAGTCCAGAAAGGCTTCCAGACGAGTGACCGCGCCGACGTCGGAGGAGTGCTCGTCGATCTCGATTTCCAGGAAAGGCTTGGCGCCCATCAGATGTTTGAAGAAATGCAGGATGAAGGAATCCGGTCCGCAGCCGAAATTGGAAATGTACAGGGCTTCCAGGCGTTCGTCTTGAGCCACGACCGTGGCCACGGAAGTGATTTTTTGGCCATAGCGCCAGTAATGCGAAAGCGGCTCTTCGTGGCGAAGATCCAAAGGCAAAAAGTCCATGGGCATGCCCAGAATGCCCAGATCTCTCAGTTTCTGATTCAGACGCAGGTTGAGCCCGGGATCGAAGCCGTTGTAAGGTCGGCCCACGACGACCATGACCATGTCGTTCGGCCCGGACGAAGCCAGGGTCTGACGGCCTTTTTCCTGCAAACGGGCCTGGAAGCTGGTCTGAGCGTTCAGAGCGTTTTGAATGGCCTTTTTCGTCTCGGCGGCCGGCAGGCTCAGTTTTTCGGCCAGCCGGACCAGGCTGGTCTCCAGAGATTTTTCGCCTTCGCCGAAAAAGACGGAGCCGGTCAAAAGGAGGGGCGGGCTCAGATCCAAAGCCGCCGGGGCGGTGTAGGCCAGCGTTTGGGCGTAAGGACAGGCGGCGTTGTCCGGGGCCAGATTCTCTTTGGCCCCCGGCATGTTGACCAGGGAAGGCAGAAAAATGTGATCCACGCTCAGGGTCTTGAGTTCCTGAATGTGTCCGTGAGCGGCTTTGATGGGGAAGCAGAAATCCGATTCCGTGTGTTCGCAGCCTTGGTGGATGATGGATTTGTTCGTGGGCGACGACCACACCGGCTCGTAGCCCAAAGTGGCCCAGAAGACCGACCAGAACGGCCCCAGCTCCGCGAAGAACATGGTTCGGACGAGCCCCATGCGGCCGCGTCTGGGTCTTTGAGGATCTCTGAGGATGATTTGGAGCTCTTCGGAATTGAAGCAGGCGTCCGAGCGGAAGGCGAAAAGATCCGGCAGGGTCGAATCCGTTTTTTTGCGTCCGGCGTCTTCCTCGTAGCGGTCGCAGCGGGAGCCGTAAAAGAAGGGACGACCGCCTTCGACGGTCACTTTGCGGATTTCGCAGTGGTTGGGGCAATGACGGCATTCGAAGCTTTTGATCTCGTAGCGGCGTTTGGACAGATCGAAGCCGACGAAGCTGCTTTCCGTCCAGGAGCGGCGGTCTCTGGCGATCATGGCCGCGCCCACGGCTCCGGTGACGTCGGCGTTGTCGGGCACCGTCACCTGCCGGCCAAGCCGGCTGTTGAAGGCGGCGGCCACGCCTTGATTGAAGCTTGTGCCCCCTTGAAAAAAGATGTTCTGGCCTATGGCTCTGGTCTCCACCACCCGGCCAAGGTAATTGGCCACGATGCCGTGGCACAGACCGGCCGTCAAATCTTTGACGTCCACTCCGTTTTGCTGGTGGTGGACCAGATCCGACTCCATGAAGACCGTGCATCTTTCGCCCAAGGCCACCGGGCCTTGGCTTTCCAGAGCCAGTCGACCGAACTCGCCCTTAATCTCCAGGCCGAGCTTGTCGGCCTGCTCTTCAAGAAAAGAGCCTGTGCCGGCGGCGCAGGCTTTGTTCATCATGAAATCGACTATGACCCCGTCTTGAATGGAAATGTATTTCGAGTCCTGGCCGCCGATCTCGAAAATGGTGTCCACTTTGGGATCGATGGCCACGGCGGCCGTGGCCTGGGCGGTGATTTCGTTGACGGTCATCTCGGCGCCCAGATAATCGGCGGTCAAGTAGCGTCCGGAGCCGGTGCAGCAGACGCCCAGCACCTTGGCTTTCCCTTCCGCGTCGGGCCTTATGGCTTCGAAGGCTTTGGCGATGGCTTCCAGAGGCCGGCCGGAGGTGGGCAGATACTGTCTGGCGGCCAGTCGTCCTTCGGGGGTGACCAGAGCCACGTTGGTGGAGACCGAGCCTACGTCCACGCCGATGTACACTTCCAAAGGGTTGTCGGGGCTGACCGAATTCCAGTCGAACTCGTCCGTGCCGGGAACTCGGCTGGGCGCCACGAGAGGGGGAAGACGCCGAGGATCTTGGTGGGAGCTGGAGGCGAACTCGGCCAAGGCCGTCA
>JAIRTO010000092.1 GCA_031254895.1 Deltaproteobacteria bacterium
TGACGGCCAGAACCAAGGCGGGCAGAACGCTGGAAATGGGAACCGGAGGTCTGAGGCCCAACATGTTGACGCCGATGCCCATGACCATTATGCCGCCGGCGGCGGACAGGCATTGTTCGATTGGTCCGGACAAGACCGGCTGCAAGGCTCCGGCGGCCATGGTCATCAGTCCCTGATAGACGAGAAGGGGGATCGCGCTGAAAACCACGCCGGCGCCCATTCTGGAAGCCAAGACGGCCACGGCGAAGAAATCGATGAGGGTTTTGGTGTAAATGGTCGTCCGGCCGTGGCCGAGACCTTCCTCAAAAGAGCCGACGATGGCCATGGCCCCGACGCAGACCATGATGGAGCTGGAGACCAAGCCTTCTGTGAAGAGGGGGTTTTGCGAGCCCAAGGCGCTTTTGAGTCGATCTCCCAACCCTTCCAGTCTGGCTCCCAGCCGAAGAGCTTCGCCCATGGCCCCGCCCAGAATGACGCAGATCATGGCCAGGATGAGATTGGGGCTCTTTTGAATCATGCCCAGAGATATGGGCACCAAAAACAAGCCGAAAAGCTGAAAGATGACCACTCTGACCCGTTCGGGGATCAGACCGCCCAGACCAAGGCCCAAAACCCCTCCGACCAGAACGGCTCCGGAATTGACTATCGCCCCCCATGGCACGACCACAGATCTATCTCCGCTTTTTTTGTTTTTTTTGACCCCTAAGACCAGAGCCAAGAGAAAGAAAAAGACCGCTGATTGTACGTCAGCGGCCGTATTTTTGCAAATATGGGGCTCCCGTTATTTGGAATCTTTTGAGTTTTCTCGCCTTAACGCGTTCGCCTGGCTCCTGTTTTGTTTTTTTGCTTATGGGTTTTTGGCTTTTGGATTTTTGGCTTTTGGTTTTTTGGCTCATGGACGTTTTCAGGTTCATGGGCTTAGCTCTAATTGGTTTTGAACCGCCATATGGGCCTAATAACAGGTGAGGCATGTCCATCGCCTTATTTTTGGAGGCCGATAATCGGCGACTGATGGGGCGGGAAAAGCGAGCCGGGAATGTGGAACCTGATCATATGATATCTTCGCGACTGATGATTTCACGTATGTTATATTTATGATTTACGACGGCGCCGCGCTCGTTCAGACGAATGACCAAGAGGTGGATGACGGTTTTTTTATGCGACAAATCGATGGGTTTGCTGTATTTACATCTATATTTGAATGTTTGACGAGAAAGAGGCAGCATGTCTTTAGATGTAGGCAAGCCAAAATAGGAAAGAATCTCCTTTTCGGTAGTGGAGCCATCTTTTATTATGGCCTCTATGTCGGCGTGGGTTTTATTTTTGAGGATATCCTCTATATATAGATTTGTATTTGGCATATAACGCTCCGAATATATTATTTAAACAGTGATCTGAAAGCAAAAGGGCGCTGAATATGTGACTGCTAAACGGCGAATTGGTGATTTAGCTTCCAAACTGTAGCGCTCCGTCCTTAATTAGTCAAGAATATTTTAGCGATTCAGAGATTCAGAGCTCCAAAGAGGCATAGATTCTAGAGAGGCATAGCTCCAAAGATTTAAATAGAGCCAACGATTCAAATAGAGCCAAAGATGCAAATAGTTCCAAAGATTCGGAGAGCCTGGCTCGGGCGATTTGGTCGGAAAAGGGCCAGCCGGAAAAGGGCAATTTGCTCCGTCGCTTTGGCGGGTCAATATTTCTTGGATTATTTGAGACTAAGGCTTTGGCCGAGGAACAGGCTTTGACTCCTCGGTGCGTTTGCGCCAAAAAAAGCTGACGCCTCCAGCCTGTTTCCCTTTGCTTCCGTTGTTTCCCTTGCTTTCGTTGTTTTCGTTGTTTCCGTTGTTTCCGATGTTTCCTTTGCTTCCTTTGTTTCCTGTGTTCGGAGGGGGCCGTCTATGGACTACATGGGCGACTGGGGCCGTTTTGCGACGGCGGTTGACAGGCGGGGTTTTGCTGGTTAGAATTTTTCAGTCATTGGCAAGTCTTGCTTCTGGCCGGATTTTTTTGTCCGCTCCAGAAGAGGCGTATCATAAATCATTATCCTCGGCTTTTTTCCTTTAAGCTCCGTCGGAGGCAACTTGGCTTCTTCAGATAAATTCGGATCGCGAATAAAAGAGCTTCTGGAAAGTTCATCTCCAGCACAGGACGTTCTGGTCAAAGGCTGGGTCAGGACCAAGCGGGAAGCCAAAGGACTGGCTTTCATCGAATTGAACGACGGGTCGTCGCTGGCCAATTTGCAGGTCGTCGTCTTCGACGATTCCCCTTGCGCCGGAAAGGTCAAGGAGGCGGTCACCGGCGCCGCCTTGGCGGTGTTAGGCGAATTGACCCCAAGTCAGGGCAAGGGACAGAAATGGGAGTTGACGGCAAGAGACGTCGAAGTGCTCGGTCCTTCCGGATCGGATTACCCCCTGCAGAAAAAGCGGCACAGCGACGAATATTTGCGAGAGATTGCCCACCTCCGGCCCCGAACCAACAAATACGGGGCCATTTTGCGCCTGAGAAGCGAGATTTCCTGGGCGATCCACGAGTTTTTTCAAAAACGCGGCTTTTTCCAAGTCCATACGCCCATCATCACCGGCAGCGACTGCGAAGGCGCCGGGGCTCTGTTTCGGGTGACGACCTTGCCGGCAGGCGAGGCTCGACCGGAGGACGACTTTTTCGGCAAACCGGCTTCGTTGACCGTCTC
>JAIRTO010000115.1 GCA_031254895.1 Deltaproteobacteria bacterium
AGACGAAGAGTCTTGCTTTTACGGGAAAAGTCGACGGCTTCGCCGACTAGCCGAAAAAACGGGCCAAAAAAAAACCCGGAGGGCGCCCTTAAGGAGCCGCCAAAAAACTGTCCCGAGCCGGGAATAGAAGAGGCCAAAATGTATGGAAGCGCTATTGCTGCCGCCGTTATGTCGCCATTTTACCAAAACCGGAAAACCATAAGCAAGGCCCCGAAAAAGGCGGAAAAGATCAAACATTCGTCTTTTTGACTTGTCCTTTTTGGCCCAAAAAGACGGCTTTCCAAAAAGCCGCTAGCCAGGGTTCAATTGACGGCGAGCCGACGCGCCGTCAATTGCCGGCCTTATGGCCGGCCGCCTTGACGCCTTTGAGGGTCGCCTCCCGTGAGGGGGCCTCTAGGGGGACGCCTTTAGGGGGGGGCTCTAGGAGGCCGCCTCGTGGTGGGGCTCTAGGAGGCCGCCTCGTGGGGGGCCTTGGCTGCCCTATTCCAGAAAACGCCCAAAATCTAAGGGTCAAAGGCCGGCGTCGCATGGCGCCAAAGGGGCAGGCGAACCGTCCCTTCGTCGGCCGCCCTCTTCCTCGTTCAAAAAAAATTGTCGCTCGAAGTCTTTATGATTTTTTCTCGCCCGCGACGGGTCCCAAAACGTCTTTTGGGAAACGACCGCCATCCGCCGATCCTTCCTTGGCTCTTCCCTTTTATTGTAAAGTTTAACTGACGATTTATGAACTTGGCTCACGGGAAACTTCTTGACTAGCAAGGAAAATTAAAGTAAATTTATCCGGAAACGGAAAGAAATCTTCTGTCATCGAGCAGAGGTTTCAACGCGTTATTTCAACTGTAGAACAATTCGCTCGAACACATGAAAAGACGAAATAATTGCTGTGGTCACATTTATTATAAATAATGTTTCTAGTTAGTTATGACCAGCATGACCCCTATGTGGGGTTTTTTTTATCATTGTCGTCGTTTTTCTCCGTTTTAGCCAAGGCCGCGAAATCGTTCGTTACGTCGTCGAACCAAAAAAGCTGAAACGTCTGCGTTTTTTTTTAACTTCTGGCCAATTGGACAGGCTCGAGCATGGCGAGAACACCTTCAAGTCGCCGCTTTTGCTGTCGAGGGAGCAATCCGGGCTTTTCCTTCCCGTTCTAATCGGCGAAGTTCAGCCTAAATGACCTGCGGCCGAAGCCGACCCTTAAAATCTCTGACCTCCGGAGGCGAGTTAAGATGGCACTCTTCCCCTCAACTTTTAAAAGAGTTAGCTGGTTGCTCAAGCCGGCCTTATTGACCATGATCTTTCTGCTTAGTTCGGCGGCCCAATCAGTTTTGGCCTCCGAAGCGGATCTTAAAGTTCCCTCGCTGGAATCGTGGCAAAACAACCTGTTGATCGGCGGCCTGGTCGTGTGCGTGCTTGGTCTCTTGTTTGGCTTGTACCAGTACATCGGCATAAAAAAACTGAAAGCGCACTCTTCGATGCTCGACGTCGCCGCCATGATCTACGAAACGTGCAAGACGTACATGTTTCAGCAAGCGAAGCTTTTGGTTCTTCTCCTAATCTTCGTGGGAGCCTGCATCTCCTTCTACTTCGGCTTCCTAAACGGCATGGGCTTCGGGCCGGTGGTTCTGATTCTTTTGTGGACCGTCATAGGCATCATGGGCTCTTATTCGGTGGCCTTCTACGGCATGAGAGTCAACACGCTGGCCAACAGCCGCATGGCTTACGCTTCGCTGGAAAAAAAGCCCCTAAAGCTCCTGAACATTCCCCTCGACGCCGGCATGAGCATCGGCGTCTTATTGATCTCCGTCGAACTGGTGATGATGCTGATCATCCTCATCTTCGTGCCTAGAGAATTGGCCGGCGCCTGCTTCATCGGGTTCGCCATCGGCGAATCCCTCGGCGCCAGCGCCCTGCGCATCGCCGGCGGCATCTTCACCAAAATCGCCGACATCGGCTCGGATTTGATGAAAATAGTCTTCAAGATCAAGGAAGACGACCCCAGAAATCCCGGCGTCATCGCCGACTGCACCGGCGACAACGCCGGCGACAGCGTCGGCCCGACCGCCGACGGCTTCGAGACTTACGGCGTCACCGGCGTGGCTCTGGTCACCTTCATCTGTCTGGCCGTGGGAACCGAATCGACCTCCAGCCAGCTTATTCTTCAGACGAACCTTTTGACTTGGATCTTCGTCATGAGGATTCTGATGCTCATCACCTCCCTGGTGGCCTTCTACGCCAACAGGGCTTGGAGCAACGCCAAATTCGGCCAGAAAGAAGATTTCGACTTCGAAGCCCCCTTGACCAGTCTGGTCTGGTTCGGCTCCATCCTCTCCATCATCATGACCTTCGTCGTCAGCTACATTCTTCTTGGCCCAAGCACCGCCTTCGCGGCGGTCAGCCCGGCCCACGGCGCCAAATACTGGTACGTCATGGCCGCCATCATCAGCTGCGGGACTCTCGGAGCGGCTTTGATCCCCGAGTTCACCAAAATCTTCACCTCGCCCAAATCATCTCACGTTCTTGAGACGGTCGAGGCTTCCAAGGAAGGCGGCGCCTCTCTGAACATCCTGGCCGGGTTCATCGCCGGCAATTTCAGCGCTTTTTGGATGGGCCTGGTTTTCTGCATTCTGATGTTTGTCGCCTATCTCTTCAGCCAAAGCGGCTTGACGGACATCATGACCTATCCCTCGGTTTTCGCTTTCGGTCTGGTGGCTTTCGGCTTCCTGTCCATGGGGCCCATAACCATAGCCGTCGACAGCTACGGTCCGGTCACGGACAACGCTCAGTCCATCTACGAATTGAGCCTCATCGAAGAGATCCCCGGCATCACCGAGACTCTGGAAAAAGAATTCGGCCAGAAGCCCGATTACGAAAAAGCCCATTACTACCTCGAGAGCAACGACGGCGCCGGAAACACCTTCAAAGCCACGGCCAAACCGGTTTTGATCGGCACCGCCGTGGTCGGCTCCACCATCATGATCTTCTCGACGATTCTGGTCATAAAGAACACTCTCGGCATCAGCCCGGAAGCCGTCTTGAACATGCTCAACCCTTACACCATCATGGGCTTTTTGTGCGGCGGCGCGGTCATTTACTGGTTCACCGGCGCCTCCACTCAGGCCGTCTCCACCGGCGCTTACCGGGCGGTGGCCTACATCAAAGACCACATCAAGCTGGACGAAGACGCCTCCAAAAGCGCGGCCGTGGAAAACTCCAAGGAAGTCGTCAAGATCTGCACCCAATACGCCCAGAAAGGGATGTTCAACATCTTCGTGGCCGTCTTTTCCTTCGCCCTGGCTCTGGCCTTCCTGTCCAGCCCGGTCAAAGGCCCCGAATCGGTCAGCTTCTTCATTTCCTATCTGCTCTCCATCGCCTTCTTCGGCTTGTTCCAAGCCATATTCATGGCCAACGCCGGCGGCTGCTGGGACAACGCCAAAAAAGTGGTGGAAGTGGATCTCAAGCAAAAAGGCACGCCGCTTCATGACGCTTCCGTCGTCGGCGACACGGTGGGCGACCCCTTCAAGGACACGTCTTCTGTGGCCCTAAACCCCATCATCAAGTTCACGACCCTCTTTGGAATGCTGGCCCTGGAAATCGCCATCTCCGAAGATTTCAAAGCCATAGCTCCTTACATGGGCGTCGTGTTCCTGGTCATCGGTCTTTTCTTCGTCTATCGCTCCTTCTACGGCATGAGGATTTCCAAGCTCACCGGCAAATAAACGTCGATCCGGCGACCGTTTTCCCCAAGGCCTTCCGTCTGGCGGCCGTCCAGCCGCCAGACGAGGCAAGAAAATGTGAGAAAAAAAAGACGAGCCAGGCTAAGGCCAGGCTCGCCTTTTTTTTTCCCTTCGCCGGACGGAAACGATTCTCCGCTTCGTCCGGTTCGCCGTTCCCGGCGAATCAAGTCTTTCGAGATTCCTTTTTTTGTTGGGCGGCCACGCGACCGACGCGGCCAATAGCCGCCATCGCTGTTGACGACCCGTTAGATGGCCCCTCAGAGGGCCTGTTAGGGCGCCCGATTTCGGCCAGGGCGGAGGTCATTCTTGTCGACCATGTCCAAAACCATTATAATGGAGGCATATTCGCCAAGGATGCGATTATGCCGGGGTTTTTCTCAAAGAAACTCCCATGGCCGCTTCCGTGATCGCTCCCATGGTCGTTCCCTTGCTCGTTCGCTTTACCTTAGAGACGCGCCGCTTGGATTCGGCGCCGTCGCGCCGACCGTCACAATCATCAACCCTCCGACAAAGCCAGGCTTCCGATTCATTTGGTCAAGAGTTCCGTCTTCCATTCATCGTGTTTGTCGCGTTCCGGCCTGATCCCTATCGCTCCCAGTAGGCTCGTCTAGCCGAAACAATTGGCAAAAAAGCGCGAATCTAGCGCGATAAAAGCTTTTCCGCCGCAAAAAAGACCATTATTTCCAAACCATATCCACAATCTTAAACCTTATTTAACAATCAAAATTATAAAAATTTAATTTTTATATCTTTAATTATTAAATTTGCCATTTAATTTATCGATGATTTCATATGCGACATTTCAAAGACGTTAAAATCCTCAACAAAAAATCCAATATCTCAAGACGAAGAAAAAAAAATTTTTTCGCGCGTTCAATTTTCAACTCTCAACACGTCATATTGTTTTTTGAAAAAACATTATGCCTCCGGAGGTTGTCTTTAACTAGATATTTTTGTTCTTTTTCAGTCATTTACTATCATCAACGCGTTTCCTTCTTCCATTTTGAGAGCGGTTAACATGACAAAAATACTTAAACTTAGAGCCGACGAACTGATGGTCAAACAGAGCCTCTGTCCTTCCCGCAGCCAGTCTTTGGCCCTGATCATGGCCGGAAGGGTTTTCGGTCCGGACGGACGGAGGATAGACAAGGGAGGTCAACTTTTGCCGGAATCAGCCAAGCTGAGCCTTTCGCCGGGGAGACAGTTCGTCAGCCGGGCCGGCCACAAGCTGGCTGGGGCTCTCACCGATCTGGCCATCAAGCCGACTGATTTCAATTGCCTGGACTTGGGGGCTTCCACCGGCGGCTTCACCGACTGTCTGCTTCAAGCCGGAGCCAGCGCCGTCACGGCCGTCGACGTCGGCCGAGGTCTCATAGACATGAGCCTCCGCAACGATCCGAGGGTCACTCTGATCGAAGGCCTAAACGCCAGGGCCTTGGACACCGTCGATCCCTTCGACGTCCTGCGGGCGCCCTTCGATCTGGCCGTGGCCGACCTCAGCTTCATTTCCTTATCATTGGTTCTCTCCCAGATGAGCCAGCTGATCAAAAACACCGGCCGGATCTTGTGTCTGGTCAAACCTCAGTTTGAGGTGGGCCGTCGGCAAGTCGGCAAGGGCGGCGTGGTCAGGGACACCAACCTCATCAAGGAGGCCGTCGACAAGATAGCCGCCGTCGGCCAGACCCTCGCTCGGCCTCTGAAAGAAATTGGTCGGTCCTGGTCGAAGCTGACCGGCAAAGACGGCAATCAGGAAGTGTTTCTGCTCTTCGCCCCCCTGACGGCCTGACTCGAACACGAGATTTTGGCAAAAAACGGGGAGCCAATGGCTATAATCGCGGCTCATGATCCGCCAAAAAAAGAAAAAGGGGAAAAGCCGGTCGGAAACGTCCGGTCTTTTCCCCTTTTTTTGTCGAGTCGTGACGAGCCAAATCAATTTATTCAGAGACATGGGCTCATTTCAGTTAGAAAAAAACCGTAATTGGCGGGCGAACCAAAAAAGAGGCCATCTGAAAAGAGACCACCTGAAAAGAGGCCATTTGATTGGCGCATTTCTTAAATTTAGGCGCCATCCCTGATTTACGCGCCTGGCCATCTTCACGCCTAATTTCGGCATTACGCGTCTTTTCGGCTTTTTGCGGCCGAGGTTTGGCCGACAACCGCCAAACCCGTCTCCAAAGACGCGCGTCTTTTCCCGCCGGCAGGACGATCAGGCCAGAAGTTCAAAACTGGCGTAGGTGACTGGCGCGGTCAGAGCGTTCAAAGAGCGCTCCAAGAGAATTTCGTGGTGATCCAAGCCGCTGTAGCCGAAGGTTATTTGCATGGCCGTCGCGACAAAATGGCAGGCCCTGTCCAAAGCGATGGGCAGACTGTCGCCCTGGAGAAGGCTTCCGGTCAACACGCTGGAAAAAATGTCGCCGGTGCCGTGGTACTGGGTGGGGAGCAACGGCCGGCCGGCCAACCAAAAGCGCTTGTCTTCGCCGTTGTAGGCGGCGACGGCGCTTCGATCCATTTTGGAGGCCAGGGGCAGACTGGTGATGACCGGCATGGTCGGTCCCATATCGGCCAAAGCCAACAGCCATTCCTTCACTTCGCTTTCGGAGAGGCTCTGGGGCACTTCCCGGCCGAGCATGAAGGCGGCTTCAGTTATGTTTGGGGTGATGACTTTGGCTTGAGCGCATAATTTCCGCATCTCGCCGATCATCGCGGGAGGCATGGAAGCGTAGAGCTGCCCGAAATCGGCCATGACGGGATCGACCACGACCAAAGTTTCAGGACCGGCGAAATCGCGAATGAACCCGGAAACGATGTCGGCCTGCTCGACTGAGCCTAAAAATCCGCTGTAAATGGCTTCGAAACGAAGATTCTGGGCTTTCCAGTGATTGATGAAACCTGGCAATTGTTCCGTCAAATCGAAGATCTTGAATCCCTCTATTCCGGTGTGCGTGGACAAAACGGCGGTGGGCAGAGGGCAGACCTCGAATCCCATGGTGGAAAGGATGGGTATGATGACCGTCAGAGAACATCTACCGTAGCCGGATAAATCATGGATGGCGGCCACGCGGGGCAAAGGATTTTGCATAAGATAATTCTCCCTTATTTGGCGATAATTTATGGCTAGTCGCCGACGACTGCGGCGACGAAGGTCTTTGGAGCTTTCAGACGCGACCGGAACGTTCAGTCGCGACCGGGAAATTCAGGATCAATCGTCCCCGGACTCTTCTCCGGAGACGTCCGCCGAAATCAAGTCGCCGCAATCGTCATCCGACGCGTCGGAGGCTATTCGCTCCCCTTTTCCGGTCAGAGGCAAAAGCCCGATCAAGCCGGCCAGACCGAGCAAAAGCATCAGACTTCCGGAAAAGACGAACATGACGAAGATGTGAGGCTCCACGATTTTGAAGGCCGCTCGCAGCGTCTGAACCCCGGCCGGGGCGAAAATGACGGCCATGCCTAGAGACAATAATTTTTTCCTCATTTCGCCTCGCCGCCGGCCAACCGCGCCAAGCGCGTCGACCGAGTCGTATTTAGCCCGAGAAACGTGGACATGTTACATCATCGAACTGTAGCTTGTCAAAACAAATGATAATGACGCAAAAACAACATAAACATCAGAGGTTGTTCGAATTTAGGTCGGTCAAAACAAAAAAAACGACTAAAAATAGTCGCTTGATTAGCCATAAGCGTCTTTTAGATTCTAAAAACGAAAACAGAATCTTCGACTGCAAAAATTTCCAATTAAAGAAAAGAGTTTAGCCGAAAAACAATAAACAAGCCGGATTAACCTGACCGCCCATTTTCGAGGGCAGGCCCCAGGCGCGGCTCGGCCAAGAAATCGGCTTGGCCAAGAAACCGGCTTGACCAAGAAACATGAGCATCGAGGAGGCGGATTAAAGTTTTTGGTCTCGCGGACGGCTTCTCCAAAAGGGAAAGGCAGAAAAACGGCCGGAACCGTCTTTCTGCCTTTCGCAAAACAGGGCGCCTTCTTGTCCCCCTATGGAGAGGGGCAAAAAGGGCTAGCTGATCGATGGAGGATTACTCCTCGGTGATCTTGATGGCGCCGACCTCACAAGCCTCGACGCAGGATTCGCAACCAAGACATTCCGCAGCGTTGACGGCCACGGCGACGTTGTTTTTGATTTCGTAGACGTCAGCCGGACAAGCGTCCTTGCAGTTGCCGTCGCCAGTGCATTTGCCGGAATCAATGGATACTACATAGCCCATTTGAACTACACCTTCCTAAAAAAAGTAATGTTTAAATGCGGCATTTTTTCGTAAAACGAAAAAGCCTCCCACCTGAACCCAAAACATCCTGGCCGGTAACTAATGAGGCGATTAGATGAGGGTCGGTTGACTGTTTATAACTCAAAACTAGCCATAAAGCAAGTTTTTTTGACAAGAACATACAGACGTCAACAGGTAGATATTGCCGTCAAAAGGCTGTTTTAGCCATCAATAGGTCGATTTCGCCTGAGAAACAAGTATTTTTGCCCCTTGAACCGACGTTTTCAGACCAAAAGACAAAAAAAACCTGGGTCAATTTTTTTGACCCAGGCGCCAATTTTATTCTCTGACAAATGCGCCGCCAGCGCAAACTGAAAGAAGCGAGTCGACCATTTTGAAGGAAGCCTAGTCAGACGAAACGGCTGACCGACTAGGCTTTTGAACCGACGGCGGAATTGATTTTGGCTTTCCGGGGTCAAAGGCCAACCCTAAAGGGAAGCTGATTCAAGCCGGCGCCGTCCTGGCTTTAGGAGCTGTAAACGCTGACCTTTTTCCGATCCGCGCCAAAACGCTCGAATTGCACCACTCCATCGATAAGGGCGTAAAGGGTATAATCGCGGCCCAAACCTACGTTGACGCCCGGATGGATTTTCGTGCCCAATTGACGAACCAAAATGCTGCCGGCTCTGACTTCCTGACCGGCGTAGCGTTTCACGCCTCTTCTTTTGCCTCTAGTGTCGCGTCCGTTGCGGCTGGAGCCGCCAGCTTTCTTGTGAGCCATTGATGCCTCTCTTCGACCCTCGCTTGTTCAGCCTCTGGAGGCTGAACAAATTTGATCCGTTTATGTGATTGAAGCTCCTGTTCGCTGGCCGGCGGCCAACAACAGGGCTCAAGTTGTTCAGCTTTCGGCGGACGCCTCGGCCGAGTCGCCGACGGGACCCTTCTCGATTTGGACTTTTCCGGAAGAATTCTCGATGGCCAGAATCTTCAAAGCCGTATAATCCTGACGGTGTCCTTGGGCCTTGTGATAGCCTTTGCGGCGTTTCTTCTTGAAGACCAATATCTTCTTGCCCCGGCCGTGCTTGCAGACCTCGGCCTTGACGTTGAAATCGCTCACATGCGGCTGACCGCACCAGATCGATTCTTCGTCAGCCACAAGAAGCACCTGATCCAGAGAAATCTCCGAACCCACTTCGACCGGCAGGCGATTAACCCTGATTGTTTTTCCTTGAGCCACCTTATATTGGCGGCCGCCGCTTTTTATTATCGCATACATTTGTCGTTCCCCCCCTTCCGGCGAACTGAGTTTGTCATAGTAGCCAAAGGGAGCTTTTTTGTCAAGAAAAACTGCAAAAAAAGTCCAGGCCCTTGGCCGAAAACAAGTTGGACGACCTGGCTTCGGTCGGTCGTCTAAAATTTTCCCGCGCCGACGGGGCTGAATCAATTTTCGAATTTTTCGCTCGCCTTCCAGCCTTTTTGGGATTTTTTCGGAGTCTCGCTTTTTGGTCTTTTTTAAAGCCTTTTTTGGAGCCTAACCGCAGACGTCAGGCGATTATTCGTTCCGTCGGCAAAAAGGGTTCGTCGGAATCCCCAAGAGCCGGCGTCCAAGGAAAACCTAATCAATGACGAACGGCCAAAAAAGGCGAGTCAAAGCCAGGCGTTCAGGAAAGCCAGACATTCAGGAAAGCCAGACGTTCAGGAAAATGAAGGCCAAGTCTTAAAAACCAGGCCGCCAAGCCGATGGGCGACCAGCTGCGGGTCGCCCAGCCGAGAGCCGACTTGACCCCGAAAGGAAAACTCCGAAATGGCCCTATCGCCCCTTTATTTGACCACCAGATTGACCAGCTTGTCGGGGACGTATATTTTTTTGACGACGGTTTTGCCTTCCAGCCATTTGACCAAGATCGGACTGTTCATGACCAGAGGCTCGATCTCCTCGGGAGACAGACCGGCGGCCAGATTAAGCTTGCCTCTGAGCTTGCCGTTGACCTGAATGACGTACTCGACCTCCGATCTGCGACAAGCCTCTTCGTCGTAGGCCGGCCAACCGGCGTCGAAGACGCTTCCGACATTCCCCAGCTGCTCCCAAATCTCTTCGGCCAAATGGGGCGCGAGAGGAGCCAGAAGCCTGGCCATGACGGAAGAGACCGTCTTGTTGCGGATGTTATGCTTGGTCAAGTGATTGACCAATTCCATCAATCTGGCTATGGCCGTGTTGTAGGAAAACCGGGCCAAGTCGTTTCCGACCGACTTGACGGCGTAGTTGAGCGCATAGAGAGTCTCCTTGTCGGTCGGAGCGCTCTCGTCCAAAGTCTCTCCTTCCGGAGCGACGGCGGCGGTGTAGAGGCGATCCAAGAAGGCCTTCATGCCTTTGACGCCGCCGTCCCGAAAATCTCCCCCATCCAGATAGGCGCCCATGAACATGAGGTACATCCTAAAACTGTCCGCCCCTAGGGTTTCTATGTACTCGTCGGGATTGACCACGTTGCCTTTCGATTTGCTCATCTTGGCCCCGTTTTTTATGATGAGGCCGTGAGCCACGAACTTCTTGTACGGCTCGCTGAAATCCACGCAGCCGCACCGCTCAAGAGCTCGGCACAGCCAGCGACTGTAAAGGAGGTGCAGAACCGCGTGTTCGTTGCCGCCGACGTAGAGATCGACCGGCAGCCACTTTTTGGTCAAGGCGGGATCGAAAGGCCGATCTGAAAACTCCGTCGAGGGATAACGGAAAAAGTACCAGGCCGAACACAGAAAATTGTCGGACACGTCCGTCTCTCGGACGGCCGGGCCGCCGCACTTGGGACAGGTCGTCTTGTGGAAGGAATCGATCCTGGCCAGCGGGGAAAGACCTGAACCGTCCGGCTTGTAGTCGTCGATGTACGGCAAAAGCACGGGCAGATCTTTTTCCGGCACCGGAACCGCTCCGCATTCGTCGCAGTAGATGATGGGAATCGGCGGCCCCCAGTAGCGTTGACGACTCAAACACCAATCCCGCAGACGATAGTTGGTGGTGAACCGGGCCAGTCCTTTGTTTTCCAAACTCTTGGTTATGGCCGTCAAACCTTCCGTCTTGGCCGGAAGACCGTCAAATTCTCCGGAATTGACCAGGCGTCCGTCGCCTACGTAGGCCTCCGCCTGCACGTCGACGCCCTCTTCGCCGGAAGACACCACTTCTATGATGGGCAGACCGTATTTTTTGGCGAACTCGTGGTCCCGGACGTCGTGAGCCGGGACAGCCATGATGGCCCCGGTGCCGTAGCCCATCAGAACGTAATCGGCCACCCAGATGGGGATTTTTTGGTCGTTGACCGGATTTTCGGCGTAGGATCCGGTGAACACCCCCGTCTTTTCCCGTCCTTCGGCTTGACGCTCGACCTCGGTCAAGGTCAGGCAGTGCTGACGATATTCCTCGACCGCCTCCCGCTGCTCCGGCGAACAAAGAGACGGAACCAGGGGATGTTCGGGAGAAAAGACCATGTAGGTGGCTCCGAAAAGGGTGTCCGGCCGGGTGGTGAAGATGCTGAAGCTCTCTCCGCCGACCACCGCAAATTTCACCTCGGCCCCTTGGCTTCGGCCTATCCAGTTGCGTTGAGCCACCTTGGTCCGTTCCGACCAGTCGAGCGAGTCGAGCTCGTCAAGCAGTTCTTGAGCGAAAGCGGTGGTTTTGAAATACCACTGAGCCATCTCTTTTTTGGTGACTTCGCTGTCGCAGCGCTCGCACAGGCCGTCGATGACCTGCTCCGAAGCCAGAACGGTCTTGCAGCCGGGACACCAGTTCACCTGACCGGTTTTGCGGTAAGCCAAGCCGTTTTTGTACAGAGTCACGAACATCCACTGGGTCCAGCGATAATACTCCGGGCTGGTGGTGTCCACCTGGTGGCGCCAGTCGAGCATCAGACCCACTTTTTTCAGTTGCCCTTCCCGAAAGCGCTCTATGTTCTTCGGCACCATCTCCGCCGGATGGCGGCCGGTCTTTATGGCGAAATTTTCCGAATGCATGCCGAAAGCGTCGAAGCCCATGGGTTCGAAGACGTCATAGCCCAGCAAGCGATGATAACGGCCTTGAATGTCCGAACCGACGAAAGCGAAGAGATTTCCGACATGGAGTCCTTCCGCCGAAGGATACGGAAACATCATCAGATTGTAGAAAGGCCTTTTGGCCTCGGCCAGATCGACTTCGTTCGTTCCGTCCTTTTCCCAACGATCGCGCCACTTGGCTTCGACCGTCATTGGATCGTACTTGGCCATTTTTCAAATCCTCATGTCTCTTTTTCGGAGAGATTATTAACGTTGTCAACTTGAAGAAAATTCCCGTCATCAGGAAACGGGCGAGGCTTTTGCAAAAAAAAACGGACAAGCCTATTTTTCTTCAAGAAATCGGCCCAAAAGTTTCGGACGACAAAAAAAACGGTTCCGCGAAATAAGCGCTTTTCGCGAAACTTTTGGCCGCCAAGAAAAAGTCCTTCGAGGGCTCGAATCGGCTTGATTTTACTTAGCCCCAACGGGGCTGTCAAGCCGGGGGCCGTCCTCTTTTTAGGCGTCGTTTCGACGCCTAAAAAGAGGCCTTTTGGCCGCGCGGCCAAAAGGCCTCAGCCCGCTCTCTGGCTATTCTAAGGCCTTTCCCTTTTCTCTACTTTCCTTTGCTTTACTTCTCTTTCCTTCCCTTCCCTTCCCTTTCCTTCACTTCTCTTTCCTTCCCTTCGCGTCGGCGTCGATGCGTCAGATGCGTCAGATGCGTCAGATGCGGGCGGCCGGACTAAAGCGTCATTTGCGAAAGGCTTCCATGTTCGCGGCCGGCAAGAAAGTGGTGCAGTAATCGAGGTAGATCATTCTCACCACGCCCGTGGGTCCGTTTCTGTGTTTGGCGACGTCGAGCTCGGCCAAACCTTTGAGGTCGGGATTGTCTTTCTCCTTGCCGACATCTTTCCGGCGAAGCAAAAAAACCATGTCCGCATCTTGTTCGATGCTCCCGCTGTCCCGGAGATCCGAAAGCTTCGGGTCGGCGGCGTCCGCGCCCTTGACGAGCTGGGACAGAGTTATGACCGGAACATCCAACTCTTTGGCCAAAGACTTTAAGGCTCCGCTAACCTCGCGAATCTCCTGTTCGCGATTGTTGTGCTTGCCGTCCGGCCGCATGAGCTGAAGATAATCGACCACGATCAGATCCAGCTCGTGCCCCTCTCGCTTGAGCTTGCTTTGGAGTCTTCTGGCCTTGGCTCTAAGCTCTATGGGCTTGAGACCGGAAGTGTCGTCTATGAAAATTCTGGATTGATGCAGCAAAGTGGCGTTATGCCCCATTTGTTGCAGCTCTTCCTCGTCTATCAGGCCGGTTCTGAGTTTGTTGAGATCGTGTCGGCCCAACTGGCATAAAAGCCGCTGGAGAAGCTGCTCGCAGCCCATCTCCAAACTGAATATGGCCACGGAGCAGGCCCGAAAATTGCCGTGATCCTGCCTAATGGAAGGAATGGCGGCGTTCAGGGCGAAGGTCAAAGCCAAGGCCGTTTTTCCTATGCCCGGCTTGGCGGCGATGACGATTAAATCAGTCTTCTGGAAACCGCCAATTTGCTTGTCCAGAAACTTGAAGCCAGTGGGGATGCCCGTGATCCCCCCTTTCTCCTTCATCTCCATGATGCGTTCGTAGACCTTGCCCATATTTTTGGAAACGTGCTCCAGGCGATTGGCCTCGCGAGAATCCCTTATCTTGTATATTTCCGCTTCGGCTTCGTCCAGGACTCCCGCAGCCGAAGGCGGGTTGGAACGGCATAGGTCGGCGATGTGACCGGTGACGCCCAAAAGGCGCTTCAACATGGAGCGTTCGACGATGAGGTTGGCGTAGGTGCGGACATTGCCGGGCATGCCGAACTGATCGTACAGTTCGGAGATGTAAGAGGCTCCGCCGACTTCGTCGAGCTTCTTTTTCTGGAGCAATCGGCTGGTCAGAGTCAGCATGTCCACTCCGGAGTTGGTGTTGTACATCTCCTTCATGGTCTCGTAGATGATCCCGTGCGCCGGCCGAAAAAAATCGCTATTTTCGAGTTTGGTCTCCAAAACCATGGGCATGCCTTCGTTGGAGTCGGACAAAATGGCGCCCAGAAGACCTTGTTCGACTCTGATGTCAATCTGTGACAGATTTCGCTCAGGAGCCTCTTCGGCCGCTTCCTCTTGGAAAACATCATATTCGGACATGACGGGCTTCTCCTTTCGACGCTCCGACGGACTTTCGAATAGTCAGGGGATCGATTCTAGCCTAATGCCCCTGGCTCCGGCAAGAGTCGCAAATACCAAATACATGCGGGAAAGCGGAAAAAACGGGCTAAAAACGGTCGAAACGACGGGACTCTGGCCTGGTCAAACCGCTCGACGGCCGCCCCGACGCGAAAACAAAAGACGCTCGCCCTAAAACTTCGAAACTGCGCCCTCGAAGAACGTTTTTGACCTATCGAAAAAAAACCGTCTTCGTTTTAACCGCGCTTTTGACTTTTTGGCCGTTTTTTTTTGCGCCTCCGGGGCCTTGTTCGTTGGCCGTCTTTTTGTCTTTTTGGCCGTTTTTTTTTGGCGCCTCCGGGGCCTTTTTCGTTGGCCGTCT
>JAIRTO010000241.1 GCA_031254895.1 Deltaproteobacteria bacterium
CTTGCTTGCTTGTTTGCTTCCTTTCTTGTTCGTTCGTTCGCTGGTTCATTCGTCAAACCTTTTGTCTAGCCAAAGATTGGAAGGATTTGTCCCCGCCGGTCAAGTCTTTTTTTATTGACGAATCTGTGGCCAGAACTAGTTTGGAAAATTCGGTTCTTCGTCGGCTCGTCGTCTTGGGATGCCGCGCCAGGCAGAGCCGAAAATCGGGACGTCCCTGGCGAAGGCGCTCATCTGGCCCCGAATCGACGGGCTTCTTGTCCAAGTTCCTCTAGAGCCTTTAAGGGCAAGGGCCAGGGGTTTTCCGGGTCAGCCTCCTCATCGTCGCCGGAGAGGCTCTCGGCGGCGTCATTTCGGCTGGCCTCCCGACATTTCCGACAAGAGAGACAGTTTCGGCCCTCCGGCTGGGCCAGTTTCAGAGCCCTAGGAGAATTCCAGGCCTGCTCCAGGCTCATGTCCCAGAGGCTGCCGACGGGTTCGAGTCGGCCGAAGTCGGAGCAGCAGGGAAACATGGAGCCGTCGGCGTAGATGGCCAATCTGGTCAGAGGGTCGGGGCATGAGAAAGGCTTCGTTTCGAGATGATCCTCGTCAGTCCGCAAAGCCTGCGTCGTCGGGCCGACGATGCGCAAATAATCCTGAAAGGCCAGATAATCGGCCGACCCTGCAAATTTTTCCCTAAAAGCGTCCATTTCGGCCCTATTTGAGCCCATGACCACGAAGCTGAGTCGGAGGAGAGGCAATGGGCCGCCCAGGTCTTGTCTGACGTTGAGGAAAGTTTCGATATTGCCTAAAAGCCGCTCGAAATCTCCGCCGGGACGAACCCTTTCGTAAACGGCGGCGGAAGCCGCGTCCACGGAAATCATAAGTCTGGTCAGGCCCGCCTTGACGAGCCTTTCGCTGGTCTTTTCGTCCAGAAGCTGACCGTTGGTGACGAGGGCGACGTCCAAAAAGCCGGCCTCTTTGGCGGCGAAGACCCACTGATCCAAATCAGGGACCAAAAGAGGTTCTCCAGTCACCCCCAGACGCAACGACGGGACGCCTTTGTTTTGAGCCTGCTTTAGGACTTCGAAATAGATCTCTTCGTCCATGAAAAGGCCGAAGCCGGGAAAAGGATTTTCCGCGCCGTCGAGACTGGCTGGACACATGGGACAAGCGAGCTGACAGACGGTGGTCACGTCGATGTCCAGATGCATCGGCGCCGGCGGCCTGTTTTCCAATCGCCGCTCTATTCTCTTGAAACGCCGTCGGTAGCTCAGGAAGGCCGGTCCCAAACGTTCGCCTAAGATCCAATCCGGGTTCGTCTTCAATTCGAGACGGCTTCGCGTTTGTCGCGTCGTCATTTCAAACATGCCAAATCATCCCTAGAACAGGCTGGTCAAAAGACCAGGAGAAAGCTCTCCGCTCCGCCTTCCAAAGGAAGAGAGAGAGGTCAGTCGATATTTAAGCAATTACGGCGCCAAAATAGAGGAGGAAAAGTTGGAGCATTTTGCCCGTCTTGTCTAGGGAGAATTCTAAGTTGATCCATTTGTCGGTTCAGGCAGAGCTGAAGCAGGGACGTCCTGAAGAGATCTGAAGCAGGGACGGCCTGAAGAGAGCTGAAGTTGGGACGGCATGAAGAGAAGTGAAGTTGGGACGGCATGAAGTGAAGAGAAGGTAAATGAAGAGAAGGGAAGTTGGGACGGCATGAAGAGAAGTGAAGAAAAGGGACGGACGTGAAGGGAAGAAAGCGAGAGTTCGCCGAAAAGATGGCCTTTTGGCGAAGCGTCGTCGCTGTCGCCTAAGAGGGGGAGAAGAAGAAGAGGGGAGGGCCCCCTGATCCGAAAAATCGGATCAGGGGGATGGGCGGGTTTAAACTGGGGCGTACAGGTACGTACAGGGACGGAGTGCGGTTTTGACTCGAAATGAGCATTTCTAGTCGGAGGCGGCTATGACGTCTATTTCGATGTCCAGCCCGTCGTCGAGTCCGGCTACGGCCATGGCGATTCTGGCTGGAGGATCGGTTTTGAAAAATTCGCGGTAGACTTCGTTCATCTCCGGCTTTTTCGTGATGTCGCTTAAGTAGATGTTGACCTTCAGAACTTTTTCCAGACTAGAGCCGGCCGCTTCCAATATGGCCTTTATGTTGGTCAGGACGACTCTGGTCTGCTCGGCCATCGTTCCCCTGACGGGAGCTCCGGTCTTGGGATCTTCGGGGGTTTGGCCCGAAACGAAAACCAGCTGGCCGTATTTGATGGCCTGGGAATAAGGCCCAGGCGGAGGGGCGGCCGGCGTGAAGACTATTTCTCTTTTCATCTGTTGCCTATATTTCTAGGCGCCGCCTCGGTTTCCCTTCGCGAAAAGTTCGACGAATCCTCCCGAAGCGACGCGGCTTTTGGCGGGGTTATTTGCGAATAAGCTCCCGCGGGTAATTGACCAGGCATTCGCAGCCCGTTTCAGTGACGACGATAGGCTCGCTGCATTCGAACCCGAATTCGTCCAGCCAGACGCCAGGCATCACGTGGATGGTCGCGCCAGGCTCGAGGACGTTTTTGTCTCCCGGTCTGAGGCTGACGGTGTGTTCGCCCCAATCGGGAGGATAGTTGAGGCCGAAGGCGTAGCCCATCCGGCTTTCCTTGACGACTTTCGTTCCGCTGATGGCGTTGCGCCAGCAGCCTTCGACTTCTTCGCCGGTGACTCCCGGCTTTATGAAGTCGAGAACCGCCTCCAGGCCGCCTATGACGCCTTTGGCCACTTCTTCCAAAGCGGTCGGGGCCTTGCCGACGATGAGAGTTCTTGACAGAGGCGCGTGGTAGCGGTGTTTGTTGCCGGCCAGCTCCAGAAGAACCAGATCTCCGGTCTCGTATTTTCTGTCCACCCAGGAAAGGTGCGCCGTGGACGTCCTGATGCCCGAGGGCATGATGGGCATGATGGAGGCGTAATCGCCGGTGAATTCGGGCGTGCCGCAAAGCTGGGCCTTGACCACTTCTCCGGCCGCGTCGCCTTCCCTGACTCCCGCGTCGATGACCTCGGCCGCTTTGGCCATGACCTTTTCGACAATTTTGGCGGCCATTTTCATGTAGCCGATCTCGGCCGGGGACTTTATCAGTCTGACCCAGTTGACCAGGAGATTGGCGTTCATGATGGAGGCCAAGGGCAGATTTTCGGTCAGAGATTCAAGGCATTGGCCGCTGAAGTAGTAATTGTCCAGCTCGACTCCTAGAGACCTTTTGTCGGCGCCGAACTCTTTGAGCAGATCGGCCACGAAATCCATGGGGTGCCGCAAATTGGACTGGACGTAGTGATCCTGATACCCCCGAATGTTTTGGTCGTTCAGCCAGGTGGTCAATTTCGCCCCGTTGGAGTCTTGCATTCGGCCGAACCATATCGGTTCGGCCTGATCCATGAGGATCAGAAGCCCCTGATGAACATAGAAGGACCAGCCGTCGTAGCCGGAGAGATAGTTGATGTTGGCCGGATCGGTCACCAAAAGGACTTCGACGCCTTGCCGGTACATGCTCTCCTTGGTTTTGGCCAATCTGGCCTGATATTCGGAAACATCAAATAAAGGCTGTTTATTCATGAGCGTCTCCTTAAAGGAAGATTCCGAAAAACAAAAAACTCAAAAAACAAAAACGAAGAAAAGACAGATTATTCGTCAATTAAGGAATATGGCGAAAAACAAAAAAACGAAAAACAAAAAACCAAAAAGATGATTATTGGTCAATTTTCGCGGCGACGAGGTCGTGAAGCTGGCGCGGATCCACGTTTCCGCCGCTGATCACCAAAACGATCGGACCGGGCGTCTTGAGCTTGCCCGCCAGCAAGGCCGCTATGCCCACGGCCCCGGAGCCTTCGATGACCCTACGCTCGTTCAGAAAAGCGTGGACCATGGCCGCCCCGATCTCTTCTTCGGAGACCAGGATTTGTTGGTCTATATATTGTCTGGTCATGGGGAAGGTGTACTGGTTGTCCAGGCCTATGCCGCCGAGAAGAGCGTCGGCCAAAGAATCTTTTTCCGGTATTTCGACGGGCTTTCCCGCCTCAAGGGATCTGATCATGGCCGGAGCGACGGCCATGGAGACGCCTATCAGCTTGGTTTTGGGATTTATGGACTTGGCGGCCATGGCCACGCCGGCGAAGAGTCCTCCGCCGGACAAAGGCACCGCCACGCTGGCCGTCTCAGGCAGATCCTCAAAGATTTCCAGGGCGATGGTGCCCTGTCCGGAGATGACCATAGGGTCGTCGAAGGGCGCGACCATGGTCAGATTTCTCTCTTTTTGGATGGACAGGGCTTTGGCGTAGGCCTCGTCCTGGCTTTGTCCGTAAGCCACCACTTCGGCACCCAAGGCCCGCATGGCTTCGACCCGGAAAGAGGGGACTCGTTCGGAGAGACAAATGACCGACTTCAAGCCGAAGCGCCGGCTCATTTCGGCCACCGCCCGGCCGTGATTGCCGGTGGAAAAGGCGATCACGCCGTTCTCTTTCTGCTCCGGGCTCAAAGAGACTATCTTGTTGGCGGCTCCCCTGGCTTTGAACGAGCCGGTCGGCTGAACCGTCTCCAGCTTCAGGTAGACGTCGGCGCCGGCCAGGCGGCTTAAGGACGTCGATTTGATCAAAGGCGTCTTGACGACCATGTTTTTGATTCGTTTTCTGGCCATGAAGACGTCGGCGAGATTGGGGAAATTTGTTTCGGGCATGAAATCACTCTATTTTGGAAAAATGTGTTTGAAGCCAAGCTTTCGGCGAACTGGGCATTCCGTCAATCGGTCATGGCTGAAACGGCCTTCGGATTTTTGAAGTAGGCCAGGGCCAGGCGGCACAGCCACTCCAGAGCGATGGGCAGGGCTCTTTCGTCCAGAAGGAATTTGGGGCTGTGGTGGGGATAGATGGCCCCGCTTTCGACGCTGCCCGCCCCAATCATGGCCATGACCGAAGGAACTCTGGCCGAAAATTCCGAAAAGTCCTCTCCGCCCATGTTCAAAAAGGCGGTCAACGATTCCGGTCCAAGGGTTTCCGAGGCCGCTTGCCGCGCCAGGGAAGCCATCTTCGGGTCGTTGGTCAAGGGAGGCTGGGAGCAGTAATAGTCGACTTCGGCTTTCGTGCCGTAGGCGACGGCGATGTTCTCGACCAAAGCTTTAAATTTCGTCCGAGGCCGGCTGGGACTATCGTCCCGGCCGTCGAAGAGATATCTTAGGGTGCCTTCCAGCTCCACTTCCGGGGGGATGACGTTGGCCGTCTTGCCGCCTTCTATGCGCCCGAAAACCAGAGCCGAAGACAAAAGGGGATCGATGTTTCGGCTTTGCAGAAGTTGCGCTCCGCAGACTATCTGGGCGGCGGCCAGAATCGGGTCGGCGGCCAGGTGAGGCGAGCCGGTGTGACCGCCGACGCCGACAACCTTGATTTTAAAATGATCCATCCCGGCCCAGGAGACTCCGTCGGCCACGGATATTTTGCCCAGCTCTATAGGCGCCCACAGATGCAGGGCCGCCGCCGCCGTCACTTTGGGGTTGTCCAAAACCCCCTCCTCGATCATGGCGTAGGCTCCCACCTCTTCTTCATTGGGCTGAAAGACGAATTTGACGTTGCCGGCGAAGGAGTCGGCCAGGGTCGACAGGATTTTGGCCGCGTAGACGAGGATGGCCGTATGAGCGTCGTGACCGCAGGCGTGCATGACGCCAGGCGTGGTCGAGGCGAAGCTTAAGCCGGTTTCTTCCGTCAAAGGCAAGGCGTCCAAATCCGCCCGCAAAAGAAGGGTCGGCGAAGGGGACTTTTCGGGCCCGCTTTCCGTTTCGTCGGGTTTTTTCAAGCCTTTGAGGAGGCCGACCACCCCTGTTTTGGTCATGGTCGTGACTTCCAGGCCGGGAGTCTCGGCCAGATATTTTCTGACCAGGCCGGACGTCCTTTCTTCCTGATAGCCAAGTTCCGGACGCTGGTGGATGTCGCGCCGCAGACTGATCATGTCGGCGGAACAATCTCTGACGAGTTTTGTGATGTCGTCCATGTCTTACCTCGATCCGAGGGGCAAAAAATATGGCGCCGTCCGGGGCGGTCGGCTACGATTCGCCTCAGGCGGCCGGGGGCCGCTTGAGGCGAAATCCAAAATCAAAAATCAAAATCAAAAAGCAAAAAGAGTTAACTTATAAAAGGTCAAAAATTTAAATAGCTTAAAAATTTAAAAATATTTAAAATGGGGAAAACTAAAACAAACTGCACGTCGGACAAGACTTTTTTTGGCCGACCAAGATTCGTCTTGGCGAGATCCGCCGGAACATGACGTTTCGTCAGAAGCGTCTGATTGTTCCGGCGGTTTCGGCGGATCCGGAGATCCCGGCGGACGCTTTTCGCGTTCGTCATTTGGGGGTTATTATGCCTCTGGGGTAGTCCATGAGGGGCTGGCAGCCGTTTTGGGTGACCAGGATCGGTTCGCTCGACTCGAAGCCCAAATCGTCTTCCCAGATGCCGGGCATGATGTGCAGGGCCATGTTTGGGGCCAGGACGGTTTTGTCGCCCGGTCTTAGGCTGATGGTTCTTTCGCCCCAATCGGGAACGTAGCTGGCCCCGATGGAGTAGCCCAGCCTTGACGGCTTGACGACTCCGTAAGGGGCGGTCGCCTCCCGCCAGCGGGCTTCGACTTCTTCCGCCAAAACCCCCGGTTTGATGAAGGACAGGACTTTTTCCACTCCGTCAAGAACGGCTTTTTCCACATGGCGGAGCTTTTCCGGCGGCTGGCCAAGAAAGACCGTTCTGGAGAGGGGGCAATGGTAGCGTTGATGGACGCCGCAGAGCTCCAAAAGAACCAGATCGCCGTTTTCGTATTCGCGATTGGGATCCCAGCCCAGATGGGCGCAAGTCGTCCTCTGATTGGTGGGCATGATGGGAAAAATGGCCGGGTGATCTCCGCTGACGCCGTTTTGGCCGTTCAGGCAAGCTTTGTAAACTTCTGCGGCGGCGGCTCTTTCCATTTTGCCCGGGCGGATGTTGTCAATGGCCGCATCCATGACACCTCGGCAGACGACGGCGGCTTTTTTCAGAAAATCAATCTCCGCCTCGCTTTTGATGATCCGGCGCCAGTTGACCAGTCCCGTGGCGTCCAGAGGAGCTTGGCCCAGTTCTTTGGTCAGAGTGTCCTGACATTTGGCCGTGTACCAGTAGTTGTCCTGTTCGCAGGCGACGACTGTTTTTTCCAGGCCGTTGTCCCTAAGGATTTGAGCCACAAAGCTCATAGGGTGCTTTAAGGGGTTTTGGACGTAGTCGTCCTGATAGGGTCTGATGCTGTCGTCGGAGAGGCAAGTCGTCAATTTGGCTCCGTTGCCGTCCATTCCTCGTCCCCACCATATGGGCTCCTTCAAGGAAAGGGAGACGACCAGGCCTTGATGGACATAGAACGACCAGCCGTCATAACCTGTCAGCCAGTGCATGTTGCTGGGATCGCTGACGACGATGGTCTCGAAGCCGCGCTCTTTCATCGAGGCCTTGACCTTCTCGAGTCGCTCCTTATATTCGTCTAGGGCAAAATTCATGACAACCTCATTTTTGGCGACTTCAGTTTAGCCTAAAAAAATCGAAAGGCGTTTTTTTTTAGCCGATTTTTCGGGCTTGAAGCCGGGATTCGGACGATCGAAAACCAAGGGGTCGCCCCGAAAGCAGTCTCGAACTGTCGCGGACAAATCGGACTCTTCCGGGGCGACGAGGCTATTTTTGGCTCAACGAGTCTTGAACGCTCATCGCGGCGCCTCTAACGCTCGTCGAGGAGCCTTAAAAGCTCGTCGCGACGTCTTGAACGCTCGTCGCGGAGCCTACAAAAATAGCGATCGACGGCTCTTCGGACGATCTTTGGTTCAACACCAGCCTCGCCAGAGGAGGGCCGCGCGGATTTTTTTGAGAGCCAACGCCCAGGCGGCTTGCCTCATGGGAATCTTCAGCTCTTGACTCGTTTTCCTGGTTTCGTGAAAGACTTTTTCCATGCGCTTGGAGAGTCTGGTCTTCACTTCCTCAAGGCTCCAGTAATCGTTGGACAGTCCCTGGGTTCTTTCGAAGTCGCAGACGACGGCTCCGCCGCAGTTGGCCACCACGTCGGGGACGATCGTCTTGCCCGCGCCGTTCAACAATTCGTCCGCTTCCGGACTCAAAGGCGCGTTGGCCGCTTCGACGACGAGCTTGGCTTTGACGTCTTTGGCGTTCTGGGCGGTCACGACGTTCTGGAGCGCGGCGGGAATCAGGATGTCGACGTCCATGGTCAGGACGTCGGGACAGGCGGCGGCTGATTTCAGAGGAAACCCGGAAATGGAGCCGTTTTTGTTGGCGTATTCGAGGAGCTCCGCAACGTTCAAACCGTTCGGATCGCACAAGATCCCGGAGATGTCGCTGATCGCGACAATCTTGTAGCCAAGATTGAAAAGACTTAGGGCCGTTATGGAGCCGACTTGTCCGAAACCCTGCACGGCGACTTTTCCGCCGGTCAGGCCCAATTCCTGGGCGGCCATATGGGCGCAGGCGGAAACGCCCCAGCCCGTGCCTTCATGTCCGCCTCGGGACCCGCCAAGCTCGAAAGGCTTGTCGTTTATGGCCGCCGGGGAATGAAAGCCGGAAATCTGTTCGTATTCGTCCAACATGTAGCCCATGGCTCGGGCGTCGGTGCCGATGTCGGCTCCGGGGACGTCGGCCATGGCCCCTTTGGGAAGAAGTCGGCGCATGAAGCCTCTGACCAGCCGTTCATATTCAAATTCGCTCAAAAGAGCCGGGTCGGCGATGATGCCGCCTTTGCCGCCGCCGGCGGGTATGTCGGCCACCGCGTGTTTGACGCTCATGAACAAGGATAAGGCCTTGACTTCTTCCGGCGTCAAACTGGCTCTGATTCTGGTTCCGTCCTTGGTCGGACCGGTGGCGTCCTGGTGCAGGCTTCGAAAAGCCGTGAACAAAAGTTTTCTTCCGTCGTCCATTCGCAAGGGAATGGTGAACTCGGTGAATCTCATGGGTTTGGAAAGTCTAGCCAATATTTCCGGTTCCAGCTCGATAATGGCCGCAGCTTTGCTTAGATTTCGTAGGGCGTCTTCCCAGACGTTGCTCATTATGTACTCCTGATTCATGTTTTTAAATCCTCCTTCCGCGGCGCCGGAAGGAGGATTTAGGTGCGGATCGCTGAGGCGTTTGGGCGCAGCCTCAGGTTGAAGGGTTAAGAGGATTTTCTTTTTTCAGGTCTTGGCGGATAAGGACTACTGTTTGGCCTTTTCCAAGGCTTCTCTTTCGGCCTTCAGGCTGTCGAGAAGCTTCTTGCCCTGGGGGCCGGCCATTTTGACGAAAATTTCTTCTATTTGGGGAGCTTTGGCCCGGAAAGGAGCCTGCTCTTCGGCGGTCAGTTCATAGAAGACCAGACTGGGCTTGATCCGCGCCATCTTCGCCTGGCGTTCAGAGTTCATTTTGTCGGCTTCGGCGATGGTGTAGGCGATGGAATCCTGCGCGGCCTTGACGATGGCGTCCTGAGTCGCTTGGGGCTGACCGTCGAACCAGTCCTTGTTCACCACGACGGTGGAAACGAAGGGCATTTCGAAGGGGTTGGTCATATAATCCTGTTGCTCGTAAAAGCTCATCTCTTCCTGAGCGAACAGAGGCTGAATGTTGGCGTCCAACTGCTTGAGCTGCAGGGCCGAATAGATTTCGGAGTAGGACACTTGGAGAGGATTGGCTCCGTAAGCTTTGTAAATTTCTCCCAGAATCGGGTCGCTCATGATTCTGATCCGGAGATTGTCGAAGTCTTCGATTTTTCTGAGGGGCTTGTTGGACGACCAGTACTGCCATCCTTCAGGGAAAATGGCCAAAAGCTTCATTCCGTTGGCTTCATAGGAAGCTCCGAGAATTTCGTAGAGAGCCTTGCTGTTGGTCATGAGCTCTTTGTTCACTTCCATGTCGTTGGACCAGATGTAGGGAACGCCGAAAATTCTGATCATGGGAATGAACGAGCCCAGGTGGGAGGTCGGACAAGCGAACTGAATGACTCCGTTCATGACCTGTTCGGCCATGTCGTTGGCGTCGCCTAAGACGCCGACGGGATAGATTTCGATTTTCAGATCGGGGACGTTTTTCTCGATCTCGGCTTTGAAATTCTGGGCGAAGGTGTCCTGAACGCTGCCGGTTATTTCCTCAAGACCCATTTTGGCCTCGAACGGAGCGGCCCAGGCTGTTCCCATCGCCAAAGCGAAGAGGGCGATCAAGCCTGTCAGAGCGAAAAGTTTGAATGAACGCATATTGCCTCCTGCGGTTTTGCCGGCCGAATCGGTCGGCGATGGACGCCATGCTTCGGTGGATGCGGGAAAGGCGTCGTGATGGTTTTTCTGCTTTGGCGGGGTCATCTGGTCGCCAGATCTCTCAGGAAAAGCGAGATTTCCGGAAAGAGAATGACTAGAGCGACCGCCAATAAGTAGGCGGCCAGAAAACCCCAAACATTTCTGATGGTGGAGAAATACTCCTGCTTGAAGACGGCCATGGCCGTGAATATGTTGCAGCCGAACGGCGGAGTGACGGCGCCGATGGCCGCCTGCATGGTGACGATGATGCCGACCAGAACCGGATCCAGACCTAAGGCCTGAACCTGTGGATGAAAGATCGGGGAGAGGATCATGATGGCCACGATGGAGTCGACGAACATGCAGGCTATGAAATAGCTTATCGCGATGATGGTCATCAGGTAGACGGCCGAGGGAGCCGGTCCCAAAATGTCCGGCAAAATCTTGTCCGGAATTTTGGCGAAGCCGACTATCCAGGAAAAGACGGCTCCCATGGCCAGGAGAATGAAGACCACGCCCGTCACCAGGCCGGTGGACAGGGCGATTTTGTAGATGTCTTTCAGCTTCAGGTTTTTGTAGATGAACACTTCGACGATGAAGGCGTAGAGGACGGCCAAGGCCGACGCTTCCGTCGGGCTGGCGTAGCCTCGGTAAATGCTGCCTAAAACCAGCACGGGAAAGCCGAGGGCCAAAAGTCCTTTTTTGAAGGCGGCGCCGCGATCTTTCCAAGTGGCTTTGGGATAAGGCTTGATGCTCATCTTTCGAGCGGCGATGTAGCAATAAAGGGAAAAGAGCAGGAACACCAGAATTCCAGGACCGACTCCGGCGATGAACAGTTCGCCGACGGAACTGCCGGTGACCACGCCATAGATGATCATGCCTATGCTGGGCGGAATGAGGAGGGCTATGCCGGCCGAGTTTATCATCAAGCCGGTGGAGAAGGATTCGCTGTAGCCGTCTTCGATCATTCTCGGACGCAGACTGCCGCCGATGGCCACGACCGTAGCCTGGCAGGAGCCGGAGACGGCCCCGAAAACGGTGCAGGCGGCCACGGCGGTGATGGCCAAGCCGCCGCGAAGATGCCCCAGAAAGCTCAAGACCAGATCGGTCAGTCTTCTAGCCGCTTGTCCCGAGGAAATGATGTCGGCGGCGAAGATGAACATGGGCACGGCCACCAGCGACAGAGGCTTGACTCCGGCCAACATCTGCTGCGTCAGATTCATCGGATCCATGGTCGGATAGTAGACGGAGGCGGTGACCAGAGGCGCCACGATGAGGGGAACCATCATCGGGAAGCTCAAGATAAGCAGAACGACCATGACGCCGAAAAGAATGGGGATCATTTTTCTCCTCCTTCGTCGGCGTCGGTCGGCGCCTGGGCAGTTTGAGCATGGGTCGATTTTTCTAGAAGTTTTTCCTCAAAATCGGAAAAGGCCGACGATTCCTGCTCCATGGGCACGGAATAAGAGAGCCAGGAGCCTTTGCTGACGAGATTGCGGCCTAAAGCCAGACTGTACTGGACGCCGGTCAGGAACATGCCGATGGGCATGATGATCCAGACGTATTGGACGGGCACCTGCAAAATAGGCGACACTCTGTGCAGAGAGGCGATCTTCATCACGTAGCGCCAGGAAAGATATGCCACATAAAACATGATGATCGCCGTGCCGGCGCAGACGAAGATGGTCAAGGCCTTCTTGGCTTTGCCTTTCAGGGCGTCGGAGACCATGGACATGCGGATGTTCATGCCGGATCTGGCCGCGTAGCTGGTGCCCAGAAAGGTGATGAAGAACATCAGGAACTGACTCAATTCTTCCGTGGAAGGCAAAGACGAGTTGAAGAATCGCAAAGTCACGTTGGTGATGAGGACAAGAGCCAGTCCGATGACCGAAACGGCCACGACTTTCTCTTCGATGTGGAAGACGATTCGATCGACGATCGTCAAGGCTTTGGCAAAAGGCGAGGACTTGGACATTTTTTTCATCCCCTGCGCTTTTTGGGGACCGGAAGAGCGGGAAGTCCTCCTCCGGCCCCATGAGGTCTATGAAACGCAAGTCATGGTCAGGTCTTTCGGACCGTCTTTGGACAGGATCAGATTCGGATGCCGACGTTCCACGACTTCGCGCAGGATGGCGGAGATTCTGACTTTGGCCCTGACCAGATCGTCATGGCTGGCTTCGGTGATCCAAGGCTTGTAGATGTTAGCTTCCGAGGTGCCCGGTTCAATCTTGAAATAGACTGGAGCGGCGACCCTGGCCACTTCCGGAGCGTCGTAAGCCCGGTAATGACCGCCGAAGCTGTCGACGATGATCATGTAGACGTCCAGAGGCATCTTTACGGCCTGCCTGATGGAGCCCAAAATGGGCAAGCTGACGTCGGAGATCGGGTTCATCGTGTCCGCGCCCAGCTCCTCCAAAAGCTTCGCCCCGGCCGGGCTGCACTGCCCGCCGAAAACGGACCATTTGAAGAAGGTTTCCTTGGGGATGAACCCTTCGGTCCGCATTTGGGACAGGAGCTTCAGAAGCCCTTCGTCGAAGACCAAGAATCCTCTCAAGCCAGCTTCCAGACAGCGCATCATGTCCTCAATCCAATAGGACATGTTTTCGCTGCCTCTGTGCCTCGGTCCTTGCGGAACGCCTTCAGGAAAACCGGATTCTTTGGCCCCGACGTCCCAGGACTTGCGGTGACCGACCACCATGACCAGCTCCACTTGGTTGTCCAGAGCGATTTTGGCCAGGTCCTTCATTTCCTGAAAGGGAAGGTAAGTCGACCCGCCGACCGTGCAGATGGCCCGGTGAACAGGCAGTTTTTCTTTTTTGGCTTCATCGAGCATGGCTTTGAAATTGGACAGACGTTCAATTCCGGCGATTTCTATCCGGTAATGGGCTCCGTCAGCGAAGGTCAGGGGGCTGTCGGGCAGGTTGTAGGCGTCCTGTCCAGGAACGCCTTGTTTTTCCATAAACGAGCGGATCTCGTTCAAATGTTTGGCTTTGAACATGTCTTTCTCCCAAAAACATAATAGGAAATTTGAACGGAAAACCGATCGGTTTTCGTTCGATGATTCAAAAAAGGTTGCGTCGCGAATATTCACTATACGTGACAAGCGTTCAGTATAAGAATAAAATATTACAAACCGAGGTTGATGTCAAGAGTTTTTTGCCCAGGCGATTTTTTTTTATCGGCAATAGGGTTATTATACTATCAACTGACAGCTTATTAAAGATTTTCTAAATATTTTTAAAATGTGTAATAATTGTGTTATAAATATTTGTGTTCGTAATTTTTGTTAATCTTTATTTTATTTATATGTTTTTAATATGATTTATTGCTCATAAATTTGTCATTATTGATTGTTTTAGCGACTATATAGCACAAAATTATGCGTAAACGTCATTTTTCGGTTTTGGGAGAAGCCGTTTTTTTTTCGGCGACGACAAAATGATGACGGCGTTTTTTTTGGCCTTCGAGTCCAAAGGGGCGGACTCGGCGGCCCCGGGGGGCAACAAAGTCGGTTCCGTCGACACTTGAAAACAAATAATATGGGCCTCGTCGGCGACTTGCGTTCTGTCTTGGAAGGGCCTATAGTAGGCTTTCTTCAGCTCGCGGATCGAAGGTTGTCGGTCTTGGGCTTTGTCGGTCTTGGGCTCTTGTTTGGCGGAAAAATGCTGTTTTTCGTTGTTAATTTAATAGTATGATGCCTGCATGATTTTCCTATGGCCTTTTCGGCCGTCAGACCGTTTCAGCCGAAAAAGCGCTCCCGAAAAAGGGAGCGAAAGATTCGAAGGTTCAAAGGATTCGCCGGCTTATGGACGACAAAAAATATTATCAGGTCTCTTCTCTGGAAAAAGGGCTGAAGATCCTTGAGGCCATCGTCGAAAACGGACAACTGTCCGTCACCAAAGCCGCCAATCTGTTGGGCATGAACAGAGCCAGCTCTCACCGCTTCATCACCACTCTTCGCGACTTGGGCTATGTCCGGCGAGACAATAGCGGCAATTACGAAGCCACTTTCAAGCTTCTCGGTCTGGGCATGGTTCAGGCCGACAAGTTCGAGATCCGGCGCATGGCCAAACCATATATGAGAGATCTGGCCGCCGAATTCGACGAAACGGTGAATCTGGGCATACTGGATCGCGGACAGGTCGTGTATTTGGACAAGGTCGAAAGCCGAGAAATGCTGCGAATGGATTCCGGCGTCGGCACTGTTTGTCCTCCTCACGCCACGGCTCTGGGCAAGGCCATGATCGCTTTTTTGCCGGAGAGCGAGTTGAGCGAATTTTTGTCCAAAGGACCTTTCGAGCCCCTGACGGTCAACACCATTACCGATCCTATAAAGCTCGAAAAGGAAATGATGAAGATCAGGCAAGACGGTTTCGCCATCGACAACGAAGAGCTGGCTCTCCACCTATACTGCGTGGCCGCTCCAATCTTCGACCTTAACAGATACCCTTCCTACGCCTTAAGCGTTTCCGGACCGGCCAACCGGATTAAAGGCCTGTCAGGTTTGAACGAAAAACTGGCCGAAGTCGCCAAGATATTATCCAGACAATTAAGCTTCAAATGATGATGCCGCAATAGCGGCGTCAGCCTACAGGGAGAAGTCCCTGTTATTTTTTTACCGTTCTTATAATGAACGCCTGTAACGTATATAGAATAAATTTTGACCGCTCGCTGCCGATTAGCTTCTATAATGCTTTTGGGGAGTTTTAATTTGCTGTTGCCGTAGCCGATCTGGGCTTTTTTCGGTTGAAAAATCGATCGGCTTGATTCCGGCGGGATTGTTTTGACCGAGAGGCGGAAGGTTAGGGCGGCGCAGGTTTTTGGGCGCCTCTGACCTAAGACGCCGGGAGCATTTCGCCGGCAGATTGTCTTTTGTCGGCTCTTGACGAAAAAAGGCCGTCGCCCGGAACTGGCGAAACTATGCTGCCCAGTTTCTCCTGATGAAGTTAGGCCAAAGTGGTCCAGTTTCGCCTGAGAAAATGAGGCCCAAGCGGCCTAGTTTCGCTTGAGAAAATGAGGCCAAAGCGGTTCTGTTTCAGCTGAGAAAATGAGGCCCAAGCGATCCAGTTCCGGCTGAGAAAAGCCAGCCGTCCAGAACTGATCGCCAATATTTTTTTTCCGATCGGCAAACAAAATCAGATCGCCCATGTTTGCCGCCGGAGTCACAAAACTTTCAGCTCGTCTATTTTGAAAAAATCAATATTTGAACCTACTTAGAACTCTAATTTATGACGGAGGGAATCTCTCCGTTTTTATTTTAATTTATTCTCATTGAGAATGCGTGTCACATATTATGAATAATCAAAAAATCGGCTACCTGTTGGCTTTTTCGGCCCCCTTCCTTTATTCGGTCTTCAACGCCTGCTTCAAAATCATGAGCGCCGAGCTCAACGCTTTGAGCTTTTTATTGGTCAGGGGACTGACCGGCATGGCTCTGGTCGGGCTCGTCGCCTTGGCGACAGGGAGCCGTCCGGAGAGGCGACATTGGACGGTTCTGATCCTGGCCGGTTTGGCTTCGGCCATGAGCACGGCTTGCATAACCACGGCCATAACCATCATTCCCCTATATCAGGCCATCGTGATTTTGTATCTTTACCCGGCCATGTCCGTCATCTTGAGCTGGCTCATCAATCGCGAAAAGATAGGCCTTCTAGAGATCATCGGACTGGCGGTCGCTTTCGCCGGCTGCGTCCTTTTGGTCTGGCCGGACGAATCCGCCGGTCTGGAGCTGAAAGCCGCTCATTTCATCGCCGTGCTTGGCTCGGTGTTTTTCGCCCTCTGCTGCGTTTTGATTCGTCGTCTGGGCAGCGACAACAACGGTCTCTGGCCCTTTTTCTCCTTTAGCCTCTTTTGCGCTCTTTCCGCTTTTCCTCTGGCTTGGACTTTTGGGGTGCAAATAGCCTACGATCGCCCGAAACTTTTGGCCCTCGGAGCCTCCATGGCCGTGATCGCCTCCTTGGCCCAAGTCATCACCTACGCCGCGTTGAAATATTTGCCGGCCTTTAAAGTTGGGATAATCGGGAGTCTGGAGGTCTTGGGCGGGGCGTTGGCCAGCGTGATCATTTTTCACGAACCCCTGCCGATCAAGGCCGTAATCGGCGGAGGACTGATCCTTTACGCCGCTTTTGGGTTCAAGAGAAAAGTGACTGTTCAGGACGACGAACGGGATTATGTTTGAGGAAAGTCTCAATTAACGTTTCTCATAAAAATCGCTAAGCCGTGTTTTGGCGCCGTCGACAATGATATTTTTCGTTCGATGTACAAACGAGCCGTAGAAAGATAAAGAAATGTCGAGATCATTTAATGAAAATCTGGGACAGCCGTTGACAACTTCTGGTGGTGATGTAATACTTATATATAATGAAGTAAATGACGATAAATTGGAAAATTAACTATTCTGTCGTTCACCAATAATAGCCGCCAACGAAAGCTGAATGATAAAAAAAGATGAATATATTTGAAGATAGACTCAAAACTTAATAAATATTTATGAAGTCAAAGAACAAAAAAAATGTTGAAAATGTTGATATTAAGCTCGGTCGTACTATACGAACATATTCCGAAGTAGCCCATCATTACGTTAT